>CAUQSG010000123.1:0-2526 GCA_963520725.1 uncultured Flavobacteriaceae bacterium | reverse complement strand
TTTTAATATTAAATCTTTAAAAATTATTCTTCTACATAGTCTGAATCTGCTGTGGCTATTGGCTGCTGCTCATAGGTTTTATATTTCTGAGCATTAGTGTCATAGATTACAACCAAACCTCCTACTTCATTACTGATAAGAACACCATCACGAGGAGCTTTTATGAAAGAAGAGCTATTCATATAGATAGATGCCCCTTTAGAAAAAGATTTTAGTTTCAGCTTGTCATTATAATTTTCTGCAAAACTCACATAAGGTTTTTTAGTGACTTTATTTATGCTAATGATAACCAATCTACTCACTTGCCCTTCATTATCATCCAAAATTACAGCATAATCCTTCACACCATCTCCATCAAAATCCCCTGTGCTGAGTGTAGATTTGGCACGGTCTGCATTCTGAGTAACATTATAAGTTTTACCATCATGATAGCCATCAGCCTCCAAAATCACTTTTTTCACCCCTGGAGGAAGTGAGGAAAACGGAGGAAGCGAAAAACTATTTTTAAACTCTGTAAAACTATAAGAATCTATCAAAACCTCATCATCCACCGAAATAGGATACTGCTTGGTTCTAGGGACTTTATGCGGATTATTCAGATAGATAATGCTATTGCCAGAAGAGGATTTTTCCTCATCCAGATACACCTCATCACCGAAATTCAGTTTTTGACCATTTGGCAGGGTAAGAGTATTACTGATTACTTTATACGAAGTATATGGGTCATATTCCCCATCATACTCATCTGATAATGAGTCTTTTTTAGCTACTTTTGCTGAATCTTTGTTCACTAGGGCTGAATCATTCTGAGAAATGACTTTTTCTGCATCCTTGTTTTTACCAAAGAAAACAAAATAGCCACTCACTCCCAAAATCAATGCTCCTATGATAGAAAAAGCGATATACAGAGACCTTTTAGAGATTTTTATCTCATCGTTTTTCTGCTCTTGATTTTCTTGATTTTCATTGTTTAGATCTTCCATTATTTTTTATTTTTAAACAAAGATAATAAATAACTTTGTTCTAAACAATGGGTTTTTATGAGGATTTACAGCATGATAACGCCATCTATTTTTGCCACTTCTTTGTAAAGTCGGATTACATGGTCTGCATCCAAAACGAAGCAGGAAATACTACAGCTTATGTATTTGCCATTGCTGCTTTCTTTAGTTGTGATGCTGTATTCTAAACCATCAAATATTCTGTAAATCTCGGCAAGTCTCTCGCTGTCGTTGATAAGAATGAATTTGTAAAGATAATTTTCTGGGAAATTATGATGTTCTTCTAGATTGATTCTCAGTTTTTTATAAAATTCTTCTACTCTGTTAGTCTGTTCCATTTCTTCTAATTTATTTGGTTAGAAAAAGTGTTTATCAGCTGAACTAAATTAGCCATAAACATTTTAATGGAAATTGCCAACAAAATTATACCAAATGCTTTTTTGAGAACCATAAGTGTCCCTTCGTTTATTTTTTTGGACAAAAAGTCAGATGATTTTAAAATGATATAAACAAATAGCATGTTGAGCAAAATAGCAATGACAATATTGATAACATGATAATTTGCACGAAGCGAAAGCGTTGCTGTAAGGGAACCTGCTCCCGCCACCAAAGGAAACGCGATAGGAATGATAGAAGCTGCTTGCATTTCTTCGTTTTTATGAATATCTATGCCCAATATCATTTCCAATGCAATGATGAAAACAACGAAAGCGCCAGCGATAGCAAAAGAATTGATATCTAAACCTATGACTTTCAATAATTTATCTCCCAAAAATAAAAAAGAGAGCATAATCCCTGTAGCTACAATGGTTGCTTTTTCGGATTCTATTTTTCCAAATTTTTTCCTTAAACTCACGAAAATAGGAATAGAACCAATAGCATCAATAATGGCAAATAAAACCAAAAAACATGTGATAATTTCGTCAAATGAGATAGCTTCCAGCATAGATTAGTTTTTAAAAATTTCTCAAAAATATGAATATTTTTTAACTATTCCATAATTTTAGTGTAAAATTTGACGATGTCATTATAGAATTCATATAAATCCCCATGAACAGGAGCATATTTTGCTTCTTGAATTTTTGTTCTAAATTTCTCAAAATCCTGCACAAAATCAGCACTTTCTGCTTCTTCTAAAAACTCTAAAATGGATTGTTTTTTTAGCCTTTTTATTTGATTTTCAGCTTCTTCATGAAGTTCCTGATAGTTTTCAAAGAAGCTCACAGAATCCCCCTTGTCCACCGCATTTTTTATTGCTCCGAAATAGTATTCTTTCCCGATAGAAATATTTTCCTTTAATAATTCTTCGGTTTCAGCGATGGTCGTTATTTTATTATCTGATTGTGCATTATTCCATTGTTTAGGCTTCTTTTTTCTAAATGTAAAGAAATAAATCGCTAAAAGAGAACCAAATACAAGAAGTCCTATTCCTGTAAATTTCCCAAAATCAAAGGTTTCCGCTTCATCTTCCTCCTCTGAAACTGGCAGGAGATTAACTTTTTTTAGGATATGCCCTGTATCATCC
>CAUQSG010000122.1:0-2537 GCA_963520725.1 uncultured Flavobacteriaceae bacterium | reverse complement strand
AGTAGAAGGGAGCAACGTACATATTGGTAGATTTCTTATCAATCCTTCGCTTACAGGAAAAGGATTAGGTAGCTTGGCAATGCGCTTATTTATTTCAATGCTTTTTGAAGAAGAGGGCGTTCATTCTATTAGCTTAAATGTATTTGATGACAACTCCATAGCTAAAGGTCTTTATACAAAACTCGGTTTCGAAGTAGTGGCAATTGTTGAAGGAGAAAGAAAAAAATACAAGATGATGAAAAGTAATTTGGCAATTAACTAATTAGCAAATTTAATACTATGAAGATAAAACGAGATGAATCGCGTTGTTATGCTGCTGTCATCACCGAAGATGGTCAGTGGCAAAAAGGTGAAGAATACTTCTTAGAAGACTATACCGAAACCCTCATTTACAATGAGCAAGGTAAACTTGTAGACGCTTGTTATGGCGAGGAATACCACTTCCTCTTTACCTACGACTCTCACGGCAACTGCTTGAGTTCTCACCTATACGACCCTGAAGATGAAGAGCTAACCGACTGCTGGGAGGAAAAACAATACCGCTATAACGACCTACATCAGCAAGTAGAGTGTATTACCTACGAAGATGGCAAATGGAAAAAAACTGTTACTTTCGAATACGATGCACACGGTAATAACATAAGTCAGCACTCCCGCACAGCCGATGCCGAATATCTCTTACAACTCCAATATGATACACAAGGCAGATGTATAGATCGTTGTGATACAAACATATCTACGGGAAAGGAGATTCTTCACGACTCTATTGAATTTCGTAGCGATACCGAAAAAGTCAATACCAATCTTTCAGCCAATGGCAAGCCTTTTATGTTTACCATAACTCGTTTTGATGAAAAAGGCAATGTAATTTATGTTGCCCATCAGGATATAGGCGACCCCGAACCTTATTCAATAACTGAAACCACTTTTGATGAGCATAACAACGAAATTTTCGAGCGAATTAGCAACAAAGAAGGCGAAGTCTATACTCGCAAATACACCTATCGCTATGATGCTCACGGCAATTGGATAGAGAAACGCATCGAATACTCTAAACGCTATACAAACCTTATTGTAGAAAGAACGATAGAATATTACCCTATATAAATAATATGAATAAAGAAAATATATTTACCCAAATCCGAACGCTCTTTGGTATAAAGGGAGATTTTGGTTTTACAGAAGCTGAAATGCAGCCGTTTTTTGGTGTAGTGGAGCAGATGCCACAGCTGTTATATGATTATTACACGACTTTGGGAAAGCATCAGGCTCTGAACCAAACGCAAGATAATTTGATAACACCTAAATCTAATCTTACTCTTTTCAATCATCCAGACTATTTTGTTTTTTATGCAGAAAATCAAAATAGTTGTTTGTGGGCAATTGCAAAGGGAGATTTAGGCGAAGAAAACCCTAAGGTATATGTTAGCTATAACCAAAAAGAATGGCAGGTGGAATGCGATACATTATCTGAATTTTTGTTGGCTATGGCTCACTTACAGGCGGTATTTGCTTTGCCTTATACTTATGAAGGATTTAAATTCATTACTTCCGAAGATTTGGCTGCTATAAAAGCCCATTTTCCCAAAAAGCCTTTCGCTATACGCCATTGGTTACAAGGAGCGGAGTTCTATGGCGGAGCTGCGGACAGCATAGTAGTTTTAGATGGGAGTGAGCAGCTGGTGTATGCATCTTCATCGGAAAGTTCCTTTGAGGCGATGGATGATTTTTTAAAAGATATAGGAGAGGAAATGTAAGATTTGAGAAAAACAGTCATAAAAAGAATTTTAATAAAAAATGAACAGCACAAAAACCATATCATTTTTAGATACTAAAAACGGAAATTTTTTCCTTATAAACGGCGTAGTGATTTCTTCTAAAACTACTTTTTCCTCGCTCAGAGAGCTGTTTCCTGATAATGACATCTGGGATGTGGGGACAGGGTTTTATTGGATTTATTTTGAAAAATGTCCTTTTGAGGGAAAAGAGTTTGATGTTTCTATTTGTTTTGAAGGGGAAAAACTTGAAACGATATTTTTTTCTATGAAAGAAAGATACACACCTTGGGAAAACTGGACAGAGGAATATGAACTCCAAACCGAAAAACTGTATAAAAAATGGCTTACGGCACACATAGGGAAGGAGTGGGAGTTTGTCTGGGGAGAGGTGGGAGCCGCTTTTGATAGGAAGGGCGGGCGAACGACTATGTGGGTCAGCTATATTTGATTTGCACAAAATACAAAAAAGATGTAATTTTAGCAAAAAATAAAAACAATGAGTACAAATAACAACTATGAAGTTCCACAGAATTGGGATTTCTTTTTCTGCCGAGTTGAGGGAAAACCAGCCTCTGTAAGAGTGAATTTAGCCTTAAGACAGATAGCTCCAGTTGAGGGATACAAATACCGCTTGAACTTTCTTATTAAAATGCAAAACCCTACGCCAGAGGGCATGTCTTCTAATGAGGAATATCCTGTTTTGTGTGATATAGAGGATGCTATCTCATGGAAAGCAGAAAAGATGGGTGCCATCTCAGC
>CAUQSG010000121.1:0-2614 GCA_963520725.1 uncultured Flavobacteriaceae bacterium | reverse complement strand
CTAAAGTCAGGTTTTGAGTGTTGAATTCTCCAAAATAGACTCTTTGAGGTAACTCCAAAACTTCCCCATTGAGATAAACGATTTCCGTCCCTATAATTTTGAAGTCTTTAGGATCATTTTGCTGTAGAAAATCTGCTATTTTAGTAGCTTCTTTATGCAAATAAGAGGGAAAAGCCTTTTGTATCATCTTTTATTGTTAAAACTAGAGAGTTGCTCACAAACGGTTTGTATAGCTTCTGCGAGGTAAGTCTGTTTATCAGTGGCTTGGTCAGCTTTTTCTAATTTCGCCAAGAAAGCCTCCAAATGCGTGTTACAATCAGTTATATTCTGTTCTGTATAGTAACGGTCTTCCTCAATGGTTGCTGAGAGGTCTGCATGCATTTGCGCGATGATTTGGTCTTTTTGAGTAATGAGTGATGTCATTTTTATTTTTAATATGAAACAAAGATACTAATTAACCGATGAAAAAATTTAAATTGTTTTCAAGAATTTAAATTTCATATTTACGCTCGTGAAAGTATTCATAAGCACTAGCTTCCAATTCGCCACAATCAGAAATAAGATTGCCATCTTGGTTGTATATTTTGTAAGTTTGCTGGGTGTTGCCTATGGGATTTTCGCCATCTAATCCTAATAAAATGCTGTAAAATACATCTGTCAAGAGTGTGTCTATTACTTCTTTGAGCTGTTCTTGCTGAGTGCTGTCGAGTGCCATTTCTTTTATTTTAGCATTTACAGCGCTCTGGTATTTGGGATGCTCTTCAAAGCACGATTTTAGAAAATTTAGTTTTTCGATATAAAAATTCTTTGCAAATTCGTCTGAGGTCATAGTGTTGTTATTTAAAGGATTCCTTTTTCAATTCTGGACAAAGTCTGCCTTGTACAGCCTTGCGTATTTGGGCAAATTGCTGAGGTGCTAATTTTTGGATAGCATAGAGCAGCTTGCGGTGAAAAGAATAATGATGGTTATACTCCATATAAGGCAGGGAGAGACTGAAAGCCTTCTGTAAAGTGGCTACATTCGAGGCATTACCATAAGATTCAATTATATCCACAAGATCTTCGTGACTGTGATGCCAATCTTCCAAAAGCAAGTTTTCGTACTGGGACAACAGCTTTTTATCCTCACCTAATGCTCCTGCAAGAATGATAGCATACTCTATACGGCTGGCATTTTTATGGGTAATGGCATCATTTAGATAAGTTTTGAGCAAATCTATAAGAGTAGAACATTCAAGCATTGGTTCTATATAATAAGGTAGGTCATACGCTTGTATTTCCTCATCTATAAGGCGATCAGCAAGAGTATCAAGTTCGTTAAAATTATACATAGTAATCTGTTTATGAGTTAAGTAAAAAGCTCTGCATTGTCATTAACCTGAATTTTCAAAATACAAATTAGGAATCAATTATCTTATGGCTTCTATGATATTATCCACTTGTAATTTTTCGAGAATATTCTGTCTGTGGCGGTTTACAGTATGTATGCTGATATTCAGTTTTTCGGATATTTCTTTGCTTAGCATTCCCTCTTTGGCAAGGGCGAGAACCTCTCTTTCGCGCGGAGTAAGTAGGGTGTCGGCGGCGCTTTCAATCGCAAAAGGTGCGATTTCATCAGTAAGACAATTTTTTACCTGAAAACGCACAGAAGTGTTTGCCGATTGTTCAGGAGCGAGGTCTATGATGCCCATTGCTAGGAAATTATCATTTTTGAAGGCTAATATCCGCATTTGGTAAATCATTCGTACATACTTCCCTTTTTCTAATACTCTCAGCTCATAGATGTATTTGTAGGCCAGCTTTTCCTCTTCAGGGAGCGTATCCAAAAACTCCCATACTTTTTTATCAATTTTTCTTACCACTTCTAAATCATCGGGATGTACCAATTTCTCAATATCAAGCTCTTGAGGAGCATCTATATATTCGGTCACATAATAGTGATGCCCGAATCTATCTGATAGAAAAACCGCGAAACTTCCTGCTTGTTCCAAGATTTTCATATAGGGAAGGTGTTCCTGTGCGATTTCCTCTATGCTTTTATCAGTTTTCATCTTTAAAAATGGTTATTATTCAGTATTGGAGAAGGATACTTGTTGAAATAATTTTACACCAAAATTATATAAATATTTTTAAAGATGAAAAATCAAACACGAACAATTCGGAATTTATGCATTTTTATTTTTGTAGCTCTCAGTTGTGGCTGGGTGGGTGTATGGGTAGATTCTCTTACGGGAGAAACAATAGGCGATTTCAGCGATACCAGCAATGGCACTAGCGGAATGGGTATTTTTATAGCTGCTCCTGTGGTGGCTTGGATAGTTTTGCGCGCTTTTATGGGCGATGGTTGGCGTGATGCAGGATTGCGTCCACTTATCAAGAAAAACCTACAATGGTATGGGGTAGCAACCCTTATTTACCCTGTGGTGATTGCCCTTACCCTGCTTATAGGAGAGCTTTTTGGCTGGCTAGATGTACAAATCCGTTGGGCAGACTATCTCAGTGGTTTTGGTATTTTTGTATTGGCGGAATTTGTAAAGAATTTCTTTGAAGAATCGTCTTGGAGAGGGTATCTTACGGCTCGTTTGCTCAGTTTGAAGATTAAAGATGTGTGGCT
>CAUQSG010000120.1:0-2758 GCA_963520725.1 uncultured Flavobacteriaceae bacterium | reverse complement strand
TCCATTGATAACCACCGTCCCATCATAAGAAGTAGGATCATCAGTGTGCTGTGTAAAATCTTTAATTTTATATTGTTTCATAAGAACTTGATTTTAATTTGGTTTAAATCTGCAAGGACACGATATTGGTTTTCTAACAGCTCCTCTACGCTCCACAGAATGATATCGCCAAAAGACCCGCCATTACAAAGCTTTAAAAAAGCACTATGCACAGGGGCTATGTATTGTGACACCTTTTGTGGAATACTTTCAGCACCTTCGGAGATTTCGCCTATAAGTATGGCATCGGGTAATGAGGCTAAACGATTTCTGTAATGGATAATGATAGTTTCTAAGGTCATTTTCAAACAATTATTCTAACCAAACATTTGGCTATAGTTAAAATTCTCACCGTCAAAATCCGAAGCGATGAGCGAGTGTCCTAAGAACATATCGTTGTCATCAAAGAAGACTTCTACATCCTCGCTGTAAAACAAGAGACTTCGCAAGCTAAGGGCTTCCATAAATTCTTCTTTAGTAAGCTCAGGTTTATCGGGATCATCTTCGTCATCATCGCCAAAACGCCAGTTGTCATTGTAGAGGTCTAAAAATTCATTAGCAATACATTCTTTTGCTTTTGGAGATAGGGTGTCTATCTCACTGAAAAAGGTGTTCATCAGTTGCTCTATCTTTTCAGTTTCGCCTTCATCCTCTAGGATGATGCTCACACCTAATTCTTTTCCGCCAACAACCACCGTCCCATCATAAGAAGTAGGGTCGTTGCTGTCCTGTGTAAAATCTGTGATTTTATATTGTTTCATAAGAACTTGATTTTAATTTTGTTTAAAAAGGTTTAATACCAAAGAAAAAGTGGAAATAATAAAAATAATATTGATTTCAATACATTTATGTTGTAATACAAAGATATAAAAAACAATGAATTAACAATGAAAAATAACTCAGACTAGTAGTGTGGGCTTTTTCAGTCGGTTTGTATAGGAGCAATATCATACCCTAAA
Source organism: uncultured Flavobacteriaceae bacterium (assembly GCA_963520725.1). Classification (GTDB taxonomy): domain Bacteria; phylum Bacteroidota; class Bacteroidia; order Flavobacteriales; family Weeksellaceae; genus JABCPE02. The sequence goes on along the minus strand of CAUQSG010000120.1, from coordinate 1,760 downwards.
AGCTCCAAGAAAAGAAGCCCGTTTAGTGGCGGGATTTTGTTGTCTCCTTTCCAGCCTTGCTCCTCTCCCCAGTCAATCAGTTTTGGGATATATTTGGGCTCGTTGAGGTTTATGGTTTCTTTGGTTTGTGTGTTTTTGTTCAGTAAATTGATATTGCCATTGAGAGGCTGTCCCATGTATTTATCATCAATAGTCAAGAAATCGATACATAAAGGTGTATTTTTTTCTCCTGCCAAAAAGATACGCACAGAGAGCAGCGAGGTGCTGTCTTTTTTCGTGTTGTAGGCTGTATTTATTCTATACAAATACTCTTTGTCTTTATGAATCAATTTGCGCAATTTCTGTTTCATGTTTGTTTCTATTTAGATCATAAAACCAAAACGATGATAATTAGTTTATTGTCTCTATAACCTTTTGAATGAAATTTAATACAAAATCACTGTTTTTCAGCTCGTAGCTGAGACTTACAGGAGCAATATTTCCTCTTATCAGTTCCCAATTTTGGTCACGAGTTATGACCTCATTTGTAGAAGTGATGGTTACTATCCCATTTTTTATACTGATGTTTTGAAGTTCATAGAGTCGCCATTCTTCTTCACGAGCATCTCTAAAGAATGTTTTTTCAAACAAAATCTTTGTATCGGCAACTTCATTACGGCTTTGTAATTTGTTCTCTTCGTTGATTCCCATAGTGAACACACTAAAGCCGCCGCCTTCTTCAGCAGAGGGAATTATATGTCCTTCATTGTCATATTGAGTAGCTCTTAGCTCAAATAATTTACCTTTTTCTGTTCCCAATGTAATCGTACTCCAGTGCTTTTCTCGCCTATTTAAGAGGGTTTGTTTAGTATGCAAATCATAAATAGCTTTAATCCAAACCTTATCCGATGGATACTGAGCCAAGAACTGAAAGCGTTCTATTTTCCATTTTGAAAGTACTTCAAAGGATAATTCGCTATAATCGGCATTTACTTGCACATTGTAAAGAGGTAGAGGATAAGCGTCTCCGTAAGGGTTTTCATCATAGAAATATTGATGTGTTTTAGGGTCGTATTCCAAACATACAAAATTGTCTTCCTCATTTCCTAATACTACTGAAAAACAATCAAAATCATCTATTTCCACGCTGCAATTATGCAGTGCAATTACCGTAGGTGCTGGTGTCTCAAAACCATACGCCAAAGCAGCTTCACGGATAAAGTTAGAAAGTTCCACCGTATAACCATTGTAAAGAAAACCCCAAAGATACTCAGGCATTTCTTCTTCCTCATGGTCGTTGAAGGTAGAGAGCTGCTCACAAATGGTTTGTATAGCTTCAGTAAGATAGGTCTGTTTATCAGCGGCTTGGTCAGCTTTTTCCAATTGCGCCAAGAAAGCCTCCAAATGTGTGTTACAATCGGTTATATTTTGTTCTGTATAGTAGCGGTCTTCCTCAATGGTTTCTGAGAGTTCTGCACGCATTTGTGCAATGATTTGGTCTTTTTGAGTAATGAATCTGGTCATATCTGTTATTTTATGGTTGTTTGAAATAATTGATAACCTACATATTTTTTTAAATCAGGATAAACATTCCGATAGAAAAGATCCCAATAACTGGCAATACGACTCTCTACACGCTTTTGGTAGAGAGGGTTTGCACGAAAGAAATCCCTTAATTTATCACGAGTATTATTAGGAAGTTCGCTCTGGAGTATTTCTAATATTTCTATGACATAATCACCAAAAAGTTTGGCAATAAAGGGCAAGGTGAAATCCTCTTT
>CAUQSG010000119.1:0-2788 GCA_963520725.1 uncultured Flavobacteriaceae bacterium | reverse complement strand
TCGAAATTATATCTTGTCCATAAGTTGAAGCTGTGTTTAGGCGTGTTTCCACTTCTATATCTTTCTCCGTTTTCTGTTGTCTTAGCATCGATGAAAGAATATCCAGCATTAACCTGCCAGTTTGGTAAAATTCTACCAATGACCTCCATCTCTATCCCTTGAGAACGCTGATCTCCTCCTTCTATCTTTAACGCATCATTGTCATTAGGATCATCCATCAGTACATTTTGCTGATGAATATTAAAATAAGCAATGTTTGCATTCAGTTTTCCATCCAGCCATTATGTTTTCAGCCCTCCTTCCAGCATTTTAGATGTCATCGGCGAGAATGGACCTCCATAAGCTGTAGTTCCTAAATAAGCATTGGTCTGCACCTCAAATCCTTCTATATATGATGCATATAGATTCATGTTTTTAGTCGCCTCATAGATAACGCCTAATCTCTTCAGCAGTTTGTGCTGTTTTGTGGCAACTTCATTTTTAAGTTTATAATTCGTTTTATCCAAATACCATTCTTGTCTGATACCGAAATTAACGATGAATTTTCCATAACTCATTTGATTCATTAAATAAGCTCCATTGGTCATAAAATACAAAGGAGTTATTTCTAATCTTTGAAAAACATAATCATTCAAATTCGCTACATAGTATTTAGGATTTTGTAAATCAAAATGAGGTACATTTGGCACTGGATTACCATTAGCATCGGTTACATAATCACTAGCCTTAGTTTTGTCAAACTTATTGGCAACTTTTCCGTTTGTCAATCTGTATCCTCTCGCTCTATTCCATCCTCCATTTCTACTCACTTCAAAAGCGCTCAGGTCATACCCTGCAACCATTTTGTTTTTCAGGTTTCCGATATTAAAATCAAAATTAAAATACGCGCTAAAGTTATCCGAGTATGTCTTTTGTCTTCTTTGAGAAACCTGCATTTCTACCAAAGTAGGTATAGCCTTCCCTGTAATATCTTGCGCAAATTTATTAGCCGTTCTATGCTCTAACAAATCTTCATCCCAGATATGTTTCATATAGGACATATTGAGACCTATTTTATCTGTAAACTTATGAGAAAGACTACTCATCACCGTGAAATTCAGGTTTTTATTGTAGTCATTAGAAGCTCCTATGGCAAAGCTTATAGGTGTGGTATGCAGATTGGCGCTTTGTCCTTTCTTTACCCCAAAAATAGGCTGCCCTCGGTCTAGTTTAGTATCAGTATTAGTCAATACCAATTCTAAATTAACTCTTGTTTTTTCATTAGGGATATAGCTGATCGTAGGCGCTATCATATAAGACTTACTTCCTTGTAAATCTCTGAAACTTTGTGAGTTTTCATACCCTAAATTCAAACGATATAGTAAAGTTTTTGATTTTTCTAACGGCCCCGTAAAATCCAAAGTACTTCTTACCGTTCCGTAGCTTCCTATCGTAAGATCTACTTCTTTTCTGGCAACACTCAAAGGTTTTTTGGTTACCATGTTGATAGTTCCCCCTGCATTGGCACTCGCAAAAGTGATACTCGCAGGACCTTTGATAACTTCTATTCTCTCCAAGTTAATCGTCATCGGCGGCGAAATATAGCTCACAAAAGCTGTCATCCCGTTGATCAGCCTGTTATTATCTCTGTTTCCCCATCCTTGGGTAACCCCTCTAATCGCATAGTGGCTGTAATAACTGGTGGCATTCACTCCTGTCACATTCTTCAGCGCATCTCCCATCATAAAGACCTGTCTATCAGACAAAAGCTCCTTAGTCACGGTAGAGATTGACTGCGCCACTTCCATATTTTTAAGGGCGATTTTAGAAGAAGAGAAAGAATAATCACTATTATAGTCTTTTCTTGCTCTACCCACTATCTCTACTGTTTGTAGCACATGTTCTTTGCCATCCTCTTTATTATTTTTTGCCTTAGGATTAGTAGGGTCTTCCTGTTCTGGATTATTTTCAGGATTATTTTCTGCTAATTGTTCGTCTTTTATTTCTTGTTTAGGCTCTTCTATAGGTGTGCTATCTACTTTATTTTCATTTATAATGATATCTCCTAGGTCTAATGTTTCACTATCCGTTATCATTATATTTCTATCCGATAGAATATTGGTATTTTCTACCACTTGTAGCGTATAAATCCCTCCTTCTGGAAGAAGTATACTAAACGCACCTTTTTCATCAACTGGATAAACCAATTCCTTTCCTTCCTTTTTCACCAACACTTTCAATGCTGAAACAGAAGGTGTTTCCTGTACTATTCTTCCTTTAATAGTCTGGCTATAAGCCATTGCAGAAAACAACAAACTTGAAATCAATAATACTTTTTTATTCATAAAATGATATTTTTGCTACTTTTTCTAAAAAATTTCGCACAAAAGTAACATATTTTTTCTAATAAGTATTATTTAAAATCATGAAAAATATCATTATTTTATAAAAAAATAACACTCCTAAAAGTTTTTAGAAGTGTTATTTGGTATGGTTTTATATTTTCCTACGCATCTATATTAGCATAGACAGCGTTCTTTTCTATAAATTCTCTTCTTGGCGGAACTTCATCTCCCATCAGCATAGAGAAAATTCTATCTGCCTCTCCTGCATTTTCTATAGTCACCTGTTTTAGGATTCTATTTTCTGGGTTAAGTGTAGTTTCCCAAAGCTGCTCTGCATTCATCTCCCCAAGACCTTTGTATCGCTGGATTTCCACACCTCTACCATCCGCAGAAAGTTCTTTGGTAAGCTCCTCTCTTTCTTTGTCATTCCATGCGTAGAGTTTTTTATTTCCTCTCTTCAGAAG
>CAUQSG010000118.1:0-2818 GCA_963520725.1 uncultured Flavobacteriaceae bacterium | reverse complement strand
GGTCATTGGATTTTGGCAAAAATGGGCAAACGAGTGCTGCGCCCAGGAGGGAAGGAACTGAGTATGAAGATGATAGAGGGACTGAATATCAGCCCAAATGATGATGTGGTGGAGTTCGCGCCAGGACTGGGGTTTACAGCAGGAATTACACTTGGTAAAAATCCTAAAAGCTATACAGGCGTAGAACTGAATGAAGAAGCGGCAGGAATTCTCAAAAATAGGCTCAAAGGAAAGGATTTTAAAATTATAATCGGAAATGCGGCGGAGTCCACCTTGGAGAGCAATAGTGTGGATAAAGTCTATGGAGAGGCGATGCTTACTATGCATGCAGACCACAGAAAATCGGAAATTATCCGCGAAGCCTACCGAATTTTGAAACCTGGCGGATTCTACGGAATTCATGAACTTGGGCTGACACCAGATGAGATACCAACGGAGAAAAAAGCTGAAATCCAAAAGGAACTGGCGTTGGCAATAAAGGTCAATGCTCGCCCATTAACCGTTTCCGAGTGGACAGAGCTTTTAGAAAAAGAAGGTTTTTCTGTGGTGAAAGTAGAGACCAACCCTATGCATTTATTAGAACCCAAAAGAATGATAGATGATGAGGGATTTTTCAGAACGCTGAAAATTTTCTTTAACATAATGACTAACCCTGCTGCTAGGAAAAGAATCCTCGCGATGAGAAAAGTTTTCCGTGATAATGCACAAAACCTAAATGCTGTCGCGATTATCGCACAGAAAAAATAAACAAAAGGCCTATGAAAATAGGCTTTTTGTTTTATATAGGTTTTTGTTTTTTATTCAGAGCAGTGTAGTAACTGCCTTTGTTTAGGAGTTCTTGGTGAGTTCCCATTTCTACGATTTCGCCCTGATGCATTACGATGATTTTATCTGCTTTTTCTATCGTGGAGAGCCTGTGAGCGATGATGATGGAGGTTCTGTTTTTAGTGATTTTTTCCGTTGCTTTTTGGATTAGTTTTTCGGATTCGTGGTCTATGGAAGAGGTCGCTTCATCTAGAATGAGAATTTTAGGATTAGCTAAATAAGCCCTTAAGAAAGATAGTAACTGTCTCTGTCCCAGTGAAATGGAAGAACCTCTCTCGCTTACGATGAAATGATATCCATTGGGCAGTTTTTCTATGAAATCATTGACTTCTATTTCTTCCGCAGCCTTTTTTATTTCTTCTAATGTGATATTTTTATTCCCTAATGTAAGGTTTTCTGCAATGCTTTCTTGGAATAGGAAAACATCTTGCAGAACCACACCTATTTGGCTTCTGTAATGGTATAGCTCGTAATCGTAGATGTCGGTATCATCTACTAAAATTTGACCATCGGTAATGTCGTAAAGCCTTGTAATTAGACTTATTATGGTGGATTTTCCTGCGCCAGTAGCACCTACGATAGCCACCGTTTCGCCTGGATTTACAGTGAAGTTAATTCCTTTCAGGACTTGCTGCTTTTCATCATAGGCGAATTTTACATTTCTAAACTCTATTTTTCCTTCCAAAGATTCTTTTTTGATGGTTCCTTTGTTCGGAGTAAGGTTTTCCTCCTCGTTCATGATTTTTAGAACTCGCTCGGCTCCTACCAGCCCTCTTTGGATATTGTTAAATCTATCGGCTATTTGTCGTAATGGTCTGACTAATAACGAAATAAACTGAATGAAAGCGATGATATCTCCTGCGCCCACTTCTTTGCCATTGATAACATTATAACCCGCATAAACCAAGATAGTACCTATAAATAGCGAGGCGAGTAAATCCACAACGGGAAAGAATAGAGAGAAATAAAATACCGTTTTTAGTAAGGCATTTTTCAGTTCTATATTGATTTTGTCAAACTTATTAAACTCTGCTTTTTCTCGGTTAAATACTTGGATAATGGACATTCCCGCCAGTCTTTCCTGCACGAAACTGTTTTGGACAGAAGTAAGATTTCGTTCCGTGGAAAAAGAAACTTTTAGTTTTTTCTGAAAAAATCTTGTGATAAGATACATCAGAGGAAGCATCAGCAGGACAATGTAGCTGAGTTCCTTATTTACCATAAACATAGTCCCGATGACCATCACCACACGAAGAACATCACCAAAAACCATCAGAAAACCATCTGTATAGACCACCGCTACGGTTTCTACATCTCCCACGGCACGAGTGACCAGGCTCCCAATCGGAGTTTTGTCAAAAAATGAAGTTTTGAAATGAATCAACTTCGCATAAAGGCGTTCACGGATGTCCCGAATCACCGATTGAGCAATGAAATTAGAAAGATAATACAGCATCACTTGCAGGAAAGTTTCCAAAAGAACCATCCCTAATAGCAGATAAATCCCGTTCATCAGCTCTGTTCGGCTTTTCTCTTTGATGATGACCAAATCCACTATTTCTTTGGTAAGAATAGGGCGGTAGGTGGAGATAAACGCCACTGCAAGGGAAATAAGCAAAGTGATGATGAACCACTTTTTAAATTTCAGTCCGATGAAAAATAATTTTTTTATGATAGTGCTATTGCTCATATTTTGTGTAAAATGTAAATAAAATTATAACTCCTTATTGCTCAGGTATTTGTAATGATTCCAAAGCAGCCTAATCTCGTGATAGTCAAAATCATCTGGGAGGATTTCTTTCCATTCATTCAGGCTGTTTTGTGGCTGAGCATTAAAAGTTTTCTCAAAAATACTTATTTTTTCAGAACTTATAATTCTCGTTAAATCCAAAACGCCCTAATCAGCGAATTTAGCCAAATGTCCTACGATGGTGCTGGGCGCGAGGGCTCTTTCTTTGGCTATTTCATCAATGTTTTTCCCTTCTTCAAAGAG
>CAUQSG010000117.1:0-2997 GCA_963520725.1 uncultured Flavobacteriaceae bacterium | reverse complement strand
GCTGTCTGCTGTGCAGTTGTCCCGCGGAAAGAGGGTGAAGACACCATTCCTCTTCCATTTTCCTTGATGTAGAGAGGTGTAGAAAACCGAAGGGTTTCCGAAAGATTGCTGGTATTTTTATGAATATTGTCCGAAAGATTGATAACCTTCTGAAAATGTACAGATTCGTTCAGTTTTTTATCCGAAATAAAAACTGTATCTATTTTTTTCTCTTGTGCATGGGCAAAGGAGACCACTACCCAAACGATTAGGGAAATATACTTTTTAATCATAATTTTACTTTTCCTCCGAAAGTTTTGTTATTAAATTTATATCTGGCAGGTCTCCTGGCTTTTGCATTTCTACGCCTTCCCGCCTAAGCAGTGGCTTTTTTGTAGAAACTTTTTTTGCAATTTACAGTTGCGGGGACAGCTCGGGGTTTTCGCCCGATTCCCTTTTCATCTATTTTTCAATAGAACCAAAATATAATAAAGACAAGTGCTATAAGCCGGATTCTGTCCTTTGAAAAATCAAAGTGCTTGTTATTTATCTACATTTTATATTGCTATAAAACTTTAGCCACTTACCCCTCGGCATTGGACGAGCTACCCTTAGTTGCCGATATACTTAGTGTTGCACCGCATAGAGTTTACCTGATTTCACTACAGCCGTACTGTACTTGCTTTCTGTTGCACTTGTCCTCGTATTGCTACGGACGGGCGTTACCCGCTATGCTGCTCTGTGGTGTCCAGACTTTCCTATTTCATAAAGAAATCAACAAGCCGCACTTGTCACGGCAAATATAGAATTAAAAAATTGAAAATAAAAAAAACCTCCTGTAAATTTAAAATCTACAAGAGGTAAAAACTAATAACCATGAAAACTCAAATTAAACATGAGAATCTACTCTTTATCACATTTATCAAATACCGTGCCAAACTCAAAATTAAATTAAAAAAAATGAAAATAAAAAACCTCCTGTAAATTAAAATTTACAAGAGGTAAAAACTAATAACCATGAAAACTCAAATTTAATATGAGAATCTTATTTTGGGTATTATCAAATATCGTGCCAAAAATATTAAAAACAAATATACATATGTGAAAATTAAATCGTATTTTTGCGGAAAATAAATTTTAAGAAAATGGCAGGAAAGATTACATTTACAATGATTAAGCCAGATGCAGTAGCAGACGGGCATATCGGAGCGATTTTAGGAAAAATTTCAGAAGCTGGATTTAAAATCAAAGCAATGAAACTTACTCAGCTTACTGTAGCTGATGCTAAAAAATTCTATGAAGTTCACGCAGAGAGACCTTTCTACGGAGAATTAGTAGAATTCATGTCTTCTGGGCCTATCGTAGCAGCTGTTTTGGAAAAAGACAATGCAGTAGAAGATTTCAGAAAATTGATCGGAGCTACTAACCCTGCAGAAGCAGCAGAAGGAACTATCAGAAAAATGTTCGCAAGAAGCGTAGGAGAAAACGCTGTTCATGGTTCTGACTCTGATGAAAACGCACAAATAGAAGCAGCATTCCACTTCTCAGGAAGAGAAATTTTCTAATTAAACTTAAATAAAAAAGATTACCATTTTTGGTAATCTTTTTTTATTAGATTTTTTTGTCGTATTCTTCGTCTAATTCTTTTAGTTTTTTATTATATGTAGATTCATCGATTGTTCTGAATAGATATTGTTTTCGTAAAATAGCCAATTTTTCATTTTTTTCCTTTATAAGATTTTTAACACTTTTTTTATCATCCTCTCTTACTTTATTTTCTTCATTTATTTTGTTCATAAAGTTATTAATAAATTCTAATTCTTTATTTATATCAGCAACATATGTGTTTTTTTCTTTTGTAATTTCTTCTAATTTTTTATGATATTCTTCTTGAGTTAAAATATTATTATTATAAAGGTTAACTAAATCTTCCTTTTTTTGTTCAAGGATTCTTAATTTTTCTACTTTAGCTTGGTGTTCTTTTATTCTGTCAGTTATTTGGTGTTCTTTTTCTATTTGGGCTTCTATTTGCTTTAGTTTTTCATCATATTCACTTTGAGTGATTAATCCACTTTGTAAGGCATTTTTGAGATGTTCTTTATTTTGAAGTGATTTCTGTGAGGTAAGTTCAAAATGATTTAAATTATTTGTAATAGTTTGGTCTATTTCTTCAAACTCATCTTTTTTAGGTTTGTTATAGATTAGGATTAAACAAACTATAATGCATAAGATATTTGCTCCTATTCTATTGTGAAGGTTTTCTGAAGGATAATAGTAATCATAAGGGAGATTAGAGTATAGATAAGCTCTATACAAGTTGATTGATAAAGAGACAATAGATGAAAATAAAAAAGCTTGCGCAAATGTATTCTTGAAAGTGTATTTTTCATTAATACTACTGGCAATAAAGGCGATGATAGATGCGATGGCAGCTACTGCTAGTATCGATCCTAATCCATAGCCTAAGTTACTAATGTTATCTGTTTCCATAAAATGTAAATTTTTCAGCAAATATAAATAAAAGTTATCATTTTTGATAACTTTAAAAAGAGGAATAGTTATCAAATTTGTCAACTATTATAATTTATAGTTGTTTAGATTGGATAAATTATCACTTCAGGTAAAAATAGGCAGGCGCATAAAAGAACTTCGCGAGAGCAAAAATATCTCGCAGGTGGATTTGGCGTATGCTTGTGATTTTGAAAAATCCAATATGAGCAGGATAGAAGCAGGGAAAACCTGCCCAAATATCTACACACTTTATAAAATAGCCCAGCATTTGGAAATAAATTTATCTGAGCTTGTTTCGCTCTCAGTTGAAAAATGATTTGGATGAAAATAAAAAAGCTGTGCAATACTACACAGCTTTTATTTATCTAAGTAAATATTAAAAATCTAAGTAAAAAGAATTGATATCAAAGAAATAGCTGACTGTGGTTCCGTCAGGTTTTTGCACTTTTAGTTCATCATAGTAGGATTTTCCTTCGTTTATCAATGCTTGACTTATAACCTTGCAGC
>CAUQSG010000116.1:0-3083 GCA_963520725.1 uncultured Flavobacteriaceae bacterium | reverse complement strand
GAACATACAAACCTGATGCTAAATTACATATAGAAGCTAATGGACCTACTGCTATCAAGATAGTAGACACTAACCAAGGGGCAGGAAAAGTCCTTACCAGTGATGCTAATGGTGTAGGAACTTGGAAAGTACCAGCTATAGCTATGACACAAGGTCACTTAGGAAACCCTGGAAAACATATCCCTCCTAATACAGGTAATTATCTTTACACAGGTTCTTATATCGATGTTCCTGCTAATACTAAATATTTAGTAACGGTAAGTGCCTTAATGGCTATGTATGGTAAGCGAAGTACTTGTGATTTTTGGTTAAGAACGATGTTTACTACTAGCCCTACAAGTCAAACACCACATGGTGCAAATGGTAAGGTCTTAATAAGTGGACTATTGCCACAAGGGGCGCCATTCGCTATACTCCAAGGATCCGTAATCTTGGACAATAGTGGTAATCCTAACATTAGAACTTATTACTATATGGCAGGATCTGTAACCACATATGGTTGTGCAGCAGGTGATCAATTACATAGTTTTGGAGGAACAACATGGGGAGAAGGTGCTATATATGGTATGCCTATTCAATAATATAATTTACAATTATATATTATATTGCCAGAGTCAAAGACTCTGGCAATTTTTTATTCCTATATTCATTGCTATTCTTACTACGAAACCTTAACTTTGTCCTCCATGAAACCAAAGTGGATTTTTAAAGACAAACCAAGCGAAAGCATTCTACAACAGCTAAAACCTAAACTAAACTGCGAGGATTTAGAAGCTCTAATTCTTGCTCTGAGAAATCTGACTGATTTAGAACAGATCAAGATTTTTTTTAGATTAAAAGAAGAGGACATTCATGATCCATTCTTGATGAAAAACATGGACAAAGCCGTGGAACGGATAGCCACTGCTGTAGAAAATGGTCAGAAAATCCTAATCTATGGTGATTATGATGTAGATGGCACCACTTCGGTTTCGCTGATGTATCGGTATTTAGCGGAGATTTATGATGAAAAATATCTTGATTTCTACATTCCAGACCGCTATACAGAGGGATATGGAATATCTTTTCAAGGGATAGATTTTGCTAAAGAAAATGGGATTTCGCTTGTCATTGCGTTAGACTGCGGCATCAAATCCATAAAAGAAATCGATTATGCCAGTTCGCTCGGGATAGATTTTGTCATCTGCGACCACCACCTCCCAAGCGATGAAATCCCAAAAGCAACAGCCGTTTTAGACCCAAAACAAAAAGACTGCCTCTATCCATACAAGGAACTGAGCGGCTGCGGAGTCGGGTTCAAACTCTGCCAAGCCCTAAATTCCATTTACAAAATTCCATCCGAAAAAATTTATGAACTGACCGATTTACTGGCTATCAGCATCGCTTCGGATATTGTCCCAATCACAGGCGAAAATAGAACTTTGGCGAAATTAGGACTAAAAAAACTCCACAATACACAAAAAATGGGATTAAAATATTTAATCCCAGAAGAACGCCGAAAAAACTTTACAATTTCTAATATTGTCTTTGAAATTGGCCCAAAAATAAACGCCGCAGGCAGAATTTCTCACGGAAAAAACGCCGTAAAACTATTGATTTCCAATGATGAAAACGAAGCTGAAAAAATCGTAAAAGAAATCTGTGAACTGAACAACCAGCGGAGAGAAATGGATAGCCAGACCACTACCGAAGCTGTACAACAAATAAGTGATACAGAGCAAGATAAGAAATCCTCTATCATCGTTTATAACCCAAACTGGAACAAAGGAATCGTGGGCATCACCGCATCACGAATTACAGAATTATACTACAAACCTACCCTAGTTTTCACAGATGGTGGCGAGGGAGAAATGGTAGCCTCTGCCCGCTCTGTGTCGGACTTTGACCTTTATAAAGCGTTGGAAAAATGCAGTCACCTTTTAGAAAAATTCGGAGGTCATCAGGCCGCGGCTGGACTTACTTTAAAGAAAGAAAATTTTGAAGAGTTTAAAACTTTGTTTGAAAAAGTGGTATCGGAGCAAATCCAAGAATACCAAAAAACACCGATAATAGAGATAGATTGTGAAATAAAACTCAATCAGCTCAATGAAAAATTTTTCAATTTTCATCAAAAATTAGCTCCTTTCGGACCACAAAATATGCGTCCTGTTTTCGCTCTCAAAAATATTTCAAACCCTAAATTTGTCCAGTTAATTGGTAAAGACAAAAGCCACCTAAAATTCTATCTTCCCTCGGAAAATAGAAACATAGAATGCACTGGTTTTGGACTTGGCAGCTGCTATGAAGATTTGCAGAAGAAAAATTTTGACATGGTTTTTTCCATCGAAGAAAACCACTGGAAAGGTCAGACCAGCCACATACTTTACATCAAAGATATTCAGTTTAACTCCTAAACATTTCGCATGAAAATAGCCTTGTTTTTTGGGTCTTTTAATCCCATTCATATCGGACATTTGATTTTAGCAAATTACATCGTGGAACACACTGATTTAGATGAACTTTGGTTCGTTGTAAGTCCGCAGAATCCTTTGAAATCAAAAAAAAGCCTGCTTCACGACCACGACCGCTATGATATGGTAGAAATGGCGATAAAAAACTATCCTAAAATGCGCGTTTCGGATATAGAATTTTCTATGCCGAAACCTTCCTACACCATAGATTCCCTCACCTATCTCCGTGAAAGATACCCTGAATATACTTTTGCCCTAATCATGGGCGAGGACAATTTGGTCAGTCTTCCAAAATGGAAAAACTACGAAACTTTGATAAAAAATCACCAAATCATCGTTTATCCACGCGTCCTATCGCAAGACACTGACAAAGAAACGATTACACACGAGAATATCTGCAAAATAAATGCGCCAATAATAGAACTTTCTGCGACCGAAATCAGAAAAATGATTAGAGAAAAAAAGAATGTCCGCCCTATGCTTCCACCCGAAGTTTTTGAATATATAGATATGAAGGGATTTTACCAAAATTCTGATTTCTAATAGTATTTATCAATCATAAAAATTGTATTTATAGACAAAATAGATAACATCTAATTATTTTTTGAGGATATATTTCTGATTGTTTGTATC
>CAUQSG010000115.1:0-3120 GCA_963520725.1 uncultured Flavobacteriaceae bacterium | reverse complement strand
GAGTTCTCATCTCCATTAGATAATTTTTCAGGCAAAATTCTTTGGGAATAGATTGCATCTTTTTGGTTAAATAAAAGCAACGAATCCACGATAAAAAGTACCGCTAAAAGACACAAAAAACCATGAGCAAACCATGTAAGTTTTGGAAAGAAAAATGCCAAAACATAGCACAGCCCTACCCCTGTCAGAATATGAAAAAATCTATGATTGATATAAAAACGCTTCCACATATCTTTTCTTGCCGATTAATTATTTTGCATTTTTGATGCCCATTTCTCAATTCCATAAATCAAAATAAACCCCGCAAAAGCCAGCCCCACAGCCAATAAAACCTGAGGTTCTCCAGCAAAATCCGAAGGCAGCACGCTCTTTTCCAGCAAAATAATTTCCTTCCCATGAGCATCTATTTCCTTATCCAAAACCTCTTTCCATGGCCACACTTTATTCAGAGAACCGATGATAAAGCCCGTAAGCCCTGCCATTGTGGTGTTTTTCTTATGTTCAAAAAGCCATTTCAAAGCTTTAGAAAAACTCAAAATTCCTGTCACAGCTCCCAGTCCTACAATGGACAATACTTTCAAATCAAAAGTATCCAGCGCATTGAGCACCGTATGATAAGCCCCTAAAAGCACCAAAATAAATGCTCCTGAAATCCCTGGCAAAATCATCGCACAAATAGCCAAAGCCCCTGCAAAAAACAAGAAAATATAACCGTTATTATTCACCAGTGGAGGAATAATCGTGATGTAATACGCTGTAAATGCAGCTATTACAATCGCGATAACTGCTGGAGCGTCCCATTTCTTAATATCTTTCCACAGAAAAAGAACGCTCGCCATCATCAACCCAAAGAAGAAAGACCAAACCGCTATCGGATGTGTTTCCAAAAGGTATTTGATGCCTTTTGCTAGGGATAAAATACTGATTCCTATCCCCAAAAATAAAGCCACAAAGAAATTCCCATTGATGTATTCCCATGCAGATTTTACCCCTTCTTTTCTTAAAATTTTTACTGCTGTAAAATTGATTTTATTGATAGAATCTATAAGCTCTTGGTAAATCCCTGATATGAAAGCAATAGTCCCCCCAGAAACCCCAGGCACCACATCAGCAGCTCCCATAGCCACACCGCGAAGTGTAATGAATAGATAATCCTTCAAAGTCCTTTTCATAAAATTCTTATATGCTACAAAAATACATTATTTTGCTGTAAATCTGCGAAAGAATATCTCGTTTTTTACTCATCAAAACCTATGAAATAAAAAAAGCCTGACAAAATTTGTCAAGCTTTTTGGGTTTTTATTTATAAAGTTCCAGCGTTTCTGTCAATGACTTTATTTGCTGGTTGATACTCTCACTTTTTGGATTTGCTCTTAGCAATTCTGCTTTTTTAGCAATCCCGTTTTGCAGCATCTGTACGATCATCATTTTCACATTTGGGTTATCTGGAATTTCAGATTTTACTTGCTTTAAAATTTTAGCAACCGAAGCTGTAGCCTTTGTATTATCAGACTCCATTATCCAGTTGAATCCTTTTTCAGCTGTAGCTCCCAATTTTTCATCTTGAAATTTTAAAAATGGATAAAATGCCACCACTTTTCCTATATAAGGCATCTGAGACACGATTTTGTTATCCACGATTGTAGGCAACAGTTGTGTAATCGTTTCATCTGATGCTTTGGATAAATCCACCTTGTCTGCAAGGGCTTTTACCCTCTCTGGATCTGTCATAGAAATCGCCGATAGAGAAGCTGCTTTCACTGCGTTTGACACAGAACTAATTCCCTTTTCGTAGATTGGCAAATATTTCTTGTTCTTAGTCGTAGCCAATGCTTTGATTGCTGCCGCCTGAACCAATGTTTTAGGGTCTTTCTGAGCTAATTTTTCTACTTCTGAAAGAGCTAGTTTTGCCTGTTCTGGTTTAGATAAATCTAATCCTCCAAGCGCCTGAATTCTCAATCTGAAAAACGGATCTTTCAATGCAGATACCAATGTTTTCACAGAAGTGATGTTATTATTTTTCTTTGCATTTTCAGCAGCATTTTTTAATGCTAGATGTTTGCTCTTAAACTCCTTAGTTTTAGCATATTGTAGAGCATATTGTTCAGGAGTTTTAACATCGTTGATTTCTGCTAATAGAAGCCCGTCTGCATCTACATTGATAAGGTCTGGATTTTTCGCTGTGCTAAATGTAAAATCATTCTTCGCTTTAGCATCTACCCATACTTTTTCTCTTCTTACTTTTCCGTTTTCATGGATATCTATGGTAAGTGGGAACTCAAAATATTGGTCTTGAGTCTGGTTAATCGTTACCACAGTTTGTTTTTTCACTGGTTCGTAAGAATATTTTACATCTAATTTAGGGTTTCCGCTGTTAAAATACCACTGATTAAAGAACCAGTTAAGGTCTTTTCCAGAAACTTTTTCTAAAGATAGTCTCAGCTGGTGCGCCTCTCCTGTTCCGTATTCATTGGTTTTCAAATAATCAGAAAGCCCTTCAAAGAATGCTTCATCACCAAGATAATTTCTCAACATGTGAAGAATTCCACCTCCTTTGTTATAAGATACGCTGTCAAACATATCCTCACGGCTCTTATAATCAAATCTCACCAAATGTTTGCTGTAATTCAGCGGATTATGAATATATGCCGAAATATCATTCATTAAATGATAATCTGCTGCATCTTTTCCGTATTTGTATTCATTCCAAAGGTATTCAGAATAATTCGCAAAAGACTCATTTACAGTAAGGTTAGACCAGCTTTCTGCCGTTACCAAATCTCCAAACCAGTGGTGGAACAGCTCATGAGCAATCACAGGTTCCCAAGTGTTCTCATCTACAAGGTCGCCTTCCTTTAAATTCGCATATTCTCCGTGGATTACGGCAGTTGTATTCTCCATCGCACCACTTACATAGTCTCTTCCTACCAGTTGTGCGTATTTTTGCCAAGGATATTCGTATTTTAGTTTTTTAGAGAAGAAGTCCAGCATCTCTGGAGTCATCCCGAATATTTGTTTTGCATAAGGCTCATATTCCTTTTCTACATAATAATCTACTGCGATGTTTTTCCATTTATCCTTTACTATCGCATACTCTCCAACTCCCATAAAGAATAAATA
>CAUQSG010000114.1:0-3221 GCA_963520725.1 uncultured Flavobacteriaceae bacterium | reverse complement strand
GGGTAAGCTACAAAGTCCGCTACCCGAAAGACTACACCGTAAGCGGATTATAAAAACAAAAAACTCCCCTCATATGAAGGGAGTTTTTTATTGTTATTTTATTGATTTTCAGAAAATAAACCAATTAAAACTTTTATATATATAGAGATAAAGATTATCCCTAAATGGTTCTATTGTTAATAACAATATAATGATTATAAGCAGTATGATATCTAATCTAAATGATTCATATTTTTTTCTAATGAAGAATACTATACTTTCTATTATCAAATATAAAATAGTAAACGAAACTATTACAAACATAGCAAACATGTATTTCATCCCATGTCTGTCATTTTCTACTTTATGTAATATATAAAGCATTGTAAAAAACGGAACAGCGGGAACAAGCAAAATACGAAGAAGTAAATGTATAATAGTTCGTTTAATCATTGTTTTAATCATTAAATTCACTAATGAAATGGAGTTTCACATTTGGGAATTTCTCCTGTGTCATCGTGATAGTGAATGCAGAATCTGCTAAAAATACCAGTTGATTATATTTATCTCTCGCCAAAAATCGCTGTTTCAGCCTTGCAAATTCCTTGAACTCTTCGGATTTTTCATCAGCCTCTACCCAGCATGCCTTATGAATGGAAATCGGTTCGTAGGTGCATTTAGCGCCATACTCGTGCTCCAGTCTGTATTGGATAACTTCGTATTGCAGCGCTCCCACCGTTCCGATAATCTTTCTTCCGCTCATCTCCAGTGTGAAAAGCTGTGCTACACCCTCGTCCATCAGCTGGTCTATACCTTTTGCAAGTTGTTTCGCTTTTAGCGGGTCATCATTGTTAATGAAACGGAAATGCTCAGGAGAGAAACTCGGAATTCCTTTAAAGTTCAGCTTTTCCCCAGCCGTGAGCGTGTCCCCGATACGGAAATTCCCCGTATCGTGCAGTCCGACAATATCCCCAGGGAAAGACTCATCTACTACTTCCTTTTTATCCGCAAAGAAAGCATTCGGAGAAGAGAATTTCATTTTCTTACCTTCCCTTACGAGCAGGTAGTTTTCATTTCTTTTGAACACACCAGAAACGATTTTCACAAAGGCAAGCCTGTCGCGGTGTTTCGGGTCCATATTGGCATGAATTTTAAACACAAAACCTGTGAAATTTTGTTCCTCTGGCTTCACGACTCTGTTGTCTGCTTGTTTTGGCTGAGGATTTGGAGCAATGTCAATGAAAGCATCCAGCAGTTCTCTCACCCCAAAATTATTCAGCGCCGAACCAAAGAACACAGGCTGCTGCGTTCCTGCCATGTAATCTTCCCTGCTGAATTTAGGATAAACCGATTCCACCAGCTCCAGCTCATCTCTTAGAGTATTAGCCGCCTTTTCGCCTACGGCTTCATCTATCGCAGCATCGTTAATATCATTAAAGGTAATGCTCTCCCCTACTTTTTGTTTCTTTTCTTCTAAAAACAACTGGATATTATTCTCCCAGATGTTATAAATTCCCTGAAAATCAGCCCCCATACCGATAGGCAGCGAAAGCGGAACCACAGAAAGCCCAAGTTTCTGCTCCACTTCATCCAGCAGGTCAAAAGCATCTTTCCCTTCTCTGTCCAGTTTATTGATGAAAACTATCATCGGGATGTTTCTCATACGGCATACCTGCACGAGTTTTTCGGTCTGCTCTTCCACCCCTTTTGCGACATCTATCACCACGATTACAGAGTCCACGGCAGTAAGCGTTCGGTAAGTATCTTCCGCAAAATCCTTATGCCCAGGAGTATCAAGGATGTTGATTTTATGTCCTTTATAATTAAAAGCCAAAACGGAAGTCGCTACGGAAATCCCTCTCTGGCGCTCTATTTCCATAAAGTCAGAAGTTGCGCCTTTCTTTATTTTATTAGATTTCACCGCTCCAGCCTCCTGAATAGCCCCTCCGAAGAGAAGGAGTTTCTCGGTAAGAGTGGTTTTCCCAGCATCTGGGTGGGAAATAATCCCAAAAGTTTTTCTTTTCTGTATTTCTTGAATTAAGTCTGACATATCTATTTTTAAAATATCTGCAAAAATGGTGATTTTTAATGAAAATATTTACTTTTGCTGCCAAAAAAAATTGATAGTAAATTAAAACCAGCGAATACCGATGATATTCGCTGGTTTGGTGTTTTAGTTTTAGTGGATTATTGTTTGGTATAAGTGTATCTATCTCCATCACCATTCTTAATCTGCACCATTGTATTCCCATTAATCTCTATTTTATACCTAGAACCAGGCGCCCCAGGAGGAAGGAGTGAATTAAAGAAGAATATATCTGTGTTCTTTATTTCATATGTTCCTTCAAGCACAAATGCATCTGGATCACTAGGAGCAGCATTACTATAATGTTTATATTTCTTATCTGATCCATAAACATGATATAGTACATAAAGAGGTGCTGTTTGATACACTCCATCAGTATCTTTTTGCTCATATTTTGTAAGTTTCCATGTTCCTTCAATAGCCTTATAAAGCGGATTAACTGCCTCCACTTGCTCATCATCGCTACTTCTACTGCATGAAGTAAGTGAAGTTCCTGCTAAAGCCATCACTCCTACCGCAAGGATAGGAAACATTCCTCTAAATAAATTGCTTTTTTTCATAATTTTTTGAATTTTATGTTTCCTCTGTCTAAACATTGGAAACGGTTAATAAATAATTAAGATCTGTTTGTTAGTTATCCTTTTTCCCACTACAAATTTACGAACCGATAAAAATAAAAACCAAAGCCATACTACTGATATTTATTAGGATTTTGGAAAAAATTGATAAAAAAACAAAAAACCAATGCTTTAATTGCATCGGTTTTGCTTTTATTTGTTATGTTCTTTTTGGTTAAAATAAATTTAGTATTCTTTTACCAATCCTTTCACGATTTTGATAACGCTCGGCATCGCTGTATCAGCAGCCTTCAGCACCTCTTCGTGTGAAACCGCAAAGGCAATCTCTGGCCCGCCCAAATCAGTGATGATGGAAATACAGAAACAATCCATTCCCATATGTTTAGCCACGATAACTTCTGGCACGGTGCTCATCCCTACGGCATCTCCACCAATGTAACGAACCAATCCATACTCCGCTGGCGTCTCAAAAGTAGGCCCTTGTAATGCTACATACACTCCTTTGTGAACTTTTATGCTGTTTCGCTCCGCTACCTGCTCCGCTACTTCTATCATTTTTCTGTTATACGGCTCAGACA
>CAUQSG010000113.1:0-3251 GCA_963520725.1 uncultured Flavobacteriaceae bacterium | reverse complement strand
AAGTTATAGTGCTGAAAATCAGGGTTTTCAATATAGTTTTTCAATTCTAGCGTAGGAATGTTTTTTTCTTTCAGTTCCGAAATTTCTTGGTCGTGTTCAAAAACGATATGAAGGATAACAGACTGATAATCTTTCTGTTCCGAATGTTTGTGTAGAAGCCAGTCGGAAGATTTTACATGGAATTCAGCATTTCCGAAAAATGTGATGCCTTGTGTTTTTATTTTTACCGAATGAAAATCAGGCCCAGCATTGCTATTCAGTTTTCCAAAATCTAGGATTTCGATAGGGTTTCCGTCCGTATCCTTGAACAAGAGCGGATTAAAGACCTTGTTTTCCCAAAGAGTTTGCAAAAACTTTTCTTTCATTTAGTCGTTAGTTTTCTGTTTTTCACCCAAAATAGTATCTGTAATTACAGCTATAGCGCAGTCTCCTGTGACATTTCCAGCCGTTCCGAAGCTGTCCATAGCGATATAGAGCGAAATCATCAGCGCTTGGCTTTTTTCATCAAATCCCAGCATAGAACCGATAATCCCAATAGCCGCCATAATAGCACCACCAGGGACTCCAGGCGCAGCCACCATAGCAATACCAAGCATAAAAATAAATCCTGCGTAATCCAAGAAATCAATCGGCATCTGCTGTACTACCATCAGAGCAATGGTGCAGGCAACTATCTTCAACGCACTTCCAGATAAATGTATCGTTGCACAAAGAGGAATAACCAGTTTAGCCACCTTTTCCGAAACGCCGTTTTTGATAGTCTGTTGTAAGGAAACAGGAATGGTAGCAGCCGAAGACTGTGTTCCCAGAGCCGTGATATAGGCAGGTATCATATTTACCAGCATAGTGAAAGGATTTTTTCTTCCGATAATTCCAGCGATGGTAAATAAAAATATCAAAAACAAAATATGAAGCCCAAAAATAATGGCGATAATTTTAATGAAAATAGAAACAATCGTGAAAACTTCGCCCGTATGAGCCATTCCTAAAAAGATTCCAAAAATATACAATGGAAGCAGCGGAATAAGAATGCGGGCAATGACATTAGAGATGATGATTTCAAATTCTTCAAAAACCTGTAACAATGTAGAATTGTGGATTTTAGAAATTCCTATCCCTACCATAAAAGCCAAAACCAGCGCTGTCATCACATCAAACATAGGAGGAATGCTCAGCGAAAAATAAGGCTTGATTTCAGTAGCTTTTGAAACATCACTGAGCGACTGTCCTTCCAAAAGACTTGGGAAAGTGCTGATACTCACACCATAAGAAACAAAACCCGCTAAAAGAGTAGATAAATAAGCCAATCCTGCCGTTACAAGCACTATTTTACTGGCTGTTCCGCCCAGTTTTCCTATTGATGGGACTATTAGTCCTATGATAATCAAAGGGATACAGAATCCGAGAAACTGACTAAACAGCCCATTGAAGGTGAGAAAGATTTTTAAAAATTCTTGATTTACAAACTTTCCAAAAATTATACCTAAAACAATAGCAATCAGGATTTGAAGCAAGAGATTGTTGCTTTTTTTCATTTTTTATAAAATTTCCCAAATATAAAATTTATTTCTCGTTCAAAAAACACTGATTTTTATCAAAAAAATATGTATCTTTGTAATTCACTAAATTTTTGAAAATACATGAGCGAAAAACAGTATACAGCGAGTAGTATTCAGGCATTAGAAGGTATTGAGCATGTGCGTCTCAGACCGTCAATGTACATTGGAGATGTGGGAGTTAGAGGGCTTCATCACTTGGTTTATGAGGTGGTGGATAACTCTATAGATGAGGCTTTGGCAGGATATTGTGATACTATTTCGGTAACTATTCATGAAGGAAATGGTATTTCTGTAAGAGATAATGGGCGTGGTATTCCAGTGGATTTCCAAGAGAAAGAACAAAAATCTGCTCTAGAGGTAGTAATGACCAAAATAGGGGCAGGAGGTAAGTTTGATAAAGATTCTTATAAGGTTTCTGGGGGGCTTCATGGTGTAGGGGTTTCGTGTGTGAATGCGCTTTCTACATCGTTGATCGCTACTGTTCAGAGAGATGGTAAAATCTACCAGCAGAAATATTCACAAGGTAAGGCTCTTGGGAATGTTGAGGAAATCGGTGCTTCGGAGATTACTGGGACGGAGGTGTTTTTCCAGCCAGATGAATCTATTTTTAATGAATTAGTATATAATTATGATACATTGGCGGCTCGTCTTCGCGAGTTGGCTTTTCTTAATAAAGGAATTACCATCACTCTTACAGATGAAAGAGTAAAAGAGGAAAACGGAGAGTTTAAAAGCGAAACTTTCTATTCTGAAGGAGGACTGAAGGAATTTGTAGAGTTCATCGATGGAAACAGAGAGGGAATAATGGATGTGATCTTCATGGAAGGAGAGCGAGATGATATCCCTGTGGAAGTAGCGATGAGATATAATACTTCGTTCAATGAAAACCTACATTCTTATGTAAATAATATCAACACGCATGAGGGAGGAACTCATTTGGCTGGTTTCAGAAGAGCTTTGACTAGAACACTCAAAAAATATGCTGATGAACTGGGTATTCCGCAGAAAGAAAAAGTGGAAGTGACAGGAGATGACTTCCGTGAGGGGCTTACAGCGGTGATTTCCGTGAAAGTAATGGAGCCTCAGTTTGAGGGACAGACTAAGACTAAACTTGGGAATTCCGAAGTTTCTGGTGCTGTGGATAAGATAGTGGGAGAGATGCTTTCTAACTTCCTTGAAGAAAATCCAAACGAAGCCAAGCAGATTGTTCAAAAAGTAGTTTTAGCGGCGAAAGCTCGTCAGGCAGCGAAGAAAGCCCGTGAAATGGTGCAGAGAAAATCGCCATTGGGAGGCTCTGGTCTGCCAGGGAAATTAGCCGACTGTTCATCTAAAGACCCATCTATAAGCGAAATTTTCCTAGTAGAGGGAGACTCTGCGGGAGGAACAGCCAAAGGAGGAAGAGATAGAAATTTCCAAGCGATTTTACCACTGAGAGGTAAGATTCTAAATGTGGAAAAATCTATGCTTCACAAGGTTTATGATAATGATGAGATTAAAAATATTTATACAGCACTCGGGGTTTCTGTAGGGACAGAGGAGGACAGTAAGGCACTAAACTTGTCTAAACTGAGATATCATAAAATAGTAATTATGACCGATGCCGATATAGATGGTTCGCATATTTCTACGCTTATTCTTACCTTCTTCTTCCGTTACATGAAAGAGCTTATAGAGAATGGGTATGTATACATC
>CAUQSG010000112.1:0-3297 GCA_963520725.1 uncultured Flavobacteriaceae bacterium | reverse complement strand
TAAAGCAAAACTGAATGTAGCCTATGTCAATATGGATGATGATGCTAAACAGTTTCAAAAAACTTCTAAATCATTATTAAACGGCTTTACAGGAGTTAATCTTTATGCTAAAGGAGGGCTAAAATCTGAGGCGGCACAACAACTACATATCTATGGATTTAAGCTTCCTAGTTTCATGATTTTAGATAAAGATGGAAAGGTTGCAAGTAAGACTGTTCTTGGACTTTCTAATATCCAGCTGACAGAGCTTATCGATATTCTAAACAAACAAACAGGTCTGACTGCTCCTGTTCCTGAGGCTTCTGAAACCGAAGAAGAACATAATGAACACGATGGTCACGGACACTAATTTTAAAAAGATTTATTTTGAAAAAGAATAAAAATCTAATCTTAGAAAACATAAAACTCCTTTCCGCTGGTGCGAAAGGAGTTTCTGTTGGAAAAACTGAAGATGGCAAAACTGTGCTTGTCTCAGGAGCAATCCCTGGGGACACCATAAATGCTCGCATAAAAAAGGCTAAAAGCAAATATTATGAAGCAGAAATGGTAGAAATTTTAGAGCCATCTCCGTTTCGGATAAATCCAGAATGCATCCATTTCGGTGTGTGTGGAGGATGTAAGTGGCAGAATATGAACTATGAAAAGCAGCTGGAATTCAAACAAAATGAGGTTCTTAACAATATTAAAAGAATAGGCGGTATCGAAGATTTTGAATGCATCCCTATTCTGGGAGGCGAGGAACACTATTTCTACCGAAATAAAATGGAATTTTCGTTTTCCAATGCTCGCTGGCTGACTTCCGAAGAGATAAAATCCGACACAGAAATAGACAACAAAAATGCTCTTGGTTTCCATATTCCTGGGCAGTGGAGCAAGATTTTAGACCTAAAAGAGTGCTACCTGCAAGAAGCACCATCCAACGAAATCCGTCTGGCAATCAGAGATTATGCGATAAAAAACAACCTTGATTTTTTTGATTTAAGGAATCATGAAGGATTTCTACGAACGCTGATGCTTCGCCAAAACTCCAAAGGAGAATGGATGATTCTCATTCAGTTTTTCCGAGAAGAGAAGGAAAACAGAGAAAATTTATTAAACTTTATTTTAGATAAGTTCCCTCAAATCAAGACTTTACTTTACGCTATCAACTCCAAAGGAAACGACAGCGTGTATGATTTGGATATCCAAACTTACTTTGGTGAAGGATTTATCTTTGAAGAAATGGATGGACTGAAATTTAAAATTGGTCCTAAATCTTTCTTTCAAACCAATTATAAACAAGCCTTAAATCTTTACAGAAAAACTCTAGAATTCGCTGATATTCAGGAAAATCATGTAGTATATGACCTTTACACAGGGACAGGGACAATAGCCCAATATATGGCAAGACACGCCAAACAAGTGATTGGAATAGAGGCCGTTCAGGAAGCGATAGATGCAGCGATAGAAAACGCTGAACTTAACGGACTGAATAACTGCACTTTCTACTGCGGAGATATGAAAGAAGTCTTCACAGAAGAGTTTTTGGCGCAACATCCAAAGGCAGATGTCCTAATTACCGACCCTCCACGAGATGGAATGCACCCGAAAGTAATAGAGCAGATTCTAAAACTTTCGCCAGAAAGAATCGTTTATGTAAGCTGTAATTCAGCGACGCAGGCGAGAGATTTAGCCCTGATGAAAGAGCACTACAATGTAGTAAAAATTCTTCCTGTAGATATGTTCCCACAAACGCACCATGTGGAAAACATTGCTCTTTTAATAAAGAAATAATTTTTTCATAAAATAAAAATGCAGCCCTAAGAGCTGCATTTTTTATTTCATATCATACATGACAAGCGCGGTCACGAGTTTGGGTTCTATGTAAGTACATTTTGGAGGCATTTTCAGGTTTTTATCTGCGATTTCTACTAAATCAGAAAAACTCACAGGATGTACCCCGAATGCTACTTTATATCCTTCATTATCAACCTTTTCTTTTAGTTTTGTGATTCCTTCCACGCAAGAGCTTCCCCGTAGGTAATCTACTCGCTTGGTAGTTTTCAAATCATCTATTCCTAAAATCGGACTCAGTATATATTTGTCCAAAAGATAATGGTCTATAATCCCCAAACACTCTTCACAACAGCATTCTTCCTTTAGTGTAAGTTTATAAAACTGTCCATCTAAATAAAGACTTATAAAGTGTTTTTGCTCTGGATAATACGGGTTTTTCCCTTTATTTTCAATGATAAATTTATCCTCCAACTGATGCAAAAACTGCTCTACTGTCAGACCATTCAAATCCTTGACAACCTTATTAAAATCGTTAATTTTAATAGATTGGTCAGAAACTATGAAACTATAAACAAAGTTATACGGCTCATTTCCAATATGATTAGGATTTTTATCCTTTCTCTGCTCAGAATAGAGCGCTGTAGAACCCATCCTATGATGTCCGTCAGCAATGTAGAAAGCCTCTACTTTTGCTAAAATTTGTTCATATTTTTTCAAGGTTTCTTCATCTTGAATTTTCCAAACACGATGTTTAGTCCCCTTGCTGTCTGCATATTCCAAAACAGGATTTTTTCTTTCTTCCTCACTCATAAGAGCCTCTAATTCAGCATTTGAAGAATAGGTCAAAAGCACTGGTTCCGCTTGGAGATTCACACCTTCCAGATACTTAGACAGTTTTTCTTTTCTGTGTGTGAGTGTTTCTTCGTGCTTTTTAATCTTTCCCGAATTATAATCTTCTACGGAAACCAATCCTAAAAGCCCTCTGAAAACACTGCCATCAGGCAATACTTGACAATACAAATAATATCCTGATTCGTCCTCCTGATGTAAGTTGTGATTTCTCAGCAACTCCTCATAATTCGCCCTCACTCTACCCAAATTCTGCTCCAAATTCTGAGGTTCACCAGACAAATACGGTTCCACCATTCTCACATAAGAAAACTCTCTTTCGGCTTTCTTTGCGATTTCTTCTTGAGTATAATTACTCAATGGGCGTGTAGGAAAACTTTTTATATATTCCCCATAGGGCGTTATCCCACGAAATGGCTTGAATACGGGCATAAATCTTGTTTTTTATGCTTTAATAGATTTTACTGAATAGATCTCATTACATCTACCAATACCTGTACACTTTCTATCGGTAAGGCATTGTACATACTTGCTCTGTATCCTCCCAAGTTCCTATGTCCATTTAGACCATTGATTCCTGCTTCTTTCCAAGCTTTGTCAAACGCTTCTTTTTTAGATTCATCTAGAAGTTTGAAAGAAACATTCATATTAGAACGGTCTTCTGGACGGCAG
>CAUQSG010000111.1:0-3468 GCA_963520725.1 uncultured Flavobacteriaceae bacterium | reverse complement strand
CTCCATTGCCATTCAGCAAAAAGTCATTTCCTCCAACCCTCGCTCCACAGTGGGCACATCCACAGAGATTTATGACTATCTGAAACTGCTTTTTGCGAGGATAGGTCGCACTTTTTCGCCTGTTTCAGGGCAGGAGGTAAGGAAAGACAGCGTTTCTGATGTGATAGATTTTATTCAGAAAAACGAAGGGAAAACCTATACGCTCCGTTCACCGTTGCATTATGAAACAGATACCTTTAAAAATACACTGAATACCCTGAAACTTTCAGGATTTACCCGCTTGGAAATCAATGGAAATACAGCAAGTATAGAGGATTTGGAAGCTTTTAATTTCGTTCCTGAAAAAGGGATGGATATTCATCTCATCATAGACCGATTTTTGTATGAAGATGATGAGAGTTTCCTCCAAAGGCTAGCAGATTCTATCCAGATTGCATTCTACGAAGGGCGAGGCTATTGTTCCCTGAAAGATGCTGAAAACGAAAATGTCACCAATTTTTCTAATAAATTCGAATTAGATGGAATAGAGTTTTTAGAACCGAATATTCATTTTTTTAGTTTTAATAATCCATACGGAGCCTGTCCTTCCTGTGAGGGCTATGGCAAGGTCATCGGCATCGATGAGGATTTAGTAATTCCGAATAAAAATTTATCCATTTTTGAGGATGCAGTTGCCTGCTGGAAAGGCGATACCATGAAAGAATGGAAAGCAATGTTTATAAAAAAAGCAAAAGATTTTCCTGTTCATAAGCCTTATTTTCAGCTGGATAAAGAACAAAAAAAACTCCTTTGGCAGGGAAATGGCGATGCAGATTTTCCTTGTATCAATCATTTTTTCAAAATGTTGGAAGATAATCTCTATAAAATCCAATACCGAGTGATGCTTTCCCGTTATCGTGGGAAAACCACCTGCCCAGTCTGTGAAGGGCTGAGGCTAAGAGAGGAGGCCTCTTGGGTAAAAATAGATGGACACAGCATTCAGACTTTGGTGGATTTGCCACTGGATGAGCTTTTGCCACTGGTCAAAAACCTTAAATTAACTCCGCATGAGCAGGAAATCGCAAAGAGGCTTCTCTACGAAATCACTACGCGATTAGAATTTTTGCTGAAAGTGGGACTCGGATATTTGACCTTGAATAGAACTTCTAATACGCTTTCTGGTGGAGAAAGCCAGAGGATTAACCTCGCTACCAGCCTCGGAAGCTCGCTGGTTGGTTCCATCTACATACTAGATGAGCCAAGCATTGGTCTGCACTCTCGCGATACAGAAAATCTGATAGAAGTCCTTAAAAACCTTCGTGATTTAGGGAATACGGTGATTGTCGTAGAGCACGATGAGGATATCATGAGGGCGGCGGATTTCATCATAGATATCGGCCCTGAGGCAGGTTTCCTAGGAGGAGAGCTGGTTTTTGCGGGAAATTTTGAAGAGTTAAAAAAATCCGATACGCTTACAGCCCAATATCTCACAGGAAAATTAGAAATAAAAATTCCTGAAAAGCGCAGAAAATCAAAGGAATTTATCAAAATCAAAGGCGCTAGACAAAACAATCTGAAAAACATAGATTTGGATATTCCGCTGGAGAGTTTTGTGGTGATATCAGGCGTTTCGGGAAGTGGAAAATCTACCCTTATGAAGGAGGTTTTGGCGAATGAAATACAGATTCAGCTCGGAATGGGCGGAAAAAAGGGAGATTATGACAGCGTGGAGTTTCCTTCCTCTTTGGTTAAAAACATAGAACTCATAGACCAAAATTCAATCGGAAAATCCTCTCGTTCCAATCCTGTTACTTACCTCAAAGCCTATGATGATATTCGTGATTTGTTCGCAAAACAAAAGGCAGCTGTCATACAAGGGCTGAAGCCAAAGCATTTCTCGTTCAATGTAGATGGCGGAAGATGTGATGAATGCAAGGGAGAAGGAGTAATTACCGTGTCCATGCAGTTTATGGCGGATATAGAGCTGGTGTGCGAGCATTGTAAGGGAAGCCGCTTTAAGTCAGAAGTTTTAGAAGTGAAATACCATGAAAAAAACATTTCTGATATCCTGCACCTTACCGTAGATGATGCTGTTCAGTTTTTTACCGAAAGCGGTGATAAGAAAATAGTAACCAAACTAAAACCCTTGCAGGATGTCGGCTTGGGATACCTTCAGCTGGGACAAAGTTCATCTACGCTCTCAGGTGGAGAAGCACAGAGAATAAAACTGGCTTCCTTCTTGGTAAAAGGTGTAACCACGGAGAAAACTTTATTTATATTTGATGAACCATCCACAGGGCTTCATTTTCATGATATTAGCACACTTATGGTTTCCTTGCAGTCACTTATTGATCTTGGGCATTCTGTCATCGTGATAGAGCATCAGCCTGATATCATAAAATGTGCAGACTGGATAATAGATGTAGGGCCAGAGGCAGGAAAACACGGCGGCGAGATTGTTTTTGCTGGAACGCCAGAGGAATTAGTTAAAAACAAGAAATCTCAAACCGCAAGATTTATTAAGGAAAAATTATAAAAGTGAATTTAGTCTAATATTTTCACGGCTTTTTTGTCTTCGCCAATGGCTACCAAGCTGAATTCTCCAAGGACACACAGTTCTCGGCGCTCGGCGTACATCTCTTCGGAGAAGACCTCTACGCTTACTTTTAGGCTGGTGTTTCCTATGGATTTTACTTTACCAATGAACTCCACCAAGGAGCTTTCTGGCACAGGTTTTCGGAATTCTGTGTGGTCACACGCCTTTATTACAAAGGCTTTTCGCGCAAATCTTGTCGCAGTGATGAATGCCGTTTCCACCATCTGCTCCATGATAGCGCCGCCGAACATGGTTTCATGGTGGTTGGCTATTTTAGGGAAAACCACTTTGAAAATTCTGGTTTCTGCATTCTGTATTTTTTCTTCTAAATTCATTTTTTTAATGGGAGTTTTTATAGTTTTTAGGTTAAAAATTAAACAAAAATATCATTAGAATGAGAAGAAAACACCGCCTGTAAGCACTGTGTAGTGTTTTCGGATAGGGACAATCGGTTTTGTGTGGATGATGTTTTGATAAGAAAGCCATACTCCGAAATGTTTCGTTACGGAATGCTTTACATCTATACTATACGCGATGCGCGGGTTTTTTATGTTGCTGTCAGGCTTGAAATGCGTGTATCCACTGGTAATTATATTCCATTTTTCGCCAAAATGAAACTTAAAATTCGCAAATATCTGCCCTTTTATGCTCCTTTGTTGTTCCATCTTGTCTATATCCTGTGGGTCTGGATTGGGAACGCCGTTGTAGTTCCATTTTTCGTATTCGTAGAAGAGACCTATTCCTGTGGAAAGTGTTACTTTGCTCGTGCGGAAGATTCTGTAACGAGACTGGAGACCTCCTGCTGTGCGTATTTTCAGTCCTCGGCTGGGCGCCCAGACAGCTTCCGCGAAAGGATAGAGTTCTATGGCAGGTCTTACCAAATAGCGGTATTC
>CAUQSG010000110.1:0-3484 GCA_963520725.1 uncultured Flavobacteriaceae bacterium | reverse complement strand
ATATTTCCTCAATAAAGTGAGATTGGATTTAATGATTGATACCCAGCATTTAGATGATAATTTCATCAAAAAACTACACCTAAAAACAGGAAAAAACATAGAGCTGATACAGGAAGCCGTTGATTTAATAAACAAAATACAAAATCAGCATATTCAAGTAAAACACTCTGATTTAGCGAAAATAAACGAAGTTTTAGATAAAATTTTAAAATCATAAAAAATGGAAAATATAGAAAATGAACACCTAGAAACTCCCGCTACACAGTTCCAGTCAAGAATAGATATGACAGAACTCCGCGAAAGTTTAGAAAAAATAAAAGCCGAAATAGGAAAAGTCATTGTAGGACAAGAGAGCATGATAGAACATCTCCTTGCTGCCCTTCTTTCTAATGGGCATGTCCTGATAGAGGGTGTCCCAGGAGTGGCAAAAACCATCACAGCCAAACTCCTTGCTAAGACTATCTCTGTGGATTTCAGCAGGATACAGTTCACACCAGACCTTATGCCTTCGGACATTTTGGGAACATCTGTTTTCAATATGAAAACCTCTGAATTTGAGTTCAAAAAAGGACCTATTTTTTCTAATTTCATCCTTATAGATGAGATTAACCGTTCGCCAGCAAAAACTCAGGCGGCACTTTTTGAGGTGATGGAGGAAAGACAAATCACCATGGACGGCACCCGCTATGCTATGGAACTTCCTTTTTTGGTGGTGGCTACCCAAAACCCAATAGAACAAGAGGGAACTTACCGACTTCCAGAAGCCCAGCTGGACAGATTTTTATTTAAAATAAATGTAGGTTATCCTAATCTGGAACAGGAAATTACCATTATCCAAAACCAGCATCAAGACAAGTCTTCAGACAAAACAGTAGCCATCAATACTGTAATCTCAGGCGAACAGCTGAAAAGATTCCAAAACCTTGTAAAAGAGATTATTGTAGAGCCTCATTTAATAGAATACATTGCGAAACTGGTTATCAACACTCGTGAAAATCAGTTCCTATATTTAGGCGCTTCACCGAGAGCGAGTTTGGCTCTTCTTACGGCTTCCAAAGCTTTCGCAGCGATAAGAGGAAGAGATTTCGTAACTCCAGAGGACATAAAAGAAGCCAGCTACGCAGTGCTTCGCCATCGTGTAATGGTTTCTCCTGAACGAGAAATGGAAGGACTTACCACAGATGAAATCATCAGACAAATTTTAGAAAATATAGAAATTCCTAGATAATTAGTATCTTTGTGGAAGATAAAATTTTTTCTTTATGAAGAATTTAGAAGTAATTGCATTGATAAAATTCAAGGCTGAACAAGTATCCGAAATCCTTGACAGCTTGAAAGTTTTAGTAGAAGAAAGCCGAAAAGAAAAAGGCTGTATCAAGTACAATCTGATAGAAGATATAGATACTGAAGGGCATTTTATCATGAGTGAAACTTGGGAAAGCCAAGATGCCCTAGACGAGCACAACCAGACGAGACATTTTATCAATTTCGTAGATTTGGTCAAAGAAAAGAATGCAGAAGTGATTGTTTATAAAGGCAATAATAAATTTCATTAGAAATTCAACGAATAGAACCAATTTCTATTCGTTTTGTTTTTAGCAAAATACACCACACGAGCCTATGAATGAGCATATATTTGATTTAATAGAAAATACCAATCGTAATGTTTTCCTTACAGGAAGGGCGGGAACAGGAAAAACCACCTTTCTGAATGATTTCGTGAAAAAATCTCGGAAAAATCATATCATAGTGGCTCCCACAGGCATCGCGGCTATCAATGCTGGCGGTGTCACCATCCACTCTATGTTTGGGCTGCCTCTCAGACCCTTTGTCCCTACGGTAGACAGGATAGATGCTAATATTGCTAATAACATTTCAGACCTGCTCCCTCATTTCAGATACAGAAAAGACAAACTAAAACTCCTGCGCGAGGTGGAAATCATCATCATAGACGAGGTCTCTATGCTCAGAGCCGATGTCTTGGATATGATGGATTTTGCCCTCAGAACAGCCAGAAGAAATCAGCAGAAATTCGGAGGCGTGCAGCTGCTTTTCGTGGGAGATTTATTCCAGCTTCCGCCTGTTATTCGGGAAGACAGCGAGTATATCCTTCAGCGGTACTACTCCTCTCCTTTCTTCTTTAATGCGAAGGCTTTGGAGGAAATGGATTTACTAACGATAGAGCTGACCGAGGTTTTTAGACAAAAAGATAAAGAATTTTTAGACCTGCTGAATGCGATTCGTGATGGAAACAGCAAATTGGTGGATTTCAATAAATTAAATGAAAGATATTTCCCTGATTTTGAACCTAATGGAGAGGCTTTCGTTCATCTCTGTTCGCATAATAAAATGGCGGACAGCATTAACCAAAAGAAAATCAACGAGTTAAAAACGCCTTCATTTTTCTATAACGCTTCTGTTTTCGGAGATTTTAAGGAAAATATGTTTCCAAATGATGAAACTTTGGAGCTGAAAGTCGGCGCGCAGGTGATGTTCATCCGAAATGATACCTCTGGCGACAGAAAATATTACAACGGCAAACTCGCCGAAATATCACGCCTCACAGAAGATAAAGTTTTCGCAATTCTGGATGGAAGCGATGAGGAACTGGAAATAAAAAAAGAAGTCTGGGAACAGAAAAAATACACTCTGGAAGAGGACAAACAGATAAAAGAAGAAGTCACAGGAAGTTTTGAGCAGCTGCCTATCCGTTTGGCGTGGGCGGTTACCATCCACAAAAGCCAAGGGCTCACTTTTGACAGGCTCATCATAGATGCTGGGCAGAGTTTCACCTCTGGGCAGGTCTATGTGGCACTTTCCCGATGCAGGACTTTGGAAGGGATTTATCTAAAATCCAAAATCACGCCTTCGGTTATTTTCAAAGATGATAGAATATCTCATTTTCAGGAAGATACAAAGGCGAATGACAAAATAGAACAAATCATAGAGGCTGAAAAATATCATTACAGCATCAAAAAAGTCCTGAAATACATCGATTGCGGCTGGTTCTTACAATCTCTGGAAGATTGGTATGATATTGCGAAAAGCTCAAAGAAACTCAGTGAAGAGAAAACTCAAGCTCTATATATCTCACTGAAAACCAACATAAAAGAATTAATAAAAGTCTGTGAAAAATTTGAGAAAATCCTGCTTCAAAAAGCGACCAAATTCACGCACGGACAAGAAGAATGGCAGGAAATAGAAAAGAAAGCAAAAGGCGGAGTCCATTTTTTCTTTGAAAAAATAAAAGACCAAGTTTTTGAGCCTTTGAAACAGTTTTATTCCGAGACAAAAAACGAAAAAGGCCTTAAAGAACATAATGAATTTCTCAAAATCTGGCTTAGTGATACGGAAGATTATTTGAACGATTTAAAATTAACGAAACTTTTAGAAACCGAGTTATTTGATGCTGATAAAGATGAGAAAATCAGCACAAAAATCGCGAAAATTCCGACTCACATCATCACCTACAAACTCTTTGAAG
>CAUQSG010000109.1:0-3784 GCA_963520725.1 uncultured Flavobacteriaceae bacterium | reverse complement strand
GAAATAGAGCCTGTATTTTTGGGGCAAATGGAAAACTGCCTTTAATCATCCCAATGAACCATAATGGAAAAAGAGCTTTCCGAGATATAGAAATATCATACTCAGAAAGATGGCAGGCGCTCCACTGGAAATCAATAAAAACGGCTTATCAGTCTTCTCCTTATTTTGAATTTTATGAAGACCAGCTGAGCAAAGTTTATGAAAATCAACCGAAATTTTTAATTGATTTCAACCTAAAAAGTCTGGAAATTATCCAAAAATTATTGAAAACTGATATAAGTTTCTCAATGACAGAGGAATATATCAAAACACCTTCTGCAAAGGATTTTAGAGAAAGTTTTTCGGCAAAAATAGAACCTGCCTTCCAGCAGGAGGAATATTACCAAACTTTTTCTGATAAACTGGGCTTTATCAAAGACCTTTCTGTCGTAGATTTGCTCTGCAATCTGGGACCTGAGGCTGGTTCTTACCTAAAAAATCATAGAAATGAATAAGAAAATTATTTTTCCGCTGGTTTTCTTGGGACAGCTGTTTTCTGCACAGAGTTTTAAAATCGTTCCTTTGGGAGTTTTTGGCGGAATAGATGAAAGCAATCTCTCTTCTTATCTCATTTCTGAACCGAGCAAAGAAGCGTATCTGGCTCTGGATGCAGGAACTATTCATACAGGGTTGAAAGTTTATTTACAAAAAAACAAGAAAAAAGAAAGTCCAGAGCAATTTTTGAAAGATAAAATCAAGGGATATTTCATTTCGCATCCGCATTTTGACCACAGCTCGGGGCTGGTAATCAACTCGCCCGAAGATTCTAAAAAGAACATTTACGGAGCAGAATTCGTGATAGAAGCCCTTAAAAAACATCATTTTTCTTGGGAAGCTTGGGCTAATTTTGCCAATGAAGGCGAAAAACCTATTTTGGGAAAATACACCTACAAAAAACTGAACACAGATGAATGGACAAATGTGGAAAATACTGATTTACAGCTAAAAATGTATTATCTAAGCCACACAGGGAAAAATCTAAGTTCGGCGGCGCTTATAAAAAACTCTGAAAATCAATACTTTGTATATCTAGGAGATACGGGTGCGGATAGAATTGAGGGAACGGAGCAGCTTGCCGATTTATGGAAAGCCATCGCTCCGATTATCAAAGAAAAAAGGCTGAAAGGCATCGCCATAGAATGTTCTTACAGCAATGAACAACCTGAAAACCAACTATATGGACATCTCACTCCTCGCCTATTGACCGAGGAAATGGAAAACTTGGAGAAACTTGTCGGCAAAGAGGGACTGAAAGATTTAAATCTCATCATTACCCATATCAAACCTAAGAAAAACATTCATCAAAAAGTTAAAAGCGAGTTAAATATTTTGTATAAAAAGGGGATAAAAATTATCTTTGCTGAACAAGGAAAAGAAATTAATTTATAAATAACAAATTTAAAATGAAAAAAGTACTCATTGCAGCGGCGTTTTTAGCGTCATTCAGTTTTGCTTTTGCACAAGACAAAATGCAGAATAATGATTTGAAAACTTGGTATCACAAAGATTTTTCAACTACCAATGTTTATGGTGTTAATACCAATAATACTTACAAGTTCTTAGAATCCAAAGGATTAAAGCCAAGAACTGTTGTAGTAGGTGTTTTGGATAGCGGTGTGGAAGTAGACCACCCAGGGCTGATTAACAACATGTGGAAAAACCCAAATGAAATTCCAAACAACGGTATAGATGATGATAAAAACGGATATGTGGATGATATCTATGGATGGAACTTCATCGGTGGAAAAACAGCTGATGTAGATGCTGATAACCTAGAAGTAACTAGAATGGTAAAAAAATATCAGCCGATATTTGAAGGGACTGATTCTGCTAAAAATAAAGCTAATCAGGCAAAAATGCCTGAGGAATATGCTATGTACCAAAAGTCTAAAAAATTATTTGATGAAAAAGGTTCAGAAGCTAAACAATATTATCAATATTTCTCTGGATTCAATAATGCTATTCCAAGTATCATAAAAACTCTAAATGGAAAGACTTTAACTAAAGCTAATTTAGCAGTGATAAAACCTGCTTCTCAAGAAGACAGCAGAAACTTGCAGATTTTAAATTCTCTTGTTCAAGATGCTGAAAATGTAGGAAAAACTCCGAAAGAAGTTGAAGAATTATTGAAAAAAGAGGTTGAAGGTGCTCTAAAACACTACGAATCTCAGGCTACAAAACATTATAACCTTGATTTTGACCCAAGAAAAGAAATCGTAGGAGATAATTATGACAATTATAACGAAAAACACTACGGAAACAACCATTACGAAGGGCCTGATGCATCTCACGGAACGCATGTTTCTGGAATCATTGCGGGACTTCCTCATGGAAATGAAGTTCAATATGGTGTAGCTCACAAGGTGGCTAAAATCATGACGGTAAGAGCTGTTCCAGATGGAGATGAAAGAGATAAAGATGTTGCTAATGCTATCAGATATGCAGTAGACAACGGAGCTAAAATCCTTAACATGAGTTTTGGTAAGGCTGTATCTCCAGGGAAAAAACATGTTTGGGAGGCTATGAAATACGCAGAGAAAAAAGGAGTTCTTCTAGTAAAAGCAGCAGGAAATGATAACCAAAACATCGGAGAAAATGAGTATTTCCCTACTAATTTCATGAAGCAGTCAGACGAAAAACCATTCGTTAGCAACATGATAGTGGTAGGAGCTAGCACAAACAACAACCAAAACCTAAGAGCTAGATTCTCTAACTACAATGGTAAAATGGTAGATGTTTTCGCGCCAGGACAAGAAATCTACTCTACTGTTCCAGATGCTAAATACGAATACCTACAAGGAACTTCTATGGCATCTCCAGTGGTAGCAGGTGCGGCAGCTGTGCTTTGGGCATACATGCCAAGCCTTACTCCTCAGCAGATAAAAGAAGCATTAGTAAAAACTGTAAACAAATCTACTGTAAATGCGAATGTAGATTCTAGTGCAAACTTTGACCAAATTTCAGTTGCTGGCGGAGTAATAGACCTTTACAAAGCGGCTCAGTATGCTTATGACAATTTTTACAACAAAAAAGGTGTAAAAGCAAACAAAAAAGCAGCTAAGGCAAAATAATAATTAAATAGAAAAACGCTTCCTATTTTGGAAGCGTTTTTAATTGTAAATAAACACCACCATTTCAGTGGCGTTATTTTGTTTTTAATTAACAGGAACTGAATAGAACCAATTTTCATACCAAGTTGTTCCATATACCTGACTAGCAGATGTGTTATATTCAAAAGCACTTCTGATAATATTAGGAACATCACTCTGTAAATTCAGATATAATGTTTGATAGGAATTAGTGTTATTATTATAAATAAAATTCCCTACTAATTCATAATCATGCTCTAAATACGGATGGAACATTGTGTAGACAGGTTTTTCATTAGTATAACCATTATTTGCTCCTACATCTTTCAGTCCCACATAGACTCTCGTATAGGCTTTTGTAGGGTGAGGTACTTGAGAACTCAATATGTGAAGTTTTACAAAAACCATATTTGTCCCAGGCTTCACAACCACAGTAGCGATTTTATTCCAACGCGAATTCCCTAATCTCACTCCTGCATTCCATGTAAATCTTCCTACAGCAGGCGCTCCTTTGAATAATTCTACATCTTTCCAAGTTCCTACACCATTAGCATCACTGGTAAGCA
Organism: uncultured Flavobacteriaceae bacterium; assembly: GCA_963520725.1. Lineage (GTDB taxonomy): Bacteria > Bacteroidota > Bacteroidia > Flavobacteriales > Weeksellaceae > JABCPE02. The sequence continues at coordinate 90 of CAUQSG010000109.1, read as the reverse complement.
CTTTACCTGCTCCTTGGTTAGTATCTACTATTTTAATAGCAGTAGGTCCATTAGCTTCTATATGTAATTTAGCATCAGGTTTGTATGTTC
>CAUQSG010000108.1:0-3820 GCA_963520725.1 uncultured Flavobacteriaceae bacterium | reverse complement strand
GAACAAGATTCTGTAAAAGTGATAAAACAGAAACGAAATAGTTTTTATAGTGGAGAACAGATAGGGATTATTACTATTGTAGGGCAGTCTTTCATGGTTCAGTATAAAGCCGTTTTTAGAAACCCTTTGGTATTTAATTCTCAAACCAATATCCAAATCCAGCCAGAAGATATGCAACCTTTGGAGTTTCCTAAAATGAGTTTTTCAAACCTTGAATTAAGAAATTTTTCATTAGATATTATTCAGCGAGATACTAAAAGACCTTTGAGAAAAGTAAATTCTCTAAAACTTACCATTGAGCTTAATAATGTTTATGTGATGGGAGATTACATATTTCTTGATGTTAATTTCAAAAATAAATCCAATCTTAATTATGATGTGGAAGGAATTAAATTTTCACTCGATGATAAAAAAATATATAAAGCCACCAATAACCAAAATATAGAAATGAAACCAATTTATCAATTCTATCATAATAAAGTCTTTAAAAAGAATTTTAGAAATATTTATGTCTTTAAGAAATTTACTTACCCTAATAGTAAAGTTATGAAAATAAGACTATTGGAAGAGCAACTATCAGGAAGAACCATTGAAATGGTCGTAAAATATTCAGATATACTAAATGCTTATACTTTTTAATTAGTCATTCATTGAAAATTAAAATCAATTAAAATGCAAGAACAACAGCACCAAATAAAAATCTATGGATTTATCCAAAAAATGGTCTATACAGTAGTTGTAATGGATTGCCTAACGCTATTTTTTCAAGATGCAAAGATTTTTGTTCTTTCTGATTTATTGCGGAATTTTGGCAAAATGGGAATATTCTTTCCTCCAATCAATGCGAAAATTTCTACCATTATCCTCATTACACTCGTTGCCATAGGAACAAAAGCCAAAAAGAAAAGAGACCTAAATGTTACCAAAGAGATTATTTTGCCTATCATCTTGGGATTACTGATGATTATCGGTTCATTAGCTTTTGTTAAGGAAGCCAGTATTCATACTTTGCCAAAAATAAATCCTTATCAAGTAGGATATGCATTGCTCTCTTTGGTTGGTGCTGTTATTACCCAAATGGGAGCTGACAGTATTTCAAAATATATGCAACAAAAAATGGGGCAAGACCGTTGGAATGTAGAGGAGGAATCTTTTGCCCAAAATCAAGAACTTGTAGAAACTCCTACTTCTGTAAATATTCCATATTTATTCCGACACAATAGGAAGACCAATAAAGGCTGGATAAATATCAATCCTTTTCGTGGGACTATGGTGCTGGGGACACCTGGGTCTGGTAAGTCATTTGGTATCATTAATCCTGCCATTCGGCAGATGATGAGTAAGGGTTTTTGTCTCTGCATCTATGATTTTAAATTTCCTGACCTTGCCCAAATTGCTTATTATCAATATCTTTTAAAAAAACAAAAAGACAAAGATTATAAACACGATTTTTTCGTTATCAATTTGAATGATGTAGAAAAATCCAAAAGGGTAAATCCTTTTAAAAAAGAATACATTCTGACTCTTGCAGAAGCCCAAGAAATGGCTGAATCAATGGTTTCTGCATTACAAAAAGGAGGTTCAAGTGGTGGCGGTGGTTCAGAACAGTTCTTTACCCAATCAGCAATCAACTTCCTCTCATCCTGTATTTATTACTTTGCAACTTATGAAAATGGGCGTTTTTCAACACTTCCACACCTTCTGTCTTTTATGAATAGAAGCTATGAAGAAATTTTTACTACTTTATTTCAACATGAGGAATTGACCTCATTACTATCGCCCTTTAAATCTGCTTATGATAATAAAGCCTTTGACCAGCTCGAAGGACAAGTCGGAACACTCAAAATATTCCTCTCTCGTCTTGCTACCAAAGAGAGTTTTTGGGTATTTTCTGGAGATGAAATTCAGTTGAAGATTTCAGATAAAGAAAACCCTTCAACTATCATTTTGGCATCTGACCCAGCCACACAGGATATTAATTCAGCTCTTTATTCTTCTGTTTTAAATAGAACATTAAAACTTATTAACTCCAAAGGAAATTACCCAAGTGGCGTGATTGCGGATGAGTTTCCAACTATTTACATTCACAAAATTGATAATGTAATTGCCACTGCACGAAGTAACAAAGTTGCCGTAGTTCTTGGTCTGCAAGAAATTCCACAGCTTCGGCAGTTCTATAAAAAAGAAGTAGCAGACACTATTTCTGCAATTATTGGGAATATTCTCTCTGGTTCAGCTCGTGATAAAAACACTTTGGACTGGCTCGAAAAAATGTTTGGTAAAATAAAACAAAAAACTTACTCTCAATCCATTTCTAATCAAGGAACTACCACTTCTATCAATGAAAAAATGGATAATATGATTCCTGCTGGAAAAATCGCAGCACTCCGTACAGGAGAAATGGTAGGAATGATAGCAGGAAGTGAAGAAAATAATTCTGAAGAATACAAATCATCAGCAATAAGTGGGAAAATCAATTTAGATATGAAAGCCATTAAAGAAGAGGAAGAAAACTATGTAAAAATGCCAACTTATTATTCTTTCATTGATAAAACTGGAAAAGACCGAAAAGAAGAAACACTAATGGCAAACTACCGTAGAATAACCAAAGAGGTAGAGCTTATTATCAAAGAAAATATGAATCCTTAGCCTATATTCTTGATTGTTTTTATACTTTATTTCCGAAAAATCCTCCGACTATAACTCAGTCAGAGGATTTTTTATAAAGTTTTTTATAGATTTTTTGAACCGATGGTACAAAATAGTTCAAAATAGTTCAAAATAGTTCAACCCTCCCTTAAATCCTTGTAATTCTGATAAGTAATGGTCACTTTTGTAGAAAAAGATAGGAAATGAATTACTTTATTAGATTATTCTTTTTTCTCTTAACAACAAACTGTTTTGGGCAGTTTAACACACTCACTTATACCTATCAAGAAAAGGAAAATAAAGAGTTTTTAAATGAATCTTTTCCTTCTGCAACACAAAATGAAACACCACAAAAACAAGTTACAAAACCAAAGAAAAAAAGACTTTTCACAACAAAAGCAGACCTAAAAAAAGAATTAGACTCTCTAAAAGCTCTAATTATTGATTTAGGCAAAAAAGAAAATGATAAAAAACTTAATTTCAAAAAGATAGAAGACTCTTTAATTCAAAATTTTCAAAACAAAATTGCAAAAAAAGAACCTGAAACAAACCACAAGAACATTAAAAAATACAATTTTATTTCCGAGAATACAATTAAGAAAATAGCAATGCCTTTGGATAAAATGCTGATTACTTCGCCCTTTGGTGTTCGTTATCATCCAATTTTTGGAGGACAGAAAATGCACAACGGAATAGACTTAGGAGCAAATTATGAAAATGTATACACGGTCTTAGATGGCGTAGTTTCAGAAGCTGGTTGGGATAAAAATGGAGGCGGAAATTACATAAAAGTAAGACATTCCAACCGATTTGAAACCTCTTATTTACACCTTTCACAAATATATTACAGAACAGGAGAAGTAGTCAAAGCAGGGTATATTATTGGGAAAAGTGGAAATTCTGGAAACTCTACTGGACCGCATCTACATTTTGCAGTAAAAGAATATGGGAAATTTATCAATCCTACTCAATTTTTAAATGATATAATAAAAGCAAATAATTTAATCTCAGCATATTATGAATTATGATAACCTACCAACAGATGATTTAAAAGAATTTGGAATTATTGGAGCGGATAATACTTTTTCTAAAAAACTTTCAAATGATGATATTCAGAAATTTTTAAAAGGAGAAAGCCTCGTGGCTGATAATGGAAAAGACAGGGTTGTAT
>CAUQSG010000107.1:0-3971 GCA_963520725.1 uncultured Flavobacteriaceae bacterium | reverse complement strand
TGGCAGATGTGTGTGCTGTTCTCTGGTCTGAACATATGAATTTTAACCCGAAAAACCCTAAATGGCTCAACCGAGACAGATTTATCCTATCAGCAGGGCATGGTAGTATGCTTATTTACAGCTTGTTGCATCTTTACGGATATGATTTGTCTATGGATGATTTGAAAGCGTTTAGACAATGGGGAAGTAAAACTCCTGGGCACCCAGAAAACTTCGTAACGGCTGGAGTAGAGACCACTACGGGGCCATTAGGACAGGGCGTAGCCAATGCAGTAGGTTTTGCTCTGGCAGAGGCTTCTTTGGCAGCAAGATATAATAGAGAAGGCAGTGAGATTATAGACCATTATACTTATGTGGTGGCAGGTGACGGCTGTCTGCAAGAGGGAATTTCTCACGAAGCGTGTTCTTTTGCTGGGCATAATAAATTAGGAAAACTGATTATGCTTTATGACAGCAATAACATCACGATAGATGGGCCTACGCATATTTCTTTCACGGAAGATACCAGAAAGAGATTTGAGGCTTATGGATGGCAGGTTCTTGAGATTGATGGGCATGATTATGACCAAATCAATGCAGCTATAGCAGAAGCAAAAAAAGAAAAATCTAAGCCGTCTATCATCATTTGTAAAACCATCATCGGTTTTGGTTCACCGAATAGAGCAGGAACTTCCAAAGCTCACGGAGAGCCTTTCCCAGCGGAAGAAATCGAACTGATGAAAGAAAAATTAGGTCTTCCAAAAGACAAATCTTTCTTCGTTCCTGATGAAATTTCTGATTTAAGAGCTAAAACTCAAGAAAAAGGTGAAAACCTTGAAAACAAATGGAATGAACTTTGGGAAAATTATAAAAATAAAAACCAAGAAGCCGTTAAAGAATTAGAAAACAGCATAAAAGGAGAAATCTCCAAAGAAGCTCTTGATATTCCTCAGTTCAGTTCTGAGAAAGCAGTTGCTACTCGTTCTGCTTCGGGAGCGGTTCTAAATCATATAGCGAAATATATTCCTCAGCTGATGGGTGGTTCAGCGGATTTGACACCGTCTAACAACACTCTTCCAGCAGGAGAGGAGTCTTTCTCACCAGAAAACCCGAAAGGAAGATACATCAGATACGGAGTGCGTGAGCATGGTATGGCAGCAATTATGAACGGAATGGCTCTTCATGGAGGAGTTCTGCCTTATTCAGGGACATTCTTCGTGTTCTCAGATTACATGAGACCAGCGATGCGTATGTCCGCTCTTATGGAGCAGCAGGTGGTGTATGTGCTGACTCATGATTCCATCGGATTAGGAGAGGATGGGCCTACACACCAGCCAGAAGCACATCTTTGGGCTTATAGAATGATTCCAAATATGACTGTAATCCGTCCTATGGATGCAAATGAAACTGCAGAAGCTTGGAAATCAGCATTAAAGAATAAAAAAGGACCTACTTGTTTAGTTCTTACAAGACAAAATCTTCCTGTTTATGATAGAGCAGGACTTGGATGGGCAAAATCTGAAGAAGCTCAGAAAGGAGGTTATGTTCTTTGCGAAGACAAATATTTTGAGGCGATTATCATCGCTACAGGTTCAGAGGTGGAATTGGCTGTAGAAGCAAAAACTAAACTTAATGAACAAGGCGTGAAAGTAAGAATAGTTTCTATGCCGAGTACCAACATCTTTGATGAGCAGCCGCAGGAATACAAAGACTCTGTTTTACCTAAAAACATTCTGAAAAGAGTAGCAGTAGAAGCAGGTGTTACCGTGGGCTGGTATAAATATGTAGGCTTAGAAGGGCGAGTGATAGGTTTGGATAGATTCGGAGCTTCAGCGCCATATAAAACACTTTATAAAGAATTCGGAATTACAACTGATGCTATCGTAGAGGCTGTAAATTCATTAAAATAGAAAAATAACCAATAAAAATAAAAGAAATGATAGTTACTACCGATCAATTATTCAAGGCTGCATACGGGAAATTTGCAGTAGGAGCGTATAATATTAACAACATGGAGCAGGCTTTAGGGCTTTTCGAAGGACATGCTAAAGCTCAGGCGCCGTTCATCGTTCAGTTGTCAAAAGGAGCGAGAAACTACGCTAATCCTAAAATGATAGAAGGCATCATCCGTGCTGCTGAAGAAATCTATCCAGACCTTATTTTCGCGGTGCATCTAGACCACGGAGATGAGCAGACATGCTATGACTGTATAGATTCAGGATTTTATAGCTCAGTGATGATTGATGCATCTCACGAATCTTTTGAGAAAAATGTAGAAATCACGAAAAGAGTAGTGGAAAGAGCTCACGCTAAGGGAATCAGCGTAGAGTCTGAATTAGGAATGCTAGGTGGTGTGGAAGAAGATATCCAAGTTGATGAAAAACACGCGATGCTTACAGACCCACTAGAAGCTAAGAAATTCGTAGAGCTTACAGGTTGTGACTCTTTAGCGGTTGCTATCGGAACGAGCCACGGAGCTTACAAGTTTTCAGGAAAGCAAGGGCTTCACTTTGACAGAATCGAAGAAATCCAAAGACAGCTTCCAGGTTTTCCTTTGGTAATGCACGGTTCAAGTTCTGTTCCAAGAGCTGAGGTAGAAAGAATCAATGCTGCTGGTGGTGCTATGGACCCTTCTGCACAAGGTGTGAATGCTGATGAATTCGCAAGAGCAGTGAAATTAGGTGTTACAAAAGTAAATATCGATACTGATGGTAGATTGGTTTGGACAAGAGTTCACAGAGAATTCTTCAAAGAAAAACCAGAGCAGTTTGATTTCAGAGCTCCAGGAAAAATTTTCGTGAAAGAATATGCTGATTTTATCGTAGATAAATCTAATAAACTATTGTCTGCTAATCAGTTAGAATATGTAAGACAAAGCTTGAAATAATGGCTTGGGTGTATTTAATTTTAGCAGGACTCTTCGAAATCGGCTGGCCTATCGGTCTAAAACTGGCTGGAAATGAAAACTTCCGCTGGCAGGGAATGACCATAGCTGTAGTATGTATGGGAGTGAGTAGCGCTCTGCTTTGGGTGGCACAAAAAACAATTCCTATGGGTACAGCCTATGGCGTTTGGACTGGTATAGGAGCGGTAGGAGCGTTTGTAGTGGGAGTAGTGTTTTATAATGATACGCTTACATTTATGCGAACACTGGGCATATTGCTCATCATAAGCGGAGTTATCGTGCTAAAATTAGCTTCATCCTAAGAAATAATAAATCTGGCTGTAAACTTTTTTGCAGCCAGATATTTTTTGTATTTTTAACACCAAAACTAATAACAATGTCAAAATTATATTATAATATCGCGATGGAACTCGTGAGAGTTACCGAATCTGCGGCTCTTTCTGCGGCAGCTTTTATAGGAACCGGGGACAAGAACGGAGGGGACAAAGCGGCAGTGGATGGGATGCGTGAATCTCTTCGGTATATTGATGTTCATGGAACTATCATCATTGGCGAGGGAGAAACAGATGATGCGCCCATGCTCTACAACGGCGAAACGGTGGGGAATGGAAATGGACCTCGTGTAGATATCGCTGTGGATCCAGTGGAGGGGACTAATCTTCTTGCCCTTGGAAGACCCAATGCCATCGCTACAATTGCAGCTTCTGACCAAGGAAGTATGTGGAATCCAGGGAGTTCTTTTTATATGAATAAATTGGTAGTAGGAGAGAAGGCTAAAAATGCGATTGACATTACCAAATCCGTTACAGAAAACCTTAATAGAATAGCAGAGGCGGAAGGCAAAAAAGTAAATGATTTGATGGTTTATATCTTGGATAAACCTCGCCACAAAGCTATGATAGAAGAGATTAGAAAAGCAGGCGCAAGGATTACACTGCATACAGATGGAGATGTTTTGGGGGCGCTTTTAGCCGCAATGCCAGACACAGGTGTGGATGTATTGATGGGAATAGGCGGAACGCCAGAGGGTGTTTTGGCGGCGTGTGCAGTGAAAGCTCTTAATGGTGGTATGCAGGGAATGAGAGCG
>CAUQSG010000106.1:0-4085 GCA_963520725.1 uncultured Flavobacteriaceae bacterium | reverse complement strand
CATAAGGATTAGCCAAAATCATCTCCCGCCATTCGTGGAAAAAGTTTTTACTCAGCGAATTATTATTTTTAGTAAAAACAGGAAAACTAAAATGCAAATCAACATGATTAAGCGTTTCCACCTTTGGAGCAGAAAGTTCGTTCTCTCTTCTAAAAAGCTCCTGCACATAGGCTAAAACCAAAGGAAGCCCGCCATAGCCTTCCTCTCCTACAAATAACTGAGCGTGAGCTACTCTGTCTTTGTTGATGGAATCTTGAAGAATTTCTATCAGTTTTTTTTGTCCTATTATTTGAGTCCAATTCATAGCCCAAAGATAGTATTTTTGGAGGGAATTTTTCTATTTTAACAGAAATAACATATTTTAACATTAAATAAATTTTTGATTTTCATTATTAATTAAGATATTTGCAATATTTTAAAAATAAAGAATGAAGAAAATTGTCGTTTCAATTTTTGTGGCAGCATTAGGTTCACATGCAGCAGCTCAGAATATCGGAAACTCTCCTTATGCAGCTTACGGAATCGGAGATATCAAATATGATAACTCTGTGGAAACTCGGTCTATGGGTGGGATTTCTACTGCTTATGTTTGGGATTTTAACAATCAATTTAATTTTCAAAACCCTGCAGCAAACCAGAATTTGGAAATCACTTCCCTAAGATTTCATGGGACTAACGAAAACCAATATTTCAAATCTGGATATAATGGGAATAAATATGGTAAACATTCCTCCTATCTTTCAGGAATATCTCTAGCTTTTCCTCTTTCTAAAAAGGTAAAATTAGGGATAGGATATCAGCCATATAGTTCAAAAGATTACAGCATTACACAGAGTACATCTCTGCCAGATGGAACTGCTGGTGTTCAAAATTTCCATGGTGAGGGCGGTATCAATCTTGTTCAGCTTGGAGTTGGGTATTCCATTACACCTAGTTTCTCTGTAGGCTTGTCTAACAATCTATACTTTGGGAGAATTTCTGATGTTCAGGAAACAGCCTATGAAAACACTACTTTGATAAGCAATATAGAAAACGAATCTAGTGTTACAAGTTTTAATTTCACATTAGGTTCTGTTTATCAGAAAAAACTTAAAAATAATAAAAAGCTAACTCTTGGGGCTTCTTATACTTTTGGGAATACTTCGGATTTTAAATCAACTTACACAAACAGCACCTATTATCTAAATGGGACTACTAAGTCTAATGAAGATATTGTAGCACAAGAATCCAAAAATACAAGCAATACTATTCCGCAGAAATTATCTCTCGGTGTAGGATTCGGGCACGATGCTAAATGGTTCGTTTCTGGGCAGTTTGATTATAAAAGTGGAAAAAATACAGAGTCTCTACGCTATCTGTCTTACAGCTATGACAATGCTTACAGAGTATCTGTAGGGGGCTGGTATCTTCCTAATTACAATAATTTTAGAAATTATTTTTCAAGGGTTACCTACCGTTATGGGGCTTTTTATGAAAAAGGACATCTAAATATACGAGGCACGAATATCAACCAATATGGACTTTCATTCGGAGCATCTTTCCCTTTCCAAAAAAGCAATATTAACAGGCTTAGCACCTTGGATTTAGGTATTGAATTAGGACAAAGAGGAACGGTTAAAAATAATTTAATCAGAGAAAATTTCTTAAATTTCACCATTGGTATAAACTTTGCCAACAAATGGTTTGAAAAACAATACTTTGACTAGTTTTTTCTTTTTATGAAATTTCAAATAAATAAATACAAAAAAAATATAGTTGCTGTTTTTTCCGTAGCTATATTTTTTGTTTTGCATTCTTGTGAAGAAGACCTTACCGAGGTCAATAGAGACAAGAATAAAAATTTCCCTTCCAGAATTATTTATAATTCAAACATTCTACAAAAAGATTCTGGTTTTGTGAAAATAAGATTCAAAGCGCCTATTTTAGAGGAATATGAATTCATAGACACGCCATATATAGAAGCAAAAAAAGGGATTTATCTTGAATTTTATGACAAAAAAAATCCTGATGTTCCTGGAACTCTGAAAGCAAGTTATGCCAAATTCATAGAAAAAAAAGAATACTATGAAGCCAAAGGCGGAGTAAAAGTAACCAATAGCGAAGGACAAACTTTCGTGATGAAATCTATCTATTGGGACAAGAAAAATAAACAGATGTACACCAAGGATTCTGTTTTCATTTCTGATAAAGAAGGTAATGTCTTCGTGGCTGCAAATGGGATGGTTGCCAAAGATGATTTTACAGAATATACTTTCTATAACAACTCAGGAGAAATCAACCCAAAAAAAATGCCCGACAAATAGGCTTTTTATAAAAATTAAAAATAAATCCTCTTCGTATGAAGAGGATTTATTTTATCTGGTTTGAAGTATTTTATTTAAACAAAACTGATCCCACCGTCACAAAACTAGTCTGGTCTATCAAGATAGCACTTCCATTTTCGCGGATGCTTTGATAGCTGTCGTAGCTCAGCGGTGCAGAGGTTTTTAGTAGAACTTCCACTACCTCGTTTAGTCCTGCATTGGCTGGGTTTATCTCCTTTTCAAGGGTATTTACATCCAGTCGGTATCGGATTTCCTTCACCATAGCGATTACGGTTTTGCTGTTATGCTGAAGCAGGTATTTAGTCCCGATAGTCAAAGGTTTTTCATCCATCCAGCACACAAGCGCCTCGATGTCTTGACCAGTTTTCAACAAACTATCTTCTTTCGCTATCAAATCTCCTCGGCTAATGTCTATATCATCCGCCAGATGAAGCACGGCACTCTGTGGAGCGAAACATTCCTGAACTTCCTTACCGCCGACTTCTATAGCTTTTATGGTAGTTTCTATGTTAGAAGGATAGATTTTTACCTTGTCATTCACCGCGAAAACTCCGCTTTCCACTTTCCCTGCATAGCCTCTGTAATCATGAAGCTCATCCACCTGTGGACGAAGAACCAGCTGCACTGGAAACCTTCCATTCACATGATTTAGGGATGTCTGAAGCTCTACCGTTTCCAAAAGATTTAGCAGCGCAGAACCTTTATACCAAGGCATTTTTTCGGATTTATCTACCACATTGTCACCATCCTTTGCGCTGATAGGAATGAATTTAACATCCTTTAAAGCTAATGAATTGGCAACTTTTTCATATTCTTTTACAATCTCGTTGAACTTTTCTTCGGAATAATCCACCAAATCCATTTTATTTATCGCCACCACTACATGCGGAATGTTCAAAAGCGAAGCAATGATAGAGTGTCTTTTCGTCTGCTCTATCACGCCATTTCTAGCATCCACCAAGATGATAATCAAGTCTGCATTGGACGCTCCTGTCACCATGTTTCGTGTGTACTGGATATGCCCTGGCGCATCAGCAATGATGAATTTTCTCTTTGGTGTGGAAAAATATTTATACGCCACATCTATGGTTATTCCCTGCTCTCTTTCTGCACGAAGTCCATCAGTCAAAAGAGCTAAATCCACCTCTCCATCCTCACGATTTTTGGTGCTTCTTTCGATGGCTTCCAGCTGGTCTACTAGTATATTTTTGCTGTCGTAGAGAAGTCTTCCAATGAGGGTACTCTTTCCATCATCTACACTTCCTGCCGTTAAAAATCTTAATATATCCATTTTTATTAAATCCAAAAAAGTTAAAAATACCCGTTTTTCTTTCTATCCTCCATTGCCGCTTCTGATATCTTATCATCGATACGCGTTTCTCCTCTCTCGCTGGTACGAGTTGCTGTAATTTCATTGATGATATCATCTATGATGTAAGCCTCAGACTCCACCGCCGCAGTACAAGTCATATCTCCCACGGTACGATAGCGAACTTTCTTCTTCAAAATCACATCATTTTCATCAATTTGGATGTATTGAGAAACTGCTATCAGCTGTCCTTGGTGGTCTATCACTTCTCTTTCGTGAGAGAAATAAACAGAAGGAAGTTCTATTTTTTCTCGGCGAATGTAGTTCCAAACATCCAGCTCTGTCCAGTTGCTGATAGGGAAAACACGCACATTTTCTCCTTTGTGGATTTTTCCGTTATAAGTATGCCATAATTCTGGGCGCTGAAGTTTTGGGTCCCAGCCTCCGAAATC
>CAUQSG010000105.1:0-4156 GCA_963520725.1 uncultured Flavobacteriaceae bacterium | reverse complement strand
TAACAACCAGCGAACCAGCATACAACAAAACATTTACACGAAAGGGAAAGTTTAATATTTTCTCATCTTCCCCAGCGTAAAAACCCAGTAATACAGCGCCTATTATATAAAATACTTTTTTGTTTTTTATCATTTTTGTTAAATCATTACCACCAAAGATAATTAAATTTTCAGCGCAGAGTAGCATAATTTTGTTGTAAATTTGTAGGATTATTAAATCTAATAAGAATGTCAAAGCCGAAAAAGGAGCAAAACGAATATATAGAAATCTACGGAGCACGCGAACACAACCTGAAAAACATCGATGTCAAAATCCCCCGAAACCAGCTGGTAGTCATCACTGGACTTTCTGGCAGCGGAAAATCTTCCCTCGCGTTTGATACCATCTTCGCCGAAGGACAGCGCCGCTACATCGAGACTTTTTCCGCCTATGCCCGCCAGTTTTTGGGTGGTCTGGAGCGTCCTGATGTGGACAAGATAGAAGGGCTCTCCCCTGTCATCGCCATCGAGCAGAAAACGACCAACAAAAATCCCCGCTCCACAGTAGGCACCGTTACAGAACTTTACGACTTCCTGAGGCTGCTCTTTGCGCGGGTTTCAGATGCCTACTCGCTCACCACTGGCAGAAAACTGGTCAGCTACACGGAAGAGCAGATTTTAGAAGCGATAAAATCCAACTACAAAGACGAAAAAGTTCTGCTCACCGCTCCTGTAATCCGTGCAAGAAAAGGACACTACCATGAACTTTTCGTGCAGATGGCAAAGAAAGGCTATGCCCAAGCTCGGATTGATGGGCAGCTGCAAGACATTGAATACGATTTAAAACTTGACCGATACAAAAACCACGATATAGACATCGTTATAGACCGCTGGATTATCGGCGAAAGCACCACCGAATCCCGTATGGAGAAGTCCCTCCGCACGGCTTTAGACATGGGCGAAGGTGTCATCGGAATACAGAAATTCGGTTCAGATGAAATAGAATATTTCTCTAAAAACCTGATGGACGAAGACACAGGGCTTTCCCTCGCACAGCCAGAGCCGAACACTTTTTCCTTCAATTCTCCGAAGGGAAGTTGTCCGCACTGCAAGGGACTTGGGATGATTAAAAAAATCAATACCAATTTCTTCGTAGAAAACCCAAAACTATCCATCTCCGCAGGTGCTTTGAAGCCTTTGGAAACTTATAAATTCAGCAAATGGGTTTTAGCGCAGATTAATAGTATTTTAGAACTTTATGGACAGAGTTTGGACACGCCTTTTGAGAAAATCTCTCCAGAGGCGCTGGACTACATCTACAACGGCATCCACCTGCAAGAAACACGCGAACTGAAACACGCTGGAATCAGCAAAAAGATAAAAATAGAATTCGATGGGCTGATTTCCCATTTGGAGCAAATCATCGAAGACAAAGAAAACTACGGAGCCACACAGATAGAACGCGATTTCACGGTGGAACAAATCTGCCCAGAGTGCAACGGCGCAAGGCTTCAGGCATCAAGCCTAAGTTTTAAAATCGATGGCAAAAACATCGCAGAAGTGGCAGCATTGAGCCTTTCTGACCTGATGGACTGGCTGAATGATGTAGAAAATACTTTCTCCGACAAAAATAAAATCATCGCCTACGAAATTCTAAAAGAAATAAAATCCAGACTGAGATTTCTACTGGATGTCGGCTTGGAATACCTCAGCCTCAGCAGAAGCTCTAAAACCCTCTCTGGCGGCGAGTCCCAGCGAATCCGTCTGGCTACACAGATAGGCTCCCAGCTGGTAAATGTACTTTATATCTTGGATGAACCGAGCATCGGGCTTCATCAGCGAGATAATGAAAGACTTATCAATTCCCTGAAAAACCTCCGCGACATCGGAAATTCGGTTTTAGTGGTGGAGCATGACAAAGATATGATTTTAGAAGCGGATGAAGTTTTGGATATCGGCCCTAGAGCAGGAAAACACGGCGGCGAAGTTCTTTGGCAGGGAAAACCAAAGGATTTATTAAAGGCTGACACCATTACCGCTGACTACATCACAGGCAAAAGAAAAATAGAAATCCCAAAAGAGCGAAGACACGGCAACGGAAATTCTCTGCTGTTGAAAGGAGCCACAGGAAACAACCTAAAAAATGTAAATCTAGAAATTCCTTTGGGCAAATTAGTGGTCGTTACAGGTATCTCTGGAAGTGGGAAATCTTCCCTTATCAATGGGACGCTCTACCCTATTCTCAATAAGCATTTCTATCGTGCCGTGCAGGAACCTCTACCCTATAAATCGATAGAAGGTTTGGAAAACATTGACAAAATAGTAGATGTAGACCAGACACCTATCGGAAGAACGCCCCGCTCCAACCCTGCCACTTATACAGGTGTTTTCGGAGATATCAGAACGCTCTTTTCCGAGCTTCCAGAAGCGAAAATACGAGGCTACAAACCAGGAAGATTTTCCTTTAATGTAAAAGGAGGAAGATGCGAAACCTGCCAAGGCGGCGGACTGAAAGTCATAGAAATGAATTTCCTCCCAGATGTGTATGTCCACTGCGAAACCTGCAATGGAAAGCGCTTTAACAGGGAAACTCTGGAAGTAAGATACAAAGGCAAATCTATTTCTGATGTCTTGGAAATGACCATAGATGAGGCGGTGGAATTCTTCCAGCCTATCCCAAAAATCTACAACAAAGTGAAAACCTTACAGGAAGTCGGGCTAGGATACATTTCGCTGGGACAGCAGTCTACCACGCTTTCGGGTGGAGAAGCGCAGAGGATAAAACTCGCCACAGAACTCTCCAAAAAACAGACAGGAAACACGCTCTACATCTTGGACGAACCTACCACAGGGCTTCATTTTGAGGATGTAAAGATACTGATGGATGCTATCAACAGGCTGGTGGATTTAGGAAACTCGTTCATCATCATAGAGCACAATCTGGATGTGATAAAACTCGCTGACCATATCATAGACATCGGCCCAGAAGGCGGAAAAAACGGCGGAAAAATCGTAGCCGAAGGAACACCCGAAGAAATCATCAAAAACAAGAAATCCATAACAGGAAAATTCTTAGCAAAAGAAATGAAACAATAAATTTAAAATATTAAAATCATGAGAAAAAAATTATTATTATCGCTAATTTTATTTGTTTCAGGGCTAATTTCAGCGCAAGACTGTCTTGAAGACTGCCTTGAAGATTACCCTAAACTGAAAAAAGAAGCTACCAATTTAGACCAGTTTATCCCAGAAGGCTGGGAACTGATGGGCAGTGTAAATGGCGACATCAACAAGGACGGCATCACGGATTATGTTTTCATACTGGAGAGCAAAGAAAAATACAAAATCCCTGATGATTTCATGAATAAAGAATATTCCTACAGAATTCTGGGCATCACCTTTGGGAAAAAGGGCGGCGGATACCATTTGGCGCTTCAAAACAATAATTTTATCATCAATGGAGACCAAAACTCCTCACTAGATGAGCCTTTTTTGGACATGGAAATCAAAAAAAATGGCACGATTTGGTTCAAGTTTTACTTCTTCTACAGCGCGGGCAGCTGGTGGGTAAGCAATGACACCTATGTTTTCCGCTATCAGAACAACCGATTTGAGCTGATAGGACACGAAAGCTCTTCCTTCCATAGGGCAACCCACGAGGAATCAACCACCAGTACCAATTTCTCCACCAAAATGCACCATTTCACTTATACAGATGAAAACGGAAAGAAAGAAACTTCTAAAAAGAAAGTAAAAAAAATGAAACCTCTACTAATGGAGGAAATAGACCCATATGATTTCAATCCTTTGTCGCATTCCTACGGCGAAAACTCTCTCGAAAAGAAGGAATACTAAGAAAGATATTATATTCGCACCGAAAAAATTCATTTTATGAAAAAAAGACTACTTTTATTATCGTTAATTTTGGTTTCTCTGCCCTTGTTTTCGCAGATTATCTTCACGGAAAGCATTGCAAATACGATAGATTCTACACGGACGGTGCAGGGAACCATCGCCCCAGAACTAAACTTCAAAACGGAGAAAGAAAATTTTTTTAACTTTAAAAATAACGCAAATATCAATTTCTTGCTCAACAAAAAGAAGTATATCACGATTATCAATCAGATGGAATTTTCTACTTATGGCGACAAACTAAATGTAAGCAACGGCTACATCC
>CAUQSG010000104.1:0-4197 GCA_963520725.1 uncultured Flavobacteriaceae bacterium | reverse complement strand
AGTTCAGGGCGACTACATGGGAATGCTCGCTACGATAATCAATGGTATGGCTCTACAAGGTGCTTTGGAAGACATCGGTCTGAAAACCAGACTTCAGACAGCCATAGAAATGGACAAAATAGCAGAGCCTTTCATCAAGAGAAGAGCCGTAAGACACTTGGAAAAAGGAAGAGTTGTCATCTTCGGAGCAGGAACAGGAAACCCTTATTTCACTACGGATACAGCTGCTACGCTCAGAGCCATAGAAATAGGTGCTGATGTAATTCTGAAAGGAACCCGTGTAGATGGTATCTACGACAGCGACCCAGAGAAAAACGACAATGCTATGAAATTCAATAGCTTATCATTCAATGAAGTTATTGAGAAAAACCTTAAAGTAATGGATATGACTGCCTTTACTCTAAGTCAAGAGAACAATCTCCCTATCATTGTCTTCGATATGAATAAAGAGAATAATCTCCTGAAAATAGTAGAAGGAGAAGATATAGGAACTATCGTAAACTAAATGTGTAATTTATCAAATTTTCAATATACAATGGAAGAATTAGAACTTATCATAGCATCTGCTAAACAAGAAATGGATGCAGCGATAAAACATTTGGATCATGCTTTCCAAAAAATCAGAGCTGGAAGAGCCTCTACAGCTATGGTGCAAGATGTAATGGTGGAATATTACGGAGCGATGACACCGCTTTCGCAGGTTGCCAATGTCTCTATCCCTGATGCCATGACCATCTCTATCCAGCCTTGGGACAAAAACGCCATAGGAGCGATAGAAAAAGCAATTATCGTTTCTAACCTTGGTTTTGCACCTTCTAATAACGGTGAAAATATCATTCTAAATGTACCACCGCTAACGGAAGAAAGAAGAAAAGAATTAGCAAAACAAGCCAAAGCAGAAGCAGAACAAACGAAAGTAACCATTCGTAACGCAAGACAAGAAGCGATGAAAGACCTTAAAAAATTAGAAGGAGTTTCTGAGGATGTTATCAAAGATACAGAAAGTAAAATTCAGGAATTGACTGATAAATATGTCAAAAGTTCTGATGAACACTTGAAAGTAAAAGAAGCAGATATTATGAAAATATAAATGCAAAATCGGTCTCCAAAAAGACCGATTTTTATTTTATAACAAGAGTAGATTAATATCATTAAATTTAAGTCCAAATTTATCACAAACCAGCTGTTTGGTATGGCGGCCTTTGTACATATAAAATCCCTGTCTGCAGTCGTTTCCTAATTTTAATACATTTTCTAAACCGCCTTCTTCATTGATTTTCAGAAGATAACTCAAAAAGAAATTGCTAATGGCTTTGCTGGTGGTTCTTGGAATTTTGGAAGTCAAATTCGGTAGTCCAGAATGCAGGATTCCATGTTTTTCTACATAAGGTTTCTCAAAATCAGTAACTTCCGTAGTTTCCACGCATTTCCCTGTATCTATTGTCAAATCTACGATGACGCTTCCCTGTTTCATCAGCGTTACCATTTTTTCTGTCACAATAGGCGGCATATTTATTCTCGGAATAGTTCCTATCAGGACATCGGCTCTTCGGAGGCTTTTGGTCAGTTCCTTTGGGTCTATCATCGAAGTTGATATTCGGCTACCTATGGAATTTTGGATATTTCTAAGTTTGGATAGAGAATTATCAAAAACCCTCACCGTGGCACCCAGCCCTATCGCAGCTCTCACCGCATATTCTCCCACGATATCCGCTCCCAAAACCACCACTTCCACAGGGCGCACTCCTGTAATTCCGCCCAGCATAAGCCCTTTCGAAACGGCAAGCATCTCCGATGCACAAAGCACTGACATTCCGCCTGCTATCTCACCTATCAGCTTTACCAGCATCTGCTCTTTATTTTCATCCTCTATGAACTCGTAGGCTATGGCATTGATTTTCTTTTCAGAAAGTTTTTTGAAATACTCTTTTTCTCTAAGGTTAATCTGTAATGCACTGATGATATATGAATTAGGCTTTAATAATTCTATTTCCTCCAAAGAAGGCGCACTTACTTTCAGCACCAAATCCTGCTCAAAAGCCTTAGCTTTATCCACGATAAAAGCTCCTGCTTCAGAATACTCCAAATCACTGAAAAATGCCTTTTTGCCCGCTTCGGACTCTATCATGAGTTTATAACCACACTGCGTCAAAACCTGCACAGCATCGGGAGTTATCGGCACTCTATTTTCATTCAGAGAAGACTCTTTCGGAACGCCTATGGTCATGATTCCGCCTTTCTTTATCACTTCCAGCCTTTCCTCTTGCGGCACCAGTTCTTTCTCGGTAAAAGGAGTAAAAACACTACTATTCATGGGATATTTTTAAAACTATTTATTGCTGCCAATCATTTTTTGATGAAAAGGAAATTTTCCTTGTGCTTCCTGTATTTTCTATTTTCATCTCGTGGTATGGGATGTCGTAGAGTTCCTCTTCATAAATCTCTGGCCACTCTATAATGGACAAAAATCCGTTGTCTATATACTCTTCTATCCCAATGTCTTGGATTTCTTCCACGCTTTTCATTCTATAAAGGTCAAAGTGAAAAACCTTTCCTTTTGGCGTATTATATTCATTCACAATGGAATAAGTGGGAGAATCCACACCATCTGCACTACCCATTTCCTCCAGCAGATATTTGGTAAAAGTGGTTTTCCCTGCACCCAAATTGCCTTTTAACAGCAAAATATTATGTTTCAAATGTGGAAGGATATTTTTTATAACTTCTTTCCAGCCATCCAAATTATCAATCTCAAAATCCATTACATAAAACTTATTTTCAAAGATAAATATTTTTATATCAAGAATCGAATAAATTTAGGTCAGACTTTAAATTTATCTTCACAAATCAAGTAACACTTTTACAATAGTTACTACATATTCACTCAAATGACATATCAGACAAAACATAATATGTCTCACGAACTACCTTTCCCTTAATAGGAGAAAATAAAGTCTGATAAAAAACTATGCTATCGCCTTTTATTTCTCCCTGTTCTCTAAAATAAGTCCCCTGCTGGGAGCATACAAAATACTCTATTTTTATCTTTCCGCCCTCTGTCCTCCAATAGCCAATGTTCCTTGCATTTTCCCATTTTTTATTTTCGACATCAGACTCTTTCAGTGCATATCCATCTTTGGAATAAAAATACATTAATCTCCCATCAGGGTAAAAACCTATACCAAACCCCACCAAGTATTGATTAATATAAACTTTATTATAAGTCAATTTATCCGTTTCTTTAAAGGGTATTTTAAGTAATTTAAACTTAGGATTCTTCGGTCTGCACATTCCATCCGCTATACGCCCTTGTTGTATCAAAAAACAAGAGTTACACAATAAAACCACAACAAATAATAATGCTAATTTTTTCATATTAAAATTTGCTTTTGAATTACAAATAAATTTGCCTTTCTCTAAAGTATCGATTTAAGTCTTCAGAAAAACTTGAGCAACACTTTTATAATAGCTACTGCATATCTACTCAAATGACATATCAGACAAAACATAATATGTCTCACGAATAACCTTCCCTTTAATAGGAGAGAATTGTGTCTGATAAAAAATTATTGTATCTCCTTTTATTTCTCCCTGCCCTCTTTTATAAAAACCACTATCACCACATAAAAAATATTCTACCTTTATTTTATTGTCTTCTACTCGCCAGTAGCCAATGTTAGGAGCATTTCCCCAGTTTTTATTAAAGGTATCGCTTGGCTTTATCGTAAAACCATCTAGAGAGGTAAAGAAAATTAATCTCCCATCCGAGTAAAACTTAAGAGCAAAAGAAGTAATCGACTTTCCCAAATAAGTCTTACCAAATACAAGTTTATTTGTTTCTTTAAATGGAGTTTTGAGCAGTTTAAAATTTGAACGCTTCGGTCTGCACATTCCATTTCCCCATGTTCCTTTATGCATAAAAAAAACAAGAATTACACAACAACACCCCAACAAATAATAATGCTAATTTTTTCATATTTAAATTCACTTTTGAATTACAAATAAATTTGCCTTTTCCAAAGGCTATCTTTCTCTTTTAACTTCTTTTCATTTCCTTACAAAATTAAAATTTTATTGATTTTAAGTCTATTTTTTCACCAAAAAATCTCATTTCCAAATCAAGAATAGATTTAAATATAAACCCATTAAAAACGAAAAAAACCTCTTTTTCTATCAAACGATAAAAAAAGAGGTTCA
>CAUQSG010000103.1:0-4199 GCA_963520725.1 uncultured Flavobacteriaceae bacterium | reverse complement strand
CTTATCAAGATGAGGTAGAAGAGTTTTTAGTAAGCGATATCGACGAACTCCACTACCACAACGGTCAGCTGATAGCCTCCTATATGGAAGTAGATAGCGATCGTAACGCCGTATTCCACTGGCTCATCAGCAAAGAAATTTAATTCTCAGAAGTTGCTCAGAAATCCTAATTTTCATTCAGATATTTATCCAAAATTTCCTGTCCACTGCGGATGGAATTGACCGCCCAGCGAATTTTAGTTCTGAGCAGTTTTTCGTCTTTTAAGAAATAATCTATGTCTGATTTCAGTAATTTTTGTTTGAAATCATACATACAAATTGCCGCCGCCACAGAAACATTGAAACTCTCCGTAAAACCATACATAGGAATAGC
Source organism: uncultured Flavobacteriaceae bacterium (assembly GCA_963520725.1). GTDB lineage: Bacteria > Bacteroidota > Bacteroidia > Flavobacteriales > Weeksellaceae > JABCPE02. The sequence continues at coordinate 3,826 of CAUQSG010000103.1, read as the reverse complement.
CAGAGTTTCATCTGCAAAATCCAAAAACTCATCAGAAACGCCCTCTTTCTCCGTTCCAAAAACAAGGGCAATGGGTGATTTTATTTGATAATCTGGGAGCATCACTGCATTTTTTTCGGGCGAAACTGCCAGAATCTTGTAACCTCGGTTTTTGATTTTCTGTAAAGATTCCAGCGTATTGGGCATTTTTTCCACTTCTACCCAAGTGTCCGCTCCTTTGGTCACCCTCAGGTTTGGCTCAAAAACATTTTCTTCCTCCAGTGCCACCACCTTGTGAAACCCACACGCCTCTACCGAACGGACAATGGCTGCTGCATTCCGAAACTGATAAACATCGCCAATAACAGGCAGAACGAAATCCGAACTTCGCTCAGAGAAATACTCTATTTTTCGCAGGCGTTCTTCGGTGAGAAATTGTTTAAGATATTCAAAAATCTGAGGTAATTTTTCTTTTGGCAGCATTTAAAAATTATATTTGGCAAAGATAATCTATAAAAAGGAAAGCACAAAAGAAGAAACCAGCCCCAAAGCAAGTCCTACAAACTGCAACTTGTTTATTTTCTCTTTGTGGTAAAATATAGAAACCAATATCCCAATAATAGGCTCTATCAGCCCCATGAATGCAAAAACAATAATGCTTGTTTTAGTAATGGCAAAATTAAGGCAAAAAGTCCCCATTGTCCCTAAAATTATCAAAAAAAAGATTTCGTTTCGGGTTTTTGTATCCATTCCCTTCCAGCTTTTATCTTTTTGGAACAAAAACAAAATCAGCGACATAGAGAACACCACAGCTTCCAAAATAGAGCAAAAAAGCAAAATTCCTATTTTCTCTATAAACGGCACGAATAGCAGTCCCGTAGACCAAAACAATCTAGACAAAATGGAATAAACTAACCCTTTAGAGATGGGCGTTTTTTCTATTTTTATGCTTTTCTCTATGAGCGAAACAGCCAGCAAAATAGCTGCACAAGCTACTCCTTTTACCATACTGATGCTTTCACCATAAAAAAAGACACCTATCAAAATACCTATAATCAGTCCCATTTTTCCAAAACCGATAACATTGGAAACATAAGTGTGTTTTAGGGATTTTAAATAAAAAAACAACCCAAAATAATTGACCATACAAATTAGTATGGTGTACAAAATATCTTGGATAGAAAACTCTTTCGCTGGAAGTACCTGAAAATAAGTAAATAACAGATGTGAAATAAAAAAAATCATGCAGCAGCCAAAACTCCTCATCAAAATCAGCGGGAGCGTACCTACTCTATCTCTCGGCCCTTTCCACAGGCCATTGGTAACGCCGTAGGCCATATGTCCCAAAATTATCAAAAATAAAGAAAGCATCAGTTAAATCTATTAAAATAAGTGAATTTCATTTCCTTGATTTTGAAGTTAAAACCATCTGAAAACTTCGTTTTTTGGGGATATAGGAGTTTTCCCAAAAAATAATATTGCAGTGCCAGATAATCCCTGATATCAAAAGGAAATTCCATGAAAGTGACATTTGAAACTTCCTGAAAAAGCTTCTCGCTCTCTTTCTTTTCGCCAAGATGAAAAAGCGTGATGCCTTTCACAATACAGAATAGATATTTGTCCCTGTTGTAATGGTATTCTTTCTTAAATTCTTCGTAATCCTCCTTGCTGATTTCGGAAATGAACTCTTTCGCTTCGCTGTACCGCCCGATAAGATTAAGACAATCAGCAAAATAACTCGCAAAAAAGACCCTATCTCCATTTATAGTCTTTTTCCTAAAATTAGAATATTGGGTTTGAATTTCTTTCTCTAAATTCTGATGGTCATTATAGTGAAAATAATATAAAACCCTCGCCGCAGCAGCCCTAAACTCTGGAAAAACAAAAAACCATTTATATTCCTTTCTCATCAGAACCAGCTGTTTATCAATATGTTTCAGCTGTTTCTCGATTTCTTTTTTGTCATCAAAATTCTCTGAAACGAACTTCCCAAACAGCACAAAAGACGGTGCAAAAACCTTGATATGGGAAATTTCCGTCTTCTTTCCCAAATCGGTGAGAATCTCCTGATATTCAGGGGCTGTAATCTTGCCATAGTGAGGGTGCCACGCCAGAGTGTATTCCAGCGCTACCCTATTGGTCGCAAATCTTTTGACAAATTCCTTGGTGTTTTCATTGGTTTCTAGGATTTTTTCGGCATACTTATAATTCACATCATTGTAGCCGCTCTCACTCTTCAAAACACCTTTGTCTTTGACAGAATCATAAAATACCTTCAAAAAATCCTGTTTCAAAAGTGAAATATTTTTAGGTTTGCAGTAGTCATCGAAACTGCTGTATCCCATATGCTTACAAATAAGATTTAAGGTTACAGAACTAAATTTACTTTCTGCCTCCATTCTTCCTAAAAATCTACGAAGCGTACTGTTACCAATATTTATTTTTTTGGCTAACTCTTCTATATCTTTTGTTGTCTGTATTTTAGAGTGGTATACCTTTTTAAAATCTTCTTTTAGCCTGTCTATTTCAGCATTCATACTATGGAGCTACATTTTTTACAAAGATAAAAATAGTTTGTTCAATTTGGGCAAATTTGGGCAAAAATTCAATTTACTTGGAGACTAAATTTGTAATCTAAAATTAAACAACAATTATAATGAACAAAATTTATTTTATCCTTGCTTTATCATTAAGCAGTATGGCTTTTTCACAAAAGTATGCGTGTTTCAAAAATGACAAAGACCCTACATTACAAATCAGTGTAAAATTTGATAAAAATGAAAATCCCATTTCTGTAAAGTATCTAGGGCAATCACAAGAAATTTCACTGAAGTTTAAGAAAAAAACAATTGATAACTCATATCGTATACCCATCATGTTAAAAACTTATGATGAAATCATCAATGGTAAGAAAAACGGCACTTATGAATTTAGCAATGCAGGGAGCCATGGACTAGATGTAACCTACACAAGAAAAGATAAAAAGCAATTTTATTTTGAGGTTATAGCTGAAATGGGAAATCAACAAGAATATGATATTTTTAGAAAAGATAAATGTTTTTAAATATATAGAGTTATGAAAAAAATCGCAATTATTACAGGGCTATTCATGGCAAGTTTTTCTTTTGCACAGAGTGTGGTAAGTTATATAAATAAAACTACGAAAAACAAAGTAGAAAGAGAAAAAATATTAGATGCTGTAAGAAAAGAGGGCAAAAAACAAACAAAACAGGAATTCATCTTTAAACCTTATAAATTCAATATCTCTTCCAATGGTTATGCATGGATAGAAACAGAAATTTTCAGAAAAGATGGTAAAAAAATACAAATGGAAGAAGACTGGATGGATTGCTGCCATGGAGAGGCTTTTCTTAAAAAAACTAATGGTCAGTGGAAAGTAATAGAAGCAGGCTTTTTCTCAACCGATGTTTGGTGGCTTGGTTCTCAATCTAAATGGATAAAACAAGGAGCACCTAAAGCAATTTTCAAATAAACATATTACTGAATATTTAACCTTAAAATACTACTAAAATATGTTCCGCTACAAATTAAAAGCTCCTAGACAATATGGAAATATGCCTAAAGGCTATGAATTTATTGTTTTATCAAAAGGAAACCTTCATGCTCCCAATATGTTAGACATTGAAGAAGAAATAAAAAGACTTGGATTTAATCAAACTGCTCAATCTTACAGATCACCAGGTAATTTCATAATAACAAAACTGAGTTAATCTAATTTATGAATAAAAACAACAAGATTAAAAAAATAAAATCCATCTGCAAAAAGGATTTTATAGTGGAAAAAGAAAATGGAAAAACCATAGAAATTCTAACTAATGAATACACC
>CAUQSG010000102.1:0-4252 GCA_963520725.1 uncultured Flavobacteriaceae bacterium | reverse complement strand
ATCTATCCCTATCTGCCCCAAAAAATCTCTCCCTTCGAAATTAACTATCACTTTATTTTTGTAAACCGTGATTACATTATTTTCTTCCATATTATATCGTGTTGATTTTTATATAATTTTACCTAAAATTTCGTTTAGCTGTTCATATTCCATCAAAAAGGCATCGTGCCCGTGGATGGATTTTATCTCGTGATGATACACATCTTTACCATTATTTTTCAGAAAATCATAAGAATTTCTAATCTCAAAAGCAGGATAATGTAAATCTGAATCCACTCCTATGAGATGTATTTCCGAATTGATTTTAAGCAAATCTTCTTCCTTAGCATCAATGGTTTTAAGCAGCTGATTCATAAGTCGATACGCCTTTATATCAAACCTATTATCTAGAGCCGTTCCATGATAATTGAGCCAGTCGTGAGATTTTAGAATATTCTTCTGTTCGTCCTGCTCCCTCCTGAATCTCTGGTTAAGAGACTCTGGCGTACGATAGTTGAGCATCGCATGAATACGGGCTTTTTCGAGTGGTCTATCTTCGCTTTCGAGCAGAAATTCCTGCACCAGACACTGTGAATGCAGCCAGTCCGTTGTCTTATAATCCGTAGCCACAGGAATGAATTTTTTAGCCAAATGAGGTGCTTCGCAGAGCATTTCCCAAGCAATAGACCCGCCGACAGAACCTCCCACCAAAGCGTAAAGCTCCTCTATCTCAAGGTTTTCCAACCCCAAAACGAAAAGCCTCGCCATGTCTTTTGCGGTAAAGTTTTTATAATTGTCAATGAAAAAACCATCATAGCCATTCCCTGCCACATTAAAGCAGACAACGGTATATTTCTGTAAATCTATCACACTCCCATACCCCACGAGGGTTTTCCACCAGCCCTTTTCGCCAGCCACATTAGAGTTTCCTGTAAGGGCATGATTGACTAAAATCACAGGCGCTGTATGCAGTTTTTGCCCAAAGACTTGGTAGCTCAGCGGGAAGTCAGTATACTGTACCCCACTTTGAGTAATGAATTTATCTATTTTAAGTTGATTAAGCAGCGAACTTTCCAATTTTATTTTATTTTTTATCCTTGAAAATGCTACTTTATTGAAAAATGTAGTGTTCGTTATCTCCCTCATTCAGCGAGTAGAATTTAGCACCTTCTCCGTAAATATCTGGAGGGTTGCTAAGGTTTCACAGAGTCTAATCTCTCCACCTTTCTTGATAACATTTTCAAAATTATTGACTAATGCGAGACAAATATAATACGATTTTTTTGATTTTGCAAGATATAAATTTAGAAAAAATTACTCTTTTCCTGTATAGTAGTTATAATCTTTGATAATCTTGTCTATAAATTGCTTTTCGGTAAGTTCCCTGTGGTCTATTTCCAGTTTAAGGATTTCTTTTATTTTATTAGACAACTGATGCAAAATAATCTTGTCATAGGTAATCACCGCTTTTTGATAATTAGACTTTATAATCCTCATGTCATTATCAGACAATAGCACAACTTGCGGAAAATCAGGAATATAGTCCTGCTGAAGGTTTTCTAAAATCGTATGAGAAATATTGATTTTATTTTTCAGTGAAATCACCGCCGTTCCAGAGACCATTCCTCCAAATCTTTGATTATTTTTAGAGACAATGACCGTGATAAGCCCCACTACTCCCCCATTAGAAAAAACATCTACGATTCTGAAAATCCAGCGCACAAAATAATCCCCAAAACTCGCCTGGTATCCATCTATTTTCACTACTCTGATTTTCATTATTTTCTTTCCAAAAGTCTGCCCCTCCATCAGGCTCTCACAGACCAAAGTATAAAGATGAATCGGCAGGGTAATTATTCCAAAAAAAGCCATCACAGTCCATTCATCCCAATTTTTAAATACATTATCTACACTTAAAACTTTAAATAAAATGATAAAAAGCACAATCATATAGGCTGCTTTGATAATCATATCAATGAAAAAAGCCAATATTCTATCCCCTATGCTGGCAATATTAAAATTAATATTTACATTTTGTGATGTATTTATTGCAATTTTAGACATATTTTTACTAATTTAGCCGAATTATGAGAGAAGTTTTTTTTATTAGGCAAAATAAAGAAAAATGGTTGGAAATAGAGCAGGTTATTGATGGAAAAATTAAAAAAAATCCAGATGACTTGTCTTCTTTGTATATAAACTTGGTCAATGATTTGTCTTTTTCACAGACCTATTACCCGAAAAGTAACACTACCATTTATCTAAACCATCTCTCCAGCCAGATTTTTCAAAAAATCTACAAAACCAAGAGAATAGAGCAAAATAGACTTTTATATTTCTTTAAAACGGAAGTTCCTCTTTTGGTGTATGAAAATTATAAATTCTTGCTTTACGCCTTTTGTTTTTTCTTGATTTTCACAGGGATAGGCATCCTCTCGGCTCATTATGACACTACATTCGTGGAGCTTATTTTAGGGGAAGGCTATGTAAATATGACCATAGAAAACATAGAAAAAGGCAATGCTGTGGGTGTTTATCAGCAGGGTTCCAACTTTGGGAGCGCTGTTGCCATTATCCTAAATAACCTCCGTGTGGGTGCTTATTTATTTATTTTAGGGGTTTTCGCAGGACTGGGAACACTGCTTTATTTCTTGTACAACTGCATTATGCTGGGGGCTTTTCAGTATTTTTTCTATCAGCATGGGGCGCTGGAGGACAGTATGAGAGGCATCTGGATTCATGGAGTTTTTGAGATTTTCAGTATGGTAGTAGAGGCTATGGCAGGGCTTATGCTGGGGAGTTCTATTTTGTTTCCGAAAACTTATTCTAGGTTTAATTCCTTTAAAATAGGAGCAAAAAATGCCATTAAAATATTTGTCAGCACCATTCCTTTTACTATTATTGCAGGAATTTTAGAGGGGTTCGTTACCCGCTATGCTTTGAAAATGAACGAGTTTTTCAATTCTGTTTTGATTTTAGGAATGCTGGCGTTCATTAGTTTTTATTATTTTGTGTATCCTTATTATGTTAATAAAAAATTAAAAAACAATGTTTGAATTTTATAAAAGAAGAGATTTCGGTGGTTTGATTTCCGATTCTTTTGCTTTCTTCAAAATCTACGGGAAGAACTATTTTAAGAATTATTTCTTGATAAACGGGCTGATACTGATACTGATGATGGTACTAGCAGTAGTGGGCTACCGCGAGTTTTTTTCTCAGATGTTTGGTTCTAATATGGAAGGACAAAGCCGATATTTTGAGGAATATTTTGAGGAGAATATAGGAACTTTGATTTTAATAACATCACTGATTTTCATATTGTTTTTGGCAGCGGCTATTATTAATTATTGTTTCCCTGTACTATACATGAAAAGAGCCAGCGAAACGGGAAGTACAGACATCAAAACCGATGAAATACTGAACGACCTGAAGAAAAACGCAGGAAAAATTCTTATCTTATTTTTAGGATTATTATTTATCATTTTTCCTTTGGTTGTGATCGTTTTTGGTATTAGTTTCTTATTGGTTTTCTTACTGATAGGACTGATTTTGATTTTCTTTTTGGCTCCCATCGTGATGAATGCTATCAATTTCCTTCTGTTTGATTATTTCCACACGGAACGAGGCTTCTTTGGTTCTCTTTCCTATGCTATCTCTGCTCAGTTTAATTATCCGAACAGAGAAGGAAAATCACCTTTTTGGAAATATTGGGGATCTACAGTAGTTACATATTTTATCATACAAACGGTAATCTCTATATTTACCTTTATCCCTATGTTTTTCACTATATTAGGGGCTTTGAGTGTAGGAGATGCATATAATTCAGATAGTGGCAGCGGAACAGCTTTTGCATTGATTATCATTTATGCAGTGGTGATGTTCATTAGTTTTTTAGCGAATAACTTGATTTATGTAAATGCTGGACTGATGTACTATGACAACCGCACTGACCTTCATAGAAAAATGGATTTATCTGAAATCGAAACTATTGGACGGAATGAGATTTAAGTTTGTTGCACTTTTAATTTTCTTCGGCAGTTTAGGGCTTTTTCACGGACAAGCTTCAACAGATGAAATAGAACTAGATGATGTTCCAGAGGAGATATTAGATAATAATGCCTATGAGGAGCGGAAAATGGATTCTTTACTGAACTCCATAAAGGAAACCGATGATGTAATTTTCCCTAAAACTTTTCCAGAAAATTATAAAAACAAGTATAAGTCCAAAGAGTATGACTATACCGCTACCAAACCAAGAGAATCTCTCTGGGAA
>CAUQSG010000101.1:0-4332 GCA_963520725.1 uncultured Flavobacteriaceae bacterium | reverse complement strand
GTCATAGACCAAGACCACACACCCACATCCTCCACAGTGGTGGATATGCTGGGAGACAATAAAACGATAAAAGTCCTCCACTATGCCCAAGAGCCACTAAGACTGGAAGATGAAGTTATCAAGACAAAAGCTGCCGCAGTGGTGAAAATCCCTGAAAACTTTGAGAAAGATATATTGCTGAGAAAATATCCTGAAATAAATGTTTATGTAAATACAGGAAATGTTCTTACTGCGAATTTCTCCTCCAAAGCGATTCAGGTGACACTCGGGACATTGTCCGCAGGAATGGAAATGAAAACCCTCCAAAAAAGAGGTGCCAATTCAGAACAGGCAAAGATGCAGTACGAACCCTTCAAGGCGAACTACATCACGATGTTTAATACCACTTCCAACTATCTTATTTTCATGTGGCCTGCCATGATGGGCGTGGTTTTCCAGCAGGTAGTACTGCTTGCTATGGCGGTGAGTTTCGCTTCAGATTTCCGTAGAAAATCTTTCTTGGAGAATTATAAAGGCAGTCCTGCTATTCTAATGCTTATTATGAAATCTCTTCCTATCTGGATAATTTCCGTGGTGAATGTGCTGATACTTTCGGCGATGGGCTGGTATTTTAAAATACCTGTTTTAGAAAACATCTTTGGATTTGCGATTCTTGCTACGGTTTTCATTATGACCTGCACATTTTTGGGCGCGCTTTTCAGTGTTCTCTTACCAAATGCCTTGAAGGCAACACAGTTTCTGATGATTATCGCTTCGCCGGCGTTCATCATCGGTGGATTTACTTGGCCAAGCAGTGCGATGCCCACAGCGATACAATATTTGGCGAACATCATTCCGCTGACGCCATTTTTGGAAGCCTTTAAGATTATCCTTATCCAAAAGGGAAGTTTTGAGCTGACTTATCCATATCTTCAGCATTTGCTGATTTTAATGGCAGTTTATTTTGTGCTGTGTGTTTTGGCTTTAAAATTAAAAGTAAGAAAGCTTTCGCCAGTAGAAAAAGAAGAGGAAGAAGAAAATTTTTAAACCTAAAAAAATAGACAAAATGAAGAGGGTAAAGTGGTTGTTATATGTTTAGTTTGTTTGTTTGAATGCCTTGGCTGAAAAGTCAAGGCATTTTTTAGTAAATTGCACCAAAATTTCAGCAATGATATTAGATTATCTCAGTCAGCATGTGACGATTAACGAGACGATTAAGGCTTTTTTTGAAAAAGAGTGTATCAGAGAATTTTACGAAGAAGGCTGCGAAATAAGCGGCTGCGGGCAGTTTAACCGAAAGATATATTTCGTGGAGGAAGGTCTTACGCGGACTTTTTACTACGAAAAAGGCAAAGATATCACGAGTAATTTCTACACCGAGGGCAAAATCATGGCACAGATAGATACCATCTACAACGGCGAACCCTCGCGCTACGGCATACAGGCGATAGAGAAAAGCGTCATCGTTTCCTGTGATTATCACAAGCTGGAAGCTACACTGAATGTCTCTAAGGAGTATTCCGAGTTCAGCAGATTCGTTCTGGGAAAACTAATGACGCAGATGCTGGAGCGGATAGCTTCCCTGCAATACATGACCGCAAAAGAAAAATACAATCACCTGATGGAGAAAAATCCCAGCATCATACTAAGGGCGCCGCTCGGTATGGTGGCTTCTTACCTTGGGATTACGCAGGAAACCCTGAGCAGAATAAGAAGTAACGGCTGATAGTGGGTTTATTCCTATATGAAAAGCAAGAATGTAGGCAGTATACATTCTTGTTCTATTTTTTACACAAATTCCGTTTCAAATGCTTTTAATAGTATAAATGATAATTAACAAGAGGCACGAATAATATCGTGCCTCTTGCTTTTTTAACTCCCAAACGGTGCGATTGATACTTTTTATGAAGTTTGATTTTGAATTTAAAATCAGTTTCAATTCCTTAACTGGTGCGAGATCCATATTTTTTGAATAATGTGGCGTGAGGTATGAAAATCAGTCATATACATCATTATTCTTGCATAAAAATAATATAGATAGGTTTATGCTTGTCTATATTATGGTTTTTATTTTATTATGTTAGTTCTGTTTATTAGAGAGTTAATATTTTTTATAATAAAAACAACACATTTGGGACATTACCTTAAGGCTCAATTAAATAATTCTAAAATTATTATAAATACTTTACTTGTATAAAACAAAAAATTAGCACCACCTCCTAAAATTAAAACCAAAGCAAGACCATCAGTTCTCATGTTATTAAGTCCTTTTATTGATCTTTCAAGTCCATGTAATTTTTTATCTGTCTTATGATTTTTTATCCTTATTAAAATTAATTTAATTCCCAAAATAAAAGCCAATAAACTGATTATAATTATTAACATATGTATATATAATTCATTCATAACTCTTAGTTTACAGTTTTAACTTGAGACTCTAAAACAGGGATAACATATTTATAAGGAAATATATTTTTGATTAATCAAAATAAAAGACGAAAAATGTTCATCAATCCTCCAAAAATTAATAATAGTATCAATATCCATATTTTAAAACTATCTACATTATTAGATATTTCTGTTTTAGATAGTTTTTTATTTATAAAATTCTCATTTTTAGATAGTTTATAATAACATAAAATACAACCTATAATAAAAATTACTAGCCACTTTATGAGAGAGGTAAAATCATCCATGACAAATATTTAATTTACAGTTTTAACTTGAGACTCTAAAGCAGGATAAATCCTACTGAGGTAGCTATAAAGCCTGATTAATATAGGTTGTAAATTTAGGTAAAACATTCAATAAACCCAATAAAATGGTGAAATTTTGTGTGCTTTTTTCGTGCAAAAGTCGTTGATGTCAAAAACCCAAAAACATGGGAGACCGACTAAAAGATTTATAAAATATTTTCCATAGTGTCTATATTTTTACCTATAATTTCCTTGTAGAGCCACTTTTCGTATTAGAGTTTTGTGATTTTTTTCTTTTTCCTAAATAGAATATTCCAGCATAAAAAGAAAAAATACAAATAATACAAGGAATGATGGAATCGTATAAAACATTTATGTTTATTTCCTCCTCTGAATAGGTTGACCAGCAAGCATATCGATGAGAAAATTCCACTTTATTAGCATATAACCAAAAAGCCAAGACAATAAGAAGCAAAATATACTTAGCAATAGGTTTTTCAATAGGCTTAAAAATAATGCTATATAAAAATACAAAGCAAAATTGGATAGGCATAAAATGTAAAATCCCTGTAACAATATCGCTTTTTCCATCGATACAAGAATATCCATTTGGTAGGAATAAAATCATTTGGAGGCTACCAACAATCACGGATAAGATACTTATTTTAATACTTTCTTTCATTTTCTGTAATTTCTTGTGTATTCATATTCATACTGATGATTGGTATAAGTGTTACATTCATACCCTAAATGAATGATATAGTGCTTAAATCTTGGTTTTAAGGCAATACTATCCAATTTGTTTTTTATGTAGATAGCTTTTTCTTTGGAAGATAAAGTATCAGCGCAAGGGATATTCTGTACATATACCGTATAGGTAGTATCTTTTTCTATATCATATTCGGGAGTGGTAGTTATTTCATTGGTTTTAAATACTTCTTTAAAATGTTCTATAAGCTGTTTTTCGGCTTCAGTTCGTTCTAAAGCATTAGGGGTTGTGAACCAATATACTATAAATAAGCCGTATCTTACAAGTATAAAAACAGCTGTCAATATTCCTAAAAGGGCAAATAAGATTGTTTTATGTTTCATTTTCAGATTAGGGTATAAGCATACTTTATAAAAGTTTCTTTTATTGTATATGTTTTTATATAATCACACTCTTCCACTTTTCAGAGTCTTTGTTTTCAGGCAAATACTGTTCTTTGATAGTATCTAATAACCAACGATCTTCTATAAGTTTGTACTTGTACTCGCGCTTGTAATTCATTCCGGCATAGACTCTATCGGTAAATATAGAGGCTTTTTTACCCGTGATTTGCACTTCGGTAATGGTTTCTTTAGAAGGGTCGTAGTTAGGAGGAAAGAAGTGACTGGTGTATTCAGCACCACCGTTTTTGCGTTCGCGATTGGTTACATATTCCTCATAAATAGGGATGCGCAGCTCGGTTTGCTTTTTGCAAAAGTCTTCCCAAGAGAGGGTTTTCTTTTTCTCCACTTCTTCTTCTTCAACTCTGTTGGCTTGAGTTTCCCACTCATACATTGCTTGTAAGAAAGCCGTGAAGCGCTGGCGTAGGGTTTGTTCCGTTTCTGTCATTTTGAATTATAATTTTAAATTGTCATTTTCGTCAAACTCCCAAAAAGGATTATAAGCAAC
>CAUQSG010000100.1:0-4441 GCA_963520725.1 uncultured Flavobacteriaceae bacterium | reverse complement strand
CCCCAAAAATAGTTCCCAGCAATGTCCATGTAAAGAGCGGATCTATGAATTTTTCATCTACTTTATCTATTTTGAATATTTGTCTCATTATCAAAATTCCAAATCCAAAAGCAAAAACAAACATCAGCCCGTAATATCTCAGTTTAAAACCAAAAATGTCTATGCCTTCATTAGGATTCCAAATGCTAAACTCGGTATTTAGCCATACCATATTACTCATCTGTGAATCCAGATTTGTCAGCTGATTGGACTTCAAAATATATTTGTAGTTTTTGAGGGATTCTGCGGACATTCCTTCCTCACCAACAGGCATAAAATTCTCATTAAGAATAAAATAGCCTTTCTTTTTAAACTCCTCATAATATGGAGCCAAATACTCATATTCTCTCTGACCAGACAGCTCTGTATTGTATTTATTAAGAATAACCAATACATCTGCATTCTCTGAACCGAGAGCATCATAAACCTGCTTCATATCAGGACTTACAAATATTTTTACGGGAGTACTTCCCTTTTTAGTTACTATACTTCCGTCAGAAAAACCATTTTTGTATTCTTGTGAAAAGAACAACTGAAACGGCAACAATGCAAACAGAATAAAAAATCTTATTTTATCTTTCATTTTAAATTTACTTTCTTTTTTTAGGTGGAACTGGGTCATAACCGCTGCCTCCCCATGGATGACAGCTCAAAATTCTCTTTGTTCCTAAAAATAATCCTTTCAGAAGACCGTGGGTTTTCAGGGCTTCCAGCATATACTGAGAACATGTGGGCTGATAACGGCAGTTGCTCCCCAGCCACGGCGAAATGGCGAGCTGATAAAAGCGAACCAGCATCACAAAAGGAAATATGATTATTTTCTGAAACAAAATTTTATTTTGGACAAAAATAAACTATTATAACAAGCAAAACAAAATTTTAAATAGGCAACGCTTGTTACTTTGGGATTGATTTTAATTTTTTATAACAAGATTTATCCCATCATAGAGCGTTTTTAGGTCGCAGGACACGCTGTCGCCTACCTTGTATCTGCTGTCTATTTCGCCTTCTTGGAAAGTCATTTTTTGAAAATCTTCTATATCCACTACTTTCAGGTCTTTGAAATCACATTCTGGAATTTCTACTATCTCAAATTCTGTCAAACTAATAGGCATAGCATTAAGCTGTCTATATACATTAAGCCCTATGGACAAAGGTATTTCCTCGTATATTTCATAAATCTGCTTTGTATTTTTAATATTGGGTAATGCAAATTCATTGATAAATTTGTCTAAAATTTCATCAAGTTTTAGAAAATCTCCCGCTCCCCTAAAAACTTCACCATCAGACACCAGCTCTATCCAGTCCTCTTCGCTTTTTTTAGAATATTGATATTCAAACCCTTGCAAAAAAGTACCCACTAAATCTATGCTGACAATCCAGCCAGGGTTATCCAGAGTTTCTATTTTCACTCCATATTCATGCTCCCAGTCGCCATTACACTGATTTTTATACCATTCCTGTATCAGCTCTATATTAGTCATTTCATTGATTTATAATGATTTACAATTTTCGGTTTTTATAATTTCCCAAATGAAAATCAATACTTTCATTGATAGGAATAAAATTATAATTCAGTTCTCGTTTTATTTTCTCATTAGAAATCGGCGTAAAGCTGGTAACTGTCTCTATATTGCTCTTGGTAACTCTCTTTAAACTTGGGATAAGCCACCCCAAAAGGACATTCAACCAATATGCAAAATTCAGAATAGGCTTTGGAAGGATTTTCGTTTTGGATTTTCCTAATTTAAGCCTTACTATATCGGATAAATCCTGATATTTTCGGTTTTCAGAAAGGATAATATACCGCTCGCCGAATTTGTTTTTATCCATCAGTTCCACTGCTATTTTAGCCACATCACAAACATCCACATAGGCCGTTCCCCCTGAAAAAGTAAATGGATTTTTCTCAAAAGTAGTGAAAAGTTCTCCACTGCTGTTCCCCCAGTTTCCTGTGCCGATGATGACACCAGGGTTGATGATAATGGTATTCATCCCCTCTGCTGAGCTCCGCCAGACCTCCATCTCTGCAAGGTATTTAGACTGCGCATATCCAGAATGCTCTTCTTTTGGGTTAAACTGCGAATTTTCATCAATGATCCCATTTTCATTCACCTCATCCAAAACCGCAATAGAACTCACAAAAAGAAACTTTTTCACCTGTTTTTCTTCGGCTATATAGAGCATATTTTTAGTGCCTTCTACATTGGTTCTGAGCATTTCTTGGGTGTCTTTCGGGTGAAAACTCACTTTTGCAGAGGCGTGATAGACCTCCTCCACACCATCCAAAGCCGCTCTGAGCGAATCTAAATCCCATAAATCCACATCCACCCACTCTATCTGTTCAAACAGCCGTTCAGCATCTGTCGTATAAAAGAACCAAGATTTTTTGACTTCTTCTATATTGCTGCTTTTTCGCTTGGCAGCTCTCACTTTTTTGCCTTTTTTAAGGAGTTCTAAAACCAATACTCTTCCTAAAATCCCTGTTGCTCCCGTTACTAAAACCATTCTAAATTCAGTATTTTAAATTAAAAAGTGATAAACACAAAAAGGGTATTTATCACTTCTATTTTTTATAACATTTTTAGGTTATTCACTTCCATTTCAGTGAGAATTCGCCAGTGTCCTCGCTTGATATTTTTCTTGGTAAGCCCTGCAAAAATCACTCTGTCCAAAGCCTCCACTTCATAGCCCATCTTCTTAAAAATTCTTCTTACCACTCTGTTCCAACCGATGTGAATCTCTATTCCCACTTCATTTTTAGGTTTTCCTTCGATGTATGAGATGCTGTCCACCTCTGCTACGCCCTCTTCTAGACGAACTCCATCTGCTATCGTGCGCAGATCCTCCACGCTTAGTTTTCTATCCAAAGTAACATGATAGATTTTTTTCACTCCGAAAGATGGGTGAGTCAGTTTTTTAGTCAAATGCCCGTCATTCGTCAAAAGAATAAGCCCTGTGGTCTGTCTATCCAGCCTGCCCACTGGGAACAAACGATACGGCGAGGCGTTCGCTACCAAATCCATCACGGTCTTTCTCGCTTTCTCATCTTTTGTCGTAGAGATATATCCTTTCGGCTTGTTAAGAAGCACATACACAGGCTTTTCTGGAGTTATACTCTGTCCATCGAAAACCACTCTGTCCGTTTTCTGAACTTGGTATCCCATTTCTGTAACCACCTTCCCATTGACCTCCACTAGTCCTTGTGTAATCAGTTCATCGGCCTCTCTCCTGCTGCATATTCCAGAATTAGCGATGTATTTATTAAGCCTAATTGTATCTTTTTCAACCTGTTTGCTTATTTTGTCCAATTTTCTTTTCAGAATAAAGGATTTAGCCTTATCCTCCTGCTCATCAGGTTTTTTATAAAACTTTTTAGGAGCAGATGGTCTGTCCCTTTTCTCAAATTTATTTCTATTTTGGCTTCCTCTACTTTCTTCTCTGTTATCCCTTCTTCCCGAAAAACTTTTTCTATCTCTACTCATTTTGTTCTTAAATAATTTGTGCAAAGGTAATAAATTCTACCTTTCTTTTTGTCTGAAAATCAAAAATCAATACACCTTTATGACAAGATAAAATTTATCTCTGATTTTTTTGTGGAGATTTTTCATCTAAAATCTGTGTAAATATCGTAGTTTTGTGGTTTGGAAAAATTTACAGCATGATTAATCCCTACTATGCTCTTGCACAGAATTTTTGGTTCGTTTCTCCTACTATTTATAAAAGTCGTTTTTATAAAAAACTTATCCGTCTGGATAAAGAAAATATTTTTGAGAGAAATGCAGAACCAGAGCTGCTTTGGCTGAAAGATTTCCTGCCGCAGAAAGCTGTTTTCATAGACATCGGAGCGGGCTGGGGAGATTATGTTTATTGGCTGGATTACATTCTTTTCCCTGAAAACATTCATGTTTTTGAGCCAAATAAAATCCTTTGTAAAAGACTCAAAAATCTTTTTCCTAAAATCAATTTTTATCAAAAAGCCTTATCCAATGAAAATAAGAAGGCTGAACTGATGATTCCTGTCCTCAACAAAGAAAAAATCCACGAGGAAAGCACCCTGCTGGACAACATTACAGAAGATGAGGACACAACAATAGCCACGCAAAAAGCAGAATGCATCACTCTTGACAGCTGGTGCCAACAAAGAGAAACAGAAAAAAAGGAACTGGAAAGGCTGGATTTCATAAAGATAGACACGGTAGGGCAAGAACTCTCCGTGCTGGAAGGCGCCAAAGAAACCATAGAAAAATTCAAACCTGTTCTGATGGTAAAAATCGAGCAAAAATACCATTCCGAGCCTATCTGGGAAGTGATTTCTAATATAGAGAAATACGGATATTCAGCGCATTATCTGCATCTTGAGAGTTTTACATTAGAACCATAGACCGATGATATACTAAAT
>CAUQSG010000099.1:0-4742 GCA_963520725.1 uncultured Flavobacteriaceae bacterium | reverse complement strand
GAATACACCTTCCACTATGACCAAAATGGAAATATTTTGGAGGAAAAACATAGATGTTGGTCTGATGACCAAAGTGAATATACCACAGAAACAACAAGCTATATCTACGACAAAGAAGGAAAACTAACTGAAAAGTATGAGAGAAATGGAGAGTCACAACATCCTTTGACAGATGATTATACTTATAAAACAATATATTCCTATGATGATAAAGGGAGACTTGTAGAAGAGAATGCTTGTGATAAAGAAAATATTCATCCCAAAAAAGTTTCGTATCAATACGATGAACGAGGAAATAAGACAGAATGCTCCATATATGAGTACTCTAATGAATGTGGAGAGATTTTGGATGAAATGATAGAATTTGTACATCATAAAATTTGCGCCAAATATGATGAAAAGAATGATATGATAGAGGAATCCCATAGTATTTCTTTTCGAGAGCGTGATACTTCTAATGATTATGACCTTGGTGGAACGAAAAGGACTATAAAATACGATGACCAACATAACAAGGTAGAAATAATAGAATACTCAAAACATCATACTACAAAAGAAATATACAAGTATGAATACAATGACAAAAAAGAAATCATCAGTGAATACAAAGAAAATTTCAATGGTGATGTGCTAACAAAGACAACAAATATAAAATACACCAATGGAAACATCACCGATGTGGTTTTCCAAGAATATGATGAAAATGGCTCAGAAACAGATATTTTCAATATCGAACAGGTTTATGATGAATATGGAAATATGATACAACAAACAACCTGTGTAAATGGAGAACTCATAGGTGTGCAACGATTTGAAATAGAATATTAAAATTAAAAATTATAGAATTATGTATAAAATTTACGAAGAAAAAATCAAAAACTTATTTGAGAATTACAAATCCCAAGACCCTGAACTACAAAAAATTATCAACAGAAAATATGTTTATTCGCAGTTCCACACAGGAAGAAAAGTGCTATTCATAGGCCTAAATCCTTCTTTCAGAGAAAAACAAGCAAAAAAAGAAGAATATTATAAAAGTTTTGATGCAACTAATAATAATGACCGATATTTTAGAAGATTTCCTCTTCTTGTAGAAAACAAAAACGATTGGACTTTTCTTGATTTATTGTATATTAGAGAGACTAAGCATCAAAGTGTAAAAGATTTTTACAATAAAATAAAGAGCCTGACTTTATCAAACAACAATTGGAAATTTCAAAAGAAATCATCAAAAAAATAAATCCTGAAATTATCGTAGTCTGCGATACTTTTGCAAGAAATTTATTAAAAAGTAATATGATGAATTTTGAATTTGAGTTTGATGATACTATAGGCACTTATAGAATCATTAATAATCCTGATTTTAAGGATACTATTGTGTTTTTCTCTGGTATGTTGACAGGACAAAGAGCACTAGACAATGGCTCTTTTGAAAGACTTAAATGGCATCTCAACAAAGTAAAATCTTTGAAATAATTAAATCCAAAACCCAGCCTTTTTGAGGGCTGGGTTTTCCTATAAAATCTTATTCCTGCACTACTTCCCTAATCAGCTCATACTCATAGCCTTTTGATATGAGATAGCGCACGGTTTTCATGGCTTTTTGATAGTTTTTTAGACCTTTCTGCTCGGAAAAATAGGCGTTATACAGCTTTTCTATGGTCTTTTGGTAATCGGCTTCATCTATCTCGTCCATGCATTTGTTGATGAGTTTTTCGGAAATTCCTTTGAATTTTAGGTGATTTTTTATCTTTATCCTGCCCCAGTTTTTCAGGTAAAATTTTCCTCTGATGTAGCTTCTGGCAAATCGCTCTTCATTGAGATAATTTTCATTGATTAGATAAAGCATTATTTCATCTTTAGCTTCTGGAATCAGCAGAAAATCCTGCATTTTTTGTTCCACTTCCTGATGGCAGCGGTCTTGATAAATGCAGTAATTCACCAGTTTTTGTTTAATCTCCTCAAAAGTGTATGATTTTCTTTTTTCTTCCATATCTACATATCTACTTAAAAACTTTGCCAAAGTTATAAAACCTTGGCAAAATTAAAATTTTAATGATAATTAAATATGATTTTATGCATTAAACAATGCTCTTCCCTTCATCAGGTCATTTACTTTGACTTTTACTCCATCTAAGACTTTTTCATCATTGATATTCTTTATAACTTCGTCTATCAAATCTGCGATAACTGGCATATCAGCCTCTTTCAGCCCACGAGTCGTTCACGCCGCAGTTCCTAGTCAAATCCCCGAAGTGGTAAACGGCGATTTATCATCGTATGGAACCATATTTTTGTTACAAGTGATATCCGCTTTTACTAAAGCTTTTTCGGTTTCTTTTCCATTTACTCCCTTGTTTCTTAGGTCAATGAGCATCAGGTGATTATCCGTTCCACCACTTACAATATCAAAACCTCTGTCTATCATAGCTTTAGCTAATGCTTGGGAATTTGCAATGACTTGCTTCGCATACACCTCAAATTTTTGGTCAAGAGCCTCGCCATAAGCCACCGCTTTACCAGCGATTACATGCTCCAGCGGCCCTCCCTGAATTCCTGGGAATACAGCGCCATCCAGAACGGCGCTCATCATTTTAGTTTCTCCTTTTGGCGTCTTGTGTCCGTATGGGTTTTCATAATCTTTTCCAAGCATAATCATCCCTCCTCTCGGCCCTCTCAGGGTTTTGTGAGTCGTTGTAGTAACGATGTGGCAATGCTCAAAAGGCAAATTCAATAACTTTTTAGCGATAAGTCCCGCTGGGTGAGCGATATCTGCCCAAAGTGTAGCTCCTACTTCATCTGCTACTTCACGGAATTTAGCATAGTCTAAATCTCTGGAATAGGCTGAAAATCCCGCGATTATCATCTTTGGTTTTTCTTTTAGGGCAACTTGTCTCATTTGCTCATAGTCTATTCTCCCTGACTCTCTCTCAACACCGTAAAATACGGGTCTAAAGTTGATTCCAGAGAAATTAACATGTGAACCATGCGTAAGGTGTCCTCCCATAGACAAGTCCATTCCCAGCACTGTATCACCAGGTTTCAGCACAGCCAAATATACCGCTGCATTTGCCTGAGAACCAGAGTGAGGCTGAACATTCACATAATCCACCCCGATAAGCTGTTTTGCTCTATCTATGGCTAACTGCTCCACTTCATCCACCACTTCACAGCCGCCATAATATCTTCTCCCTGGGTAGCCTTCTGCGTATTTGTTCGTAAGAACGCTGCCCATAGCTTTCATAACATCATCAGAAACGAAATTCTCAGAAGCGATAAGCTCTATACCATTCGTTTGTCTTTGTCTTTCTTTTTCAATTAGTTCAAAAATAATATCTTGCATTGGAATAATTTTTTGTCAAATTTAATTAAAATTTATTTCAAATCATTATATTTTATCGTATTTAAGTCTAATCTTAAATATTTTCCTGTGTTGTCCACTGTTTTAGGATTTTTTGTTCCCATTAGTTCTAAAACTTTAGAATAAACTGTGGTAATGGAAGTTGGCTCCTCTATTTTTTGTCCTTTTTTATCCGTTTTTATAGATGGAGAAAACCACACAAAATAGGGTACTTGTACAGCTTCTCTATAATCACCATGTTTATAAATCTCATTTTCTTTAATCTGCCCATGGTCAGAAAAATAGACTAAAACAGAGTTTTTATCCTTAAGCTGCTCAAAAATTTGTCCAATAATCTTATCTGTGTATCTTATAGAATTATCATAGCATTCGTCTATGCCTCCCTCCCATACAGCTTCTTTAGGAGGATATTTATCACATGCATAAGGATGACTTCCATTGATATGAAGAACTATTAGTTTTTTAGGAGAAGAATCTTTTAAAGCATCTTTTAAATACGGAATAACAGCTTCATCATATCCATTGAGGAATTTTTTATTTTTAGAATAAGTAGCAATGGCTGTAATTCCATGAGCTCCTCCTTGTGTACTGTACCAGAAAGTATTATAACCCGAGTGGTTAGCAGCATTTACAATATTATCACCAAGTTTTTTTAATTCTTTCTGATAATTATTAATATCAATATTACTTAAAACTATAGGAACAGACATATTAGTAATAGCTGCTGGAGAATATGCATTCTGATAAAGCAACATATTGTCTCTCTCTGCAGCTTCATTAGGTGTAGTTTCTCTCTGGTAGCCATACAGAGACATATTTTGCTTCCTTACAGATTCACCTATCAGAACTACAATATTTTCTATAGGCTGTTCGCCTGTGGTTATTAAATTGTAACTAACTTTTGTATTTATTATTCCTTCTATATCTTTTTTCAATACTTGTGCCGCGATAAAATCTGAATAATGGTATATTGCATTTTTTACCATCAAACCTCCACCTTTATTACTTATATATTTATGTTTAATAAAAAATAAAATTGGGAAAATAAGCCATAAGAAAGAAAAAATAATCAAGATTTTATTTTTTGTGAAATTTTTGTCTATGATCTTACTTCCTCCAATAAAGATAAGTAACAAAATAATGTAGAAGATGATTGTCACAATAATTGGTAAAATCAATGTTTTGACCATACTGAGACTTTCAGAAACATTTGTTTCTAAAATACTGAGCGTCATCCCAACATTGAAGCCTTGTTTATAAATAAAAAAACAAGAAGCAGAAAGCATGAAATTAAGGCTCAATAAAAGTAATAGCAAGTAAGCTATGCTTTTTAAAAATTTGTTTTTTCTTAAAAATAGTACGCAAAAATACAGAAGCGATA
>CAUQSG010000098.1:0-4746 GCA_963520725.1 uncultured Flavobacteriaceae bacterium | reverse complement strand
TCTATCGGGTTAAATGTTCCTAAACCTACATGAAGCGTAACTTCTGCAAAGTTAATTCCCTTGATTTCCAGCCTCTTCATAAGGTGTTTAGAAAAGTGAAGTCCAGCCGTAGGAGCCGCCACTGCACCTTCTACTTTGGCGTAGATAGTTTGGTATCTTTCTGCATCTTCTGGCTCTACTGCTCTTTTGATGTATTTAGGAAGTGGAGTTTCTCCCAATTCTTTTAGTTTTTGACGGAATTCTTCATAACTACCATCAAATAAGAATCTTAGCGTTCTTCCACGAGAAGTAGTATTGTCAATTACTTCTGCCACCAAAGATTCATCTTCAGTAAAGAAAAGTTTATTCCCTATTCTTATTTTTCTTGCAGGATCTACCAAAACATCCCAAACACGGGTTTCGCGGTCAAGTTCTCTAAGTAGAAAAACCTCTATTCTTGCCCCAGTTTTTTCTTTGTTTCCGTATAGTCTTGCAGGGAAAACCTTAGTATTATTAAAGATAAATAAATCTCCATCATCAAAATAATCAATCACATCCTTGAACAGTTTATGCTCTATGGTTTCTGTTTTTCTATTGAGAACCATTAGTTTTGCTTCATCTCTGTGCTCTGATGGATGTTCAGCCAAAAGGTGCTCTGGCAAATGGAAATTAAAATTAGATGTTTTCATTTGAATAAAATTTACGGATTTTATATTTTTTAAAATTAAAATAAGTCGGCAAATATACAATCTTAAAATGCCTTTGTCAAGTTTTATTTTCATCAACGCCTCAAACAGCCCTTAAATTCAAGTTAAATCAAGAAAGATATTCCAAAATCTTTTTCCAGTCTTCTAATTTTTTATCAAAAGAAATAGTATGCAATGGACTTGTCGAAGGCAAAAGTATAATAGGCAAATGAAAATCCGAGCCTAATAATTTGATGAGATTTTTATAAGATTTTTGACCATTGCAGAAAACAGCCTTTATATTAGGGTGTTTGTCCAGCAAATCTGGGATTTGATTGGCTGTTTCATTCTTGATTTTCACATCCTGACTTCCTTCCCTTTCGCAGCTCTCTATGGTGTCCCAAAGTGCGATATGATATTTTTCTAAAAGCTCTAATCTATCTTGATAATCAGCAGAAAACTCCTCCCCAAACATACAAAATAATAATTTCCAAAAATGATTTTGAGGATGCGCATAGTATTCTTGTTTCTCCAAAGATTTAACCCCAGGGATAGAACCCAAAATCAAGATTTTAGACTTTTTTGATATTATTGGAGGGAAAGATTGAATTCTAAACTGCATTTTTATTTAAATTATAAACAAAAATAAGTTTTTTAGGTCTAAAAATATTCATAATTTCACTTCTATTTTGTAGATTTGCCATTCAATTTTTTAATACTATGATAAAAATAACTTTTCCAGACGGCAATCAGCGTGATTTTAACAGAGGAATAACTCCTTTGGAAATTGCCAAATCAATTAGCGAAGGTCTTGCGAGAAATACCATCTCTGCACTAGTAGATGAAAAACAAGTAGAAGTCTCTACCCCTATCACGGAGGATGCCACGGTTCAGTTATTAACATGGAATGACGATATGGGTAAAAAAGCCTTCTGGCACTCTTCTGCCCATGTTTTAGCGCAGACTATTTTGGATTTTTATCCTAATGCGAAGCTTACCATAGGTCCTGCCATAGAAAATGGATTTTACTATGATGTGGATTTTGATGGAGAAATTCTTTCTGAGAAAGATTTTGAAAAAATTGAGAAAAAAATGCTGGAAAATGCAAAGAAAGATTCAGCTTTTAGAATTTATCCAGTATCCAAAGCAGATGCACTGAAAGAATATGCTGATAATCCATTTAAAAAGGAATTAGTAGAAAACCTTACTGATGGAGAAATCACTTTTGTGACTCATGATAATTTCACAGACCTATGCCGTGGAGGGCATATCCCTAGCACAGGACTTATAAAAGCTGTGAAAATCCTAAATGCAGCAGGAGCATACTTGAGAGGAGACGAAAAAAATAAGAAGCTTAACAGAGTTTATGGTATTTCTTTCCCAAAACAAAAAGAACTTACCGAATACTTGGAAAGATTGGAAGAAGCAAAACGCCGTGACCACAGAAAACTAGGTAAAGAATTAGGAATTTTTGCCTTTTCTGAAAAAGTAGGTGCAGGGCTTCCTCTTTGGCTTCCAAAAGGCGCTGCACTAAGAAAAAAATTAGAAAACTTCCTTTCTGAAGCACAGAAAAAAGCAGGATATGAATTCGTAATTTCGCCGCACATCGGTCACAAAGACTTGTATGTAACTTCTGGACATTACGAAAAATACGGTGCAGATTCATTCCAGCCGATAAAAACTCCACACGAAGGAGAAGAATTTTTATTAAAGCCGATGAACTGCCCTCACCACTGCGAAATATACAAAACAAGCCAGTGGTCTTATAAAGATTTACCAAAGAGATTTGCAGAATTCGGAACAGTATATAGATATGAGCAAAGTGGTGAGTTACACGGACTTACCAGAGTAAGAGGCTTTACTCAGGATGATGCCCACCTATTCTGTACTCCAGACCAATTACTATCTGAGTTTGAAGGAGTTATAGACTTGGTGTTGTATGTATTCAGCAGCCTTGGATTTGCTGATTTTACGGCTCAAATTTCATTAAGAGACCCTGAAAACAAGCAAAAATACATCGGCTCTGATGAAAACTGGGAAAAAGCAGAAAATGCAATTATTACCGCTGCTAAAAATAAAGGACTAAATACTGTGGTAGAATACGGAGAAGCTGCATTCTACGGGCCAAAACTAGATTTCATGGTGAAAGATGCCTTGGGAAGAAGTTGGCAGCTTGGGACAATCCAAGTGGATTACAATTTGCCAGAGAGATTTGACCTTTGGTATACAGGAAGTGATAACGAGAAACACAGACCTGTGATGATTCACAGAGCGCCGTTCGGTTCTATGGAGCGTTTTATCGCTATTTTATTAGAAAATACAGCGGGAGATTTCCCACTTTGGCTGGCTCCAGAGCAGTTTACAATCCTTCCAATTAGTGAAAAATATGTAAATTATGCAGAAAAAGTTTCACAATTGCTGGAAATTAACGATATTTGCGGTCTGATTGACAAAAGAAATGAAAAAACGGGTAAAAAAATCCGTGATGCAGAATTAAATAAACTGCCATTTATGCTGGTTGTAGGAGAAAATGAAGAGGCTGAGGGAACTGTTTCTGTGAGAAAGAGAGGCGAAGGAGATTTAGGAACGATGAGCATAGAAGATTTCATCGCTTACTTTAAAAAAGAAGCGGCTTTGTCTTCAGATATTAAATAAGATATTAACCATTAAAATTTAAAGCGATAGCACTAAAGAAAATTAACAACAGAGGTCCGATGCGAAAGCCTGCACAGGAAGATGCGCATCAGATTAACGACAAAATCAGAGCCAAGGAGGTTCGTTTGGTCGGTGATAATGTAGAACCTGGTGTCTACCCTACTTCTGAAGCTTTGAAAATGGCTGAGGAACAGGAATTGGATTTGGTAGTAATTTCGGATAAAGCAGAGCCTTTTATCTGCCGTATCTTAGATTACAAAAAGTTCCTTTACGAACAAAAGAAAAAACAAAAGGAGCTGAAAGCCAAGCAGGTAAAAGTGGTGATAAAGGAAATTCGTTTCGGTCCTCAGACAGATGAACACGATTTCCAATTCAAGAAAAAACACGCTGAAAAATTCTTGGAAGAAGGTTCTAAACTAAAAACTTATGTTTTCTTCAAAGGAAGATCAATAGTTTTTAAGGATCAAGGAGAAATATTACTTCTAAAACTTGCCCAAGAGCTGGAGCATGTAGGAAAAGTAGACCAAATGCCTAAATTAGAAGGGAAAAGAATGATAATGCTGATGAGCCCGAAAAAGGCTAAATAGTTTTATCTTTCAACAAAATAAAATATTGATAACAAATAACATAAAAGAAGTAAGAAAATGCCAAAATTAAAAACGAAATCAGGTGCTAAGAAGCGTTTTGCTCTTACTGGAACAGGTAAAATCAAAAGAAAAAATGCTTTCAAAAGCCACATCTTGACTAAAAAAGAAACTAAGAGAAAGAGAAATCTTACTCAGACTTCTTATGTTGCTAATGTGGATGAGAAAAGTGTTTTAAAGCAATTAGCAATTAAGTAGTTTTTATAAATCATTTCGGTTTATAAGAATTTTATTCAAAAAAGTTTAACCCTGAAACGGTGCCACTAAGAGAATTCTATGTAATTCCGCCCTTTTCAAAAAAACAAATTAATTAAATTATGCCAAGATCAGTAAACGCTGTAGCGTCTAGAGCGCGCAGAAAAAAAATCTTAAAACAAGCTAAAGGTTTCTTCGGAAGAAGAAAAAATGTTTGGACTGTTGCGAAAAACGCAGTAGAAAAAGCAATGCAATATGCCTACAGAGGCAGAAAAGAGAAAAAGAGAAATTTCAGAAGTCTTTGGATTACGCGTATCAATGCGGGAACTAGACAATACGGAATGTCTTACTCTCAGTTCATGGGAGCTCTTAAGAGAAACAACATCGAGCTAAATAGAAAAGTATTGGCTGATTTAGCAATGAATCATCCAGAAGCATTCAAAGATGTTGTATATCAAGTAAAATAAATGTTGAATCGCGTTTTTTGTTATCAATAAAAGAAATCCAGGTTATTATTAATCTGGATTTTTTATAAAATATAAAACAAAATGAAGCTAAAATTTTTAGGAACAGGAACTTCTCAAGGT
>CAUQSG010000097.1:0-4861 GCA_963520725.1 uncultured Flavobacteriaceae bacterium | reverse complement strand
ATCAATGCGAGAGATGAATACGAGCGCACTCCGCTACACTATCACGCTCAGGTGAATAATGTAGAAAAAGTAGCACTGCTATTGGAAAGAGGAGCTGATATAGAGGCGCAAGATAAATATAAAAATACTCCTTTACACTTCGCTGAGTATAATGCCGAAGCAGCCCAGTTACTCATTGAAAAAGGTGCTGATATCAAAGCAAAAGACAATATGGGGCACAATGTAATGGAGCGTCTGCTTTCTAGATTGTATAGCGGCTATATCGAGAGAGCAGTCAAAGCCGCTGAGATCTATCTCAAAGCAGGACTCAAACCTAGCAAATACGCAAAAGAACAAGTAACTCGTGTAGGCGAGGACTTTGAATTTCGCCGTGAGGATTCCGATACTGAATGGGTGGAAAAAAGGGATGTAGCTCTTCAGCAATTATACAAACTTTTTGATGTTCCTCCTGTACCCCGCCGTATACAACACGATGGCAAATCACCTATTGTGCTTACTGGCGATACTTGGGAAAAACGCTACGAGCAGGCGTGGGAACTTTTGGTGCCGAGTAGCGGTAGAGCTTCCACAATACAAGGCGAGGTAGTGCGTATAGCAGGTAAAGTGAATGATGAACTTCTGCGAAATGCTATGGGCAACTGGGATAGGGAATATCGCAAGATGCTGAATGCCATTAGCGGTTATCTGCAACAGGAAAATTCACTTTCTGAGAGTGAACTTGCGGAAGTAGCCGATATTCAAAAACACATTTTAGAAGATGACGGCACTGGCACCCAACGCCTTTGCGAATTGGCAACTTTTTGGGTAACCAAAAATCCAGAGCCTATGGCTTTAGAAAAGGTGAATTACAAATACTAAAAAAATGAGCCAATTGGTGAATTAGCAAATTATTTTATATCTATGAATTTTCTGAAAAAGAATCATTTTGTGGTAAATGCATTGCTTTTTAGTATTGCTTTTTTTGTGGGAGCGGCAGGCTGTTTTGTGGTCGCAAATATGCAGGAAGGTGAGCCTTTTTCGCTTTCTCTAGGAAGGGTTCCATATTTGTTTCTTAGTGTGGCATCAGCATTTTTTTTCGTATTGTTAGTTGTTTTAGAAAGGGAGAGGAGACATGATATTAAATACTATCTGATATTTTATGCATTGTGGTTTGTGATGATATTTTTTGCTTTTGTTATTTTGAATACTTATATAGATATAGATGAGATGCCCGCTTATAAGCGCGAGGGAGTTACTTTCCAAATACAATTGGAAAAGAATTTTTATGATTTTATGGTGCTCGTTCCTATGTTTTTACTTTTTGGGACTCCACATAACTGGATGCTTTTGATGCTGAGCTTTTTATTATTATACATTTACGAGAAAAATCCATAAAAGTTTAATCTATAAAAATTAAAAGATTTATAACCAATGAGCTCCAAGATAAAGAAAGACCCTAAAAATCAATGGATTTTCGCCAAAAAACTCCTGAAAATAACACGCATAATTCTAATTGTAGCGGTTATTTTCTATCTATCATATGCTTTATTACAGAAGCCTTTATCAGTTTTTGGTGATGATTTTATAGGAGAGATAATTAATTTATTCTCTCCGTTGGTCTTTTTTGTATTGTTATATTTATTTGTTTATTTATGGGCACTTGATAGGCGTATCAACTACAATCAATATACAAAGGAGGAATTGCCTTCTGTTATTAAAGTCAAAGCAGTGAATGATAGAATGATACAGGTTTTGTCGCTCGTTTTCTTTTGTGCTTTTTTTGGGGGGATGTTGTTTTGGGAGGTAGTACGAGATTTTATGGAGAAACAGAAAGGTGAAAACACATCTTTTATAGAGTATTTAGGAATAGTTATTTTAATGGCTATTATAGTGGCATCTGTTTATGATTTTATAAGGAATTATAATGGTACTTTTTATGCTTTAGAAATACGAAATGAGTCACTTTATATTTTCAATAAAGAATTGCTTACTGATACTATTCCCTTACATCATATTCATCACATTCACTTTTTTGCCCAAAAGCAAGGAAAATCTACGAGAATACATCCTCGTATGCAGGTTTATACCTCAAAAATAGAGCGAATATTGCACATAAAGTTGAGTATTGATGACTACCATTTACTAAAGACTTTTTTCTCGCGGAAACGGATAAAAATAATAGATGAATATAGTTCTAGATCTAAAAAATAGAAAGTATAAAGTTTTTTTACGGGAGCAAATATGACTATTACCTGAAAAAAGGCTATTGCTTTGTAGATAAAATGAATTTTGAGTAATAAAATGAAAAACCTCAATATCTAAATCTTATGAATAATAAACCAATTACTGCGCAAGAGCGCAAAAACAGAAGTATCGCAATACTTGTGTCGCAAGGAGTACCTTATATAGAACATTTGCCCTTTCGTTATGAAACAGAGGAAGTAACCCCTCGTGATAAAAAGGAAGTCATTGAGCGGGCAGTATGCTCATTTGCTTCTATAATGTGTGCTTTATCTATCAGTGAAGGTGAATATTCTGAAGAAGATAGAGTATATGCAGAAGATTTTCTTTCGGAAAAATACAATGCCCTCGAGTTGCTAACTCCTATGGAACAGCAGGTGATTGCAGGTACTATAAGTGAGGCAGGAGCTATGAATGCCTCTTGGAAATACGAGTCATTATGGGTATTACTATGGGCTCTGGGCATCGTAGAAGAACTATCATTCCCCAATGAGATTTGCGATTGCGATTTGATAATGGATACAATGGATGAGTTTGAAGGGCTTGATGACTTTATGGCACATACCACCCTGCGCCCCATAGAAGAAATCTTACAAGCCTTAGACTTGCACTATCGCTACCACTGGACAACAGTAAATGCTCGTATATACGGTTCGGACTTAGCAGGTTTAGACGAAGATATCGTAATGGAACGCCGTGCAGGCTTGGAGTGGCTGTGCTGCAAAGGAGAAGAGAACGACAACCTTACTGATACTTACAACGCTTGGGATTATCCCGAACTAGGTACTTAATAAGTTAGAGAATAGGAAATAGAGAATAGGAATTAGCCTTTAGTCCTCTGACTTGTCAGCTTCGTTCAACCCCTACCCCCTATCCGCTGAAACCTAACCCCTAAAAATGAAAATCATTTCTAAATTCAAAGATTACTACGACTATAAAGTAGCTGAGTACGGCACAGACGAAAACCTCGTCTATGACCGCCGCTTGCCTGCGGGGGTAGGTATTGGCAGTCCGCAAAGGAGCTGGATTACCTTGGAGAATGCTGCAGATGATGAGGCTTTGCACTCGGCACTCTATGTGGGCACTGCGTTTGTGCATCTCTTTGCTACTCCCTCTAAAATATACACTCATTGGGATTTTGCCGACCCCGATGATTGGCGTTACAATCTATTTGATTTGTGGTATGGCGAACGCTATGCACTGATGAATGACGGGAAAGAGATAAGGATAACCTCCTACTTATCGGCTACTTGTGATACCCTGCTGGAACAGATGGAAGCCCCGCGCGAGCAGAATATCTTTCAGCTGGAAGACCAACCGCCATGGCTGGTGTTGAAAAGTCCGTTGTTGCTCATTTACAACAAAGACCACAGAGGTAATAATAGGGCTACGCACTATGTGAATTTGCAGGAACTCGGCATCTATATCGACCCCGATTTTGTATGGCAACACATCGTGCAGTACCTTTCCGACCTCAAAACCCAAGCCGAACAATCGCCAGAACTGTCCAATGAGCTAAAAATAGACAGCAAAGGCTTTGACAAAAAACGCTCTTTCCGCCCTAAGATGAAGTAATTTGTTAATTGAATGAACTATCTCAAAGAAATACAAATCCTAAAAACCGAGCTTTCTATTTCCTTGCAGAAAGCCAAAGCCCTGCTGGAACAAACACAAGGTGAGATTTCCTCCGCTGTAGCACTCTATCACCAAGAAAATATAGCCACCATAATGGCAGAAACTGAGTGCGAACGCTGGGAAGCGGAAAGTGTATACGAGCGTTTCAATCACAATGTCGAAAAGGCAATAAAACACATTTTTAGCACCTCACTG
Organism: uncultured Flavobacteriaceae bacterium; assembly: GCA_963520725.1. Taxonomy (GTDB): domain Bacteria; phylum Bacteroidota; class Bacteroidia; order Flavobacteriales; family Weeksellaceae; genus JABCPE02. Next base: position 811 of record CAUQSG010000097.1, on the reverse strand, counting down.
ACTATAAGTGTGGATGGCAGAAAAGACACCACTGAAAGAGGTATGGGCTATATCATTAGCGCCTTAGATGCTGATTTGAATAGCGTTTCCAAGCGCTCTATCTTTATCCCAATGGAAGATTTTGATAAATATCTTTCAGAAGATTTTAAATCTGTATTTCCTTTATACCAACCGCAATGGGACAAAGTAGAAAACCATTTCAATTGTACCACCAGCAATATTTTTGACCTTACCGCTTGCCGAAAAATCATTGCACAACTTCGCCAACGCATTTTTACCGATGAAAAAGTAAAGACTTTTGTAGAGAAAGTCATCGCTAGTTTAGAGGGAAGACTCCTAACCTGCGCCTATATAGAGGTCTATGGTAATATTTGAATAATCAGTATATAAAACTTTAACCTTAATAATTGATTTGATTTAAAATTTTAATGCTAATCTTTCTCTGCACTTTTAGGCAAGAAAGGCTGAAAAAATTGAGAATAATTTAACTTTTTGTTGCTTTTCGGTAACAAAAAAATGGAGTAATTTTGTTTCTTTAAAAAATATAACTCATTATGAAAGAATTTTCAGTAATAGATTTTGAAGGCCTTTTAAAAGGCTGGCTTACGGATATGATTAATTTTGCTCCAGCTATCGTTGGGGCTGTTATATTGCATATTGCAGGGCGCTATGTTATTCGGTTTATCTTAAAAATCCTCAAAAACCTGATGTCGCGCCGTCAGGTGGATGTCGTTTTGCAGTCTTTCCTGCTGCAAGTGGTGAGATGGGTGTTTTATGTAGCTCTATTCCTTACTACGATACAGATTATAGG
>CAUQSG010000096.1:0-5096 GCA_963520725.1 uncultured Flavobacteriaceae bacterium | reverse complement strand
GTGTTATTGGGACAATTATTAGAAGCCAAAGCGCATCAAAAAACAGGAAACGCCATCCGAAAACTCATGAACCTCTCCCCTTCTGAGGCTCATTTGTGGGAAAATGGCGAAGAAAAAACCGTTAAAATCGATGAAATAAAGGCAGGTAACATCTTGAGAGTCAAACCTGGAGAAAAAATCCCTGTGGATGGAGTCATCATAGAGGGATATTCTACCATAGACGAAAGTATGATTACAGGTGAGCCTATTCCTGTGGAAAAAAGCATTGATAATCAAGTAATTTCAGGGACTATCAATGGAAATGGAACTTTCCTAATGAAATCCCAGCGCGTAGGAAGCGAAACCCTTTTGGCTCAAATCATTAAAATGGTAAATGATGCCAGCAGAAGCAAAGCACCGATACAAAAACTAACCGACAAAGTCTCCAAAGTATTTGTCCCTGTGGTGGTTTTCATCTCCGTTCTTACCTTTGTTTTATGGTGGATTTTTGGCGCCGAACCGAAGTTTTTCAATGCCTTTGTAAATGCTCTGGCTGTGCTAGTTATCGCCTGTCCGTGCGCTTTGGGACTTGCTACGCCTATGTCTGTGGTGGTGGGCATCGGTAAAGGTGCTCAAAATGGTATTTTGATTAAAAGCGCCGAAGCTTTAGAACAAATGGAAAAAATAAATGTCCTTATAACAGACAAAACAGGAACGCTCACCGAAGGCAAACCATCGTTAGAATATGTTTTCCCAGCGAAAAATTATACAGAAAACCAAATTATCAATATTTCTGCATCATTAAATAAAAACAGCGAACATCCCCTATCCAAAGCTATTTTATCCAAATCTGATGCCTCGCAGATAGAGGCAGTTTCAGACTTTCAAAACTTGGTCGGAAAAGGAATTGAAGGGATAATTGGTGGTAAAAAATATTTCTTGGGAAATGAAAAATACATCACAGAAAACGCTGTCCATGTAGCAGATGAAATCAAGGAAAAAATTTCAACTCTTAAAGATAAAGCTTTCACTATTTCATATCTTATTGAAAATAATGCGGTTATAGGATTTTTATGCTTTACCGACAAACTAAAACCAACAGCGAAAAAAGCAGTAGAATTTTTGCATAGCAAAAACATAGAAATCATCATGCTCACAGGTGATAACGAGGCAACTGCCCGTGCTGTGGCAAATGAATTAGGAATAAAAAATTATCAAGCCAACTGCCTTCCAGAAGATAAAATCAACAAAATCAAAGAATTACAAAAAAAAGGAAAAATAGTAGCAATGACCGGCGATGGTATCAATGACGCCCCTGCCCTTGCACAGGCTGATATAGGAATAGCGATGGGAACAGGAACAGATGTCGCCATAGACAGCGCAGAAATCTCCCTGCTAAAAGGCGATATCTATGGAATAGTAAAAGCCAAAATCCTTTCCGAAAAGATGATGAGAAACATCAAAGAAAATCTGTTCTTTGCGTTTATTTATAACACACTGGGAATACCTGTGGCTGCTGGATTGCTCTATCCTATTTTTGGGCTTTTGCTCTCTCCTATGCTTGCAGCAGCAGCGATGAGTTTCAGCTCTGTTTCGGTGATAGCCAATTCACTAAGGCTAAATTCTATTAAACTATAAATAAAAAACTCCCTGAAATTGGGAGTTTTTTTTATTTCAACTTGTTATAAGGGAAATTTATCAGCAAAATTAAATGGAAAAATATAGCCGTGAAGCCCCATACAGGCTGATTCTGGAAACATAATCTGTCTATGTAAATAAGAACTCCATTTCCTACGATGAATAGTAAAATGTAAAGTATTTTGTGTTTCATTATTGTAGTATTACAGGTGTTTTACCATCGGTGATGATTACTTTATTATTGGTATTTCTTATGGCTTCTATCCATTTTTCTTGTAAAATCTTGTTGTCAAGTCCTTGGGCTCTTACGCGGTTAGCTTCGGCATCTATCTTGGCTTTTTCAAGGTTCATTTTAGAAACTTGGAGCTCATTTTTCACTTGCTCTGCTTGTTGTATCGCATTGTTTCTCAACTCAATAGCTTTTGCCATAGAAGCAGGAGGTTTAAGCCCAGAAGTCAAATTGTTTAGCTGAAAAAATTTATTCTCAAAATCTTTTTTTAGCCTAGTTTCCACTTGTCTTTCAAATGTATTAAGGTTATTCATCAGACTGTCCGTAGTATAGTTTCTGGCTTCTTCTCGGTAGGCATTGGTCACCAGTTTATTTAGGATAGAGTTTTCTACATTGTCCATCATTACCTCTGGCTGATTTATACCTAAATGCTTGTAATTGAACACTATATCTACTCCTTTGCCTCTAATGGGCTGATACTGATAGGAAGGATCTACCGTGAAAACTCCCGCGTCCTTTGCAGAAACCTGCACTGCTTGTGGGTCTCCACTAGTTTCAAACATTGGTACTTGGTAAAGCTCTACCCCTGGGAAGAATGTCCATTGTCACCCAGAAACGGTTGAAAAATCTGCTTTTCCGTTTCTACCGTAATTTTCCATCAGAACGCCTTCATAGTTCGGCTCTACACGGGAACAGCCGTTCATCATCAAAAATACAGCTGCCACTGCTGAACATCCTATGATAACGCCTATAAATGCATTTTTTTTGTTTTGCATAGTCTAAATATGTTTAGCACAAATATAATAAAAATCCCCCAAATTTGGAGGATTTTATTGTTATTCTGTTTTAGCACTTCTTTCTGCTCTTTTTCTGTCTTCTTCAGATAAAAGTTTTTTACGCATTCTGATGAAGTTAGGAGTCACCTCTATACATTCATCATGCTGGATGTATTCCATACATTCTTCTAGTGAGAAAAGGATTTTCGGAGCGATGCTTCCATCTTTATCTTTACCAGCTGCACGCATGTTGTTCAGCTGTTTTCCTTCCACGATATTTACTACTAAATCCCCAGGTTTGTTCTGTTCTCCCACAATCATACCTGCATATACTTCCTCCCCTGGGTCTACGAAGAACTTACCTCTATCTTGCAGTTTTTCAATGGAATACGCTGTAGTTTGACCTTGGTTTTTAGAGATTAAAACCCCATTGTTTCTACCAGCTATAGCACCTTTGAAAGGCTTATAATCTACAAATCTATGCGCCATAATAGCCTCTCCTGCCGTTGCAGTAAGCATTTGGGAACGAAGCCCTATAAGCCCTCTGGAAGGAATTTCAAACTCCAAATGCTGCATTTCTCCTTTGGTTTCCATAATGTGCAGATCTCCTTTTCTCTGAGTTGCTAGGTCGATAACCTTGGATGCAAATTCCTCTGGAACATCCACTACCAAAGATTCATACGGCTCACATTTCTCTCCGTCAATATCTTTTAAGATAACCTGCGGCTGCCCGATAGTCATTTCGTATCCTTCTCTTCTCATCGTTTCTATCAAAACTGAAAGGTGAAGAATACCACGACCGAACACCAAGAAAGTATTCGCATCATCAGTTCCCTGAACACGAAGAGCCAAGTTTTTCTCTAATTCTTTTTCTAATCTCTCTTTCAAGTGGTTAGAAGTCACATACTTACCATCTTTTCCGAAAAACGGCGAGTTATTGATAGAGAAAGTCATATTTAAAGTAGGTTCATCAATAGCAATTCTCGGTAGCGGCTCTGGATTCTCCAAATCTACGAAAGTATCACCAATCTGGAACGCATCAAAACCTACAATCGCACAAATATCCCCTGCAAAAACTTCCTCTACTTTTTTCTTTCCTAACCCCTCGAATACATATAGTTCCTTTACTTTTCCTTTTACTATTTTGTCGCCTTCTTGTGAAAGTCCTATCCACTGTCCTTCTTTTACAGAACCTCTGGTAACTTTACCAATGGCAATTCTTCCCAAGAAAGATGAATAATCAAGCGATGTTATCTGCATTTGCAGCGCTCCTTCTTCTACTTTTGGTGCTGGAACATGTTTTAAAATCCCATCTAATAAAGGTAAAATACTATCAGCAGGAGTCAAACTTGTATTAAACCAGCCTTGTTTAGATGATCCATAATATGTAGGGAAATCCAGCTGTTCTTCCGTAGCATTGAGATTGAAAAACAGGTCAAATACTTTGTCATGAACTTCATCTGGACGGCAGTTATCTTTATCTACTTTATTGATAACTACTATTGGTTTCAGTCCTAATTCTAAAGCTTTTTGAAGCACGAATCTCGTTTGTGGCATCGGCCCCTCGAATGCATCTACCAAGAGAACAACCCCATCGGCCATTTTCAAAACTCTTTCCACTTCTCCCCCAAAATCGGCGTGCCCTGGGGTATCTATTACATTGATTTTCGTGTCTTTGTAAGTTACAGAGATATTTTTAGATAAAATGGTAATTCCTCTTTCTCTTTCTAGGTCATTATTATCCATAATCAAATCCCCTGATTCATCACTCTTTCTAAAAATATTGGTAGCATGAATGATTTTATCCACCAAAGTAGTTTTCCCATGGTCTACATGGGCAATAATTGCGATATTTCTAATGTTTTGCATATATATATTTTACGGGGGCAAAAGTAATGATTTTTTTTCAAACCATTTTTATCAACTTGGAGCTTCTTAATTTTTATTAGAAATAAGTAATTATTTCATTGATTTTTTTGTATTTTCATAATATTTTTTTTATACATTTGCGAAATAATTATGAAAGAGAAAGAAAGAGTAAAACTTCATTTTAGCTTCTGCCATAGAAAACCTGAAAGGTCTTTCTTTTGGAGAGGAAAACAGTTTCCTGTATGTGCAAGATGTACAGGAATACATTTGGGGTATCTTTCTTTTCCATTCTTTTTATTTGGTGTAATATCCCTTAATTTTTGGATGACTATTTTACTGATAGTTCCTACTTATTTAGATGGCTTTATTCAGGCTTATTATAATAAGGAAAGCACCAATATGAGAAGACTAATTACAGGACTAATGGCAGGTATAGGAACGATGTCTTTGGTCTCCATTACAGGAATATTTATAGCTGAATTAATTTTAAAATTTGTTTAATTATGAGTGATTTAAATCAAAATCCTAATGTAAATCAACCACAATATCAAGAAGATTAGGAAATGTGGATGAAAGTTCTTTCATTTTGTATTCCTATCGCGGGA
>CAUQSG010000095.1:0-5099 GCA_963520725.1 uncultured Flavobacteriaceae bacterium | reverse complement strand
TCGCTGCACTGGAGGACAGAATGGAGCAGGTGAAACATGATTTGGAAAACTTGGTGGATTATGCCATCAATTATTTCCAAAACATCCAGAAAAAATATGGAAAAGACAAGCCACGCCGTACGGAAATTCGTGTTTTTGACAACATAGATGCGACCAATGTAGCGGTAGCAAATGAGAAATTCTACATCAACAGAGCTGAAGGATTTATCGGAACTTCGCTCAAAAAAGATGAATATGTCTTTGACTGTTCAGATTTGGACGACATCATCACTTTCCGAAAAGATGGAACGATGCAGGTGACCAAAGTGGAAGCGAAAACCTTCATCGGAAAGGATATTCTGCATGTAGGCGTATGGAAAAAGAATGACAAGAGAACCGTTTATAATATGGTCTACCGCGAGGGAAAAGACGGCCCATATTACATGAAAAGGTTCTCGGTAACGGGAGTTATCCGAAATAATGAATACAAACTTGCTTCGGATGTAAAAGGCTCTGAAGTACTGTATTTTTCTGCAAATCCAAATGGAGAGGCAGAAATCATCAGTGTTTTACTAAAACCTAATGCCAGAATCAGAAAAAATAGAATCGATATAGATTTCTCTGATTTAGCGATAAAAGGGCGTGATTCTAAAGGAAATCTCGTAACGAAATATGCCGTAAAAAAAATAGAACTAAAAGAAGAGGGCATCTCCACGCTGGCTCCGAGAAAAATTTGGTTTGATGAAAGTGTAAGAAGGCTGAATGTAGAAGGCAGAGGAGTTCTGCTCGGTAATTTCAAAGGAGATGATAAAATACTGACTATCAATACTAAAGGCGAAGCAAAACTAATTTCGTTTGACCTGATGAATCGTTTTGATGATGATTATCTGATTTTGGAAAAATGGCATCCAGAACAGGCAGTTTCGTGCATCTATTATGACGGCGAAAAGGATATTTATTTCATCAAACGATTTTTATTAGAAAACACGGCTAATATTCAGAACTTTATGCCGAGTGAGCATCCTAAATCCTTCATAGAGTTTGTGGGAACCAGCGATGGCTGCACGGCGGAAATTATCTTTGCAAAAGATAAAAACGGAAAGGAAAAAGAGCCAGAAACCATTGATATTGATGACTTTATCTCTATAAAAGGGATAAAAGCAATGGGAAATCAGTTCGTAAAAGAGAAAATAAAATCCATAAATATCACAATTCCAGAACCGAAGGAAGAGGCGGAAGAAGAACCTGTACAGCAGGAAGAAACGGATATTCCAGAAGATGGAGTTATAGGAGATTTATTTAACTGATTTTGAGATGTCTACCGAGTTATTAGAAAGATTTTTGCCTCCAAACAGCATGCCCTACCTAAAAAAATGGCTGGAAGGGCATATGTGCCATATCAAAGTCACAAAAAACAGGCACAGCAAATTAGGAGATTATAAATCAATGCCTAATAACTCCCACCAAATAACCATCAATGGAACGCTGGAACCAGAGCTTTTTTTCTTTGTCTTCACGCATGAAATTGCGCATTTAGTGGCTTTTCATGAGAAGAAAAATATTCTTCCACATGGAAAAGAATGGAAGATGACCTTTCAGAAAATGCTTTTGGAGAGTATTTCGATTTATTCCGAAGAGCTGAAACCTTTGATTTTAAATTTTGCTAAAAATCCGAAAGCCAACTTCATGTCCAGTCCAGAGCTGGTAAAATATTTTGACAGCGAACACTCTGATAATAAAGCCTATGTGGAGGATTTGCCCATTGGGGAAAAATTTATTTATCAAACGGACATTTACCAGATAGAAGAAAAGAAGAAAAAGCGTTACCTTTGCAAAAATCTCAGTACAGGGAGAATGTACTTATTCAAATCCTGTGCGAGAGTGGAGCGGACAAAATAATGACTAACGAAAAAAATGAACCCAAATAATAACTATTGTGTCATAATGGCGGGCGGCATCGGAAGCCGTTTTTGGCCTATGAGTACGGCTAAATTTCCTAAACAGTTCCATGATATTCTAGGAACGGGAAAAACCATGATCCAGCAGACCTTTGAGCGAATAAAGCAGGTTGTCCCTGTGGAAAATATTTTTGTGGTAACCAATAAAGAATATTTGGAACTGACATCTGCTCAAATTCCTGAACTTGACAAGAAAAACATCATCGGAGAACCTATGATGAGAAATACTGCGGCATGTAATATCTACATAACCAATAAAATAGCAAAGATAAACCCGAATGCTAATATCGTTGTACTGCCCGCAGACCATTTGATTTTAAAAGAAAAAACTTTTTGTGAAAAGATAGAATTTGCTTTCGAAAAAGCGAGCCAAAATGACTATCTCATCACGCTAGGGATACAGCCTACACGCCCCGACACAGGCTACGGCTACATTCAGTTTTCAGAAGAAAAGTCTGCTGAAATATGCAAAGTAAAAACTTTCACTGAAAAACCTAATTTAGAAACAGCAGAAAAATTCTTAGCAACGAAAGAATATCTTTGGAATGCTGGAATTTTCATCTGGAATGTGAAATCTATCCAAAAAGCCTTTGAAAACTATCTTCCAAAAATGGCAGAACAATTTAAAACAGAGGCATATAACACCGAAAAAGAAGCGCCATACATAGAGGAAATTTATCCTAATGTAGAGAAAATATCCATAGACAATGGAATTTTAGAAAAGGCCGATAATGTCTATGTGATTCCTGCTGACTTGGGCTGGTCTGATTTGGGAACTTGGACTTCTGTGTTTGAAAATGCTGAGCGAGATGAAAATAACAACACTATCTCCAAGAACTGCAATGTTTATAACGCGAAAGGAAATATCATCAGACTCAAAAACCCTGAAAAAACCGCTGTGGTCGATGGACTTACAGACTATATAGTGATAGATACGGAGGAGGCTCTACTCATCTGCCCAAGAAGCAATGACCAGCTTATCAAGGAATATGTGGCTGATTTAGAAAGCAAAAAATAGAAGAAATGTTTCGTTTGTTATCAAAGAGAACCAATTTATTTTCAGTTCCTACTTACATAGGAGCTTTATTACTTTTTATTTTAGTTTCAAACGATTTAGAAATTAAATTTTCTAACATTTTCTCTACCACTATAGCCTTTGCGGGGCTGGCTCTGGGCTATGTTTTGTTTAATAAAATTTCGCTAAATAGAAAAACTCACCTGCCGCTGTTCCTGTACTCTATTTTTATTTTTTCATTTTATGATGGAAATCTGGATATAGGGATTTCTATGGCACTATTTACGAGTTCTATTTTATTATTTTTCTTCACCAGCGAAAATGATAAAATCAGAAGTGATTCTTTCCTTTTGGTTGGCTGCATATTGGCTGTCAGCTATATTTTCTTGCCGACGACTTGGACACTTTTTATTTTCGTAATTATTCATATCATCACCAAATCAGATAAAATATTTCTAAATATTTTCCAGCTTATTTTGGGATGTTTTATGGTAATTTCTGGATATTTGTGTCTGATGTATCTGCTCGAAATAGATGTATTTACAGAAGACTATATACCACTGATTTCCAATGAAATGATTACAGATTTTTCTTCTTTTTATACCTTAATTCCCATTTTAGTAATGTGTATTTTGGCGGTGGGAGATCATTTTATAAATTTGAATAAAAAAAGTCCGACTAGTAAGTTTAAATACGCTTTCTTGTTGTCATTCTTATTGGTTCAAATCCTGATTTTGGTCTTTTACATGGGCTCTCACAGAGAATATCTGCTGCTTGTTGTATTCCCTATCAGCATTATCCTGAGCCGATTTTTAAGGTTTTTAAAATACCCTTGGCTGCAGGAACTGGGATTTTGGATTATTATAATTTCTTGTCTTTTGGACAAATTTAACCCTAATTTTATAAATTTAATATGATTCAAATAGATGATAAACTAATTTCTGAAGATTTATTTTCCGAAGAATTCGTGTGCAACCTTGCTAAATGTAAGGGAATCTGCTGTGTGGAAGGCGATGCAGGAGCTCCTCTTGATGAAGATGAAACCAAAATATTAGATGAGATTTACCCTAAAATAAAGTCTTATCTCCGCCCAGAAGGAATCCAAGCCATCGAGGAACAGGGCACCTATACACTTGATTTTGAGGGAGATTTGGTGACTCCTTTGGTGAATAATGCAGAGTGTGCCTATGTGATTTTTGATGAAAAAGGCTACACCAAATGCGCCATAGAAAAAGCCTATGAAGACGGCGCTATTGACTGGCAGAAGCCTATTTCCTGCCACCTCTACCCTATTCGTATCACAGAATATTCTAATTTTTCTGCGATTAACTACCACGAATGGGACATCTGCTCTGATGCCTGCACCTTGGGAAAAGAATTGGGCGTGAAAGTCTATCAGTTCCTGAAAAAACCACTCATCCGAAAATACGGAGAAGAGTTCTACCAAACCCTGTCAGAAGCGGCAGAAGAATGGGAAAAAGAATTCGGGAAAGGATAAAAAATCCAATTTCCCGAAGTTGTTTTTATTTCTATTTTCTTTATTTAAAATACGCTTTTAGCGGTAAATCTAGTATTCTTGCCAGTTTCATAATTTCTGGCATATCTTTTTCTGAAAACAGCAGGAACAAATACGCATCTGCTCCTTCATCTAGATGACACAGCCAAAGATGATATAGGGAAAGCTGTTTTCTCATATACGGGAATAAATCTGCACTATAAGTATCTGCGGGATATTCCCATTTCCAGTCAGAAAAATCAACTAAATCCAAAATATATTCTTCTAATTCTTCTGCATAAAATTTCCAGTCAGAAGAACGGCAGACACCATATTCTCTTATAATTTCTATCACAGGTTCTGCCCTTTGGATTTTATGAGAATATTTCATCATTTCAGCCATGGCTTCCGATACGCCCTCGTATTCATCAGGTGTATATTCTTCTAAAGCCTTTAATAATCTTTCTTTGTTTTCATCTATTACATCCTGCTCCACTCCACAAAAAGCTAGAAATTTCGCCAAATGTTCCTGAGTAGGTGTTACTTTTTCTTCCGCTGGAATTGGCTTTATATCAATTTTCATATCTAATTTATCCTCCAAATGAAAATAAATATCCGTTGCTAATTTATTCAGCGCTTCCCACGCCAAAAC
>CAUQSG010000094.1:0-5105 GCA_963520725.1 uncultured Flavobacteriaceae bacterium | reverse complement strand
CTTCGCGAGTGTATCTCCTGCCTTTACAGTCTGTCCTTCTTCTACATAAATTTCCAAAATTCTCCCTGTGATTTTCGGAGCGAAAGAAATCACTTCTTTTTTTACTTTTCCTTCTACTGCGCTTTCCTGTTTTTCGCTGTTACAAGAAACCAATGCAAATGCAGTCAATAAAAGTGCAGATTTTACAGCATTATTTTTAATTTTTATATCGTTTAGTTTCATTTCTTTGTTGATTTTATTTGGTTGTTAAAATTATTCAGTTTGTTTGTTATTAAAATTTTTCTACATCTAAATTTTGTGTAGATTTCATCAGCTCTATCGCTGCTCTTCTTTGGTTAAACACAGCCGTTTTGTATTCCAATTCAGCCTTTTCCAAATCGTTTTCAGCATCTATCAGATCCATAGATTTTTTCACGCCGTAGCGGAATTCTTTTTCCACTTGGTCTAATGCATTTTTGGCGATTTTACGAGCTTTGTCCTTTAATTCTATCTGTGCCAAAGCAATGTCATAATTGGTCTGATTATTTGCAAGATTTAGCTGCAGTTTTCTCTGTGCATCTGCTTTTTTGTTCTCCAAAACCATTTTATCTATCTTGCTTTTTTCAGCTTCTCGTTTTCCTGTATTCCCATCGAAAAGACTCCATTTAAAGCCTATTCCAGCATTAAACATCGGGAAAAGACTAAGCGGTTTGGTATGAATATCCAGTTTTTTCACTAAATGAGGAACCACATCGTTAGAAGTCTGAATATGGTCGCCATAAAGCCCAAAGTAGGACAACGAAGTAGAAAGCTGCACCTTTGGAATCCACCAAGTTTTCTCGGCTTTTATTTTGTATTCTGCCGCAGCTATTCCGTGGTTTAGGGCTTTTATTTCAGGTCTGTTTTCTATGGATTTGTCCTCCACTAAATGGTTTAAAACCTGTAAATCTGGTTCTATCTGTGATATGCGCTCTCTATCCATTCCTGTGAGGATATGCAGCTGAGTGATAAGCAGTTCGCGCTTTCCTTCGTATTCTATCATTTTGGTATCCAGCGTGACCTGCGCTAGTTCTATTTTCTTAAAATCATACGGTGTTATCAGCCCGTATCCTAGCGCTTTTTCTGCAGTTTTTCTGTTGATTTCCAGTCTCTTTTTGCTTTCATCTAAAACTTTTTTAGACTGATGAACCAATGCAAACTGGTCATAGATTTTCGCAATAGAAGTAATCACTTCATTCTTACTGCTGGATAAAAGTTCCTGCTGGGAAAGTTTTTTCTCGTTTAAGGCTTTTTTCAAATGTCCTACTTTTCCTCCTGAATAAAGCACCACAGAAGCCTGTAATTTAGATGCTCCCGAAAACCCTGAAATCCCTAAAGTATTATCCTGAGAGGGAATCTTCATCCCTGGGAATATAGGCGGAAATGGCGGAATTCCCATCTCTGGCGAAGTGTAATTTATCCGCGTGTCCATATAGCCTACTTTTCCTGTCAGCTCCACTTTCGGAAGGAAAGTATCAGTTAATCTCTTTTGGTCAATATCCACATATTGCAGTTCCAGATTTTGCTGCTGGTACTGTCCATCTCTCTCTAATGCACTATTAATGAGTTCTTTCAGCTGGTCAGAAGAAGACTGCCCAAAACTAAAAGAAGACATAAATAATAATGCATAAAACAACTTATTCTTACTTGTCATATATTTTGTTTGTTTATTTGATGATGCAAATTTCCATAAATTCTGACAAATATCCTTTGACATTTATCAAAAAGTGAAATTTCAAGTATTTAAAAAGATTTTTAATTTTTAGCAAATAAAAAAACATCTCCAAAAATTGAAGATGTTTTTATTTAAAATCCGTGAGCGCGAAAGGATTCGAACCTTTGACCGTCTGCTTAGAAGGCAGATGCTCTATCCAGCTGAGCTACGCACCCATTAATTAGTTTTTAAAAAGAACTAATAAACTTTTGTCGGGGTGGCAGGATTCGAACCTGCGACCTCCTGGTCCCAAACCAGGCGCGATGACCGGGCTACGCTACACCCCGAATATTTTACCAGTTGCGGAGGGTATGAGATTCGAACTCATGCGACCCGAAAGTCGACAGTTTAGCAAACTGCTCCGTTAACCACTCCGGCAACCCTCCTTTTATTCTTTAAGAACTCCCTTTCTGTATTTGCTTTGCAAAGGTATAACTTTTTTTTAAACCCACAAATTTTTTTTGAAAAAAATATTCGTATTTTTGAAAAAAAATTAGCTTAATTATTTATATCATGCGTAAAATATTTTATATCAGCTGCTTATGTATTTTGGCTTTTTCTTGTGATTCGCAGAAAAAAATAGCCAATGCAGCCAAATCTTCATTAGACCCAAACAAAACAAACTCTGAAAAGGAAAAAAAAGGTGAAATAATTCATATAGGAACAGAGGATTTTTATAAAGTGAACATAGCGGACAGCACCAAAAACAATAATACGATAAGCTATGGTTCTATAGTTTCGGCCAAGCCAAAAAAATATAAAATCACTAAAACCTACTTCCCTTCTTTGGGACAAGGCTTCCGCCAGAGATTTATCATCTTGCACTATACGGCTTTGGATAATGAGAAGTCTATAAGAGTTTTGACACAACAGTCGGTAAGTTCCCACTATCTTGTAAGTGATTTAGACGATCATGAAATCTATCAATTAGTAGATGAAAATAAAAGAGCTTATCATGCAGGGATAAGCGCTTGGAAAAACAGCAACAATCTGAATGACAGCTCTATAGGTATAGAAATAGTAAATACGGGCTATGTAGTAGATAGTTTAGGAAAGAGACAATTCCAAGCATTTCCTGAACATCAAATCGAAAAAATAGCCGTTTTGGTGAAAGATATCAGTAAAAGATATATGATTCCTCCTACTAATATTTTGGCTCATTCAGACATCGCTCCGACAAGAAAACAAGACCCAGGCCCTCTGTTTCCTTGGAAAACATTATATGAAAAACACCAAATAGGCATGTGGTATGATGAAGATAAAAAACAAGAATTTTATCCAAGTGCATTAGAAGATATTACTACACTATATGAAGATGCTTCTTTTATACGAAAAATACAATCAACCTTTAAGAGTTTTGGGTATGATATCCAAATCACAGGAATGTGGGATAAACAGACAAAAAGCGTCATAGAGGCGTTTCAGTATCATTTCAGACCTGAAAACTATGATGGTATTTTAGATGCAGAAACATGGAGTATTCTGCAGGCTTTGGCTCAGAAATATAAATAAATTCTCTACCTTTGCAAAAAATAGAAAAATGGATAAGAAAAATAAAGATAAAGACGAAAAATTCATAGAATATTGGGAAAACAGCATGCAGCTCGGAAGGGTAAAATATTCCTTGATAAATGCTATTTTAATGGGTGTAATTATATTTTTAATTTCAAATCTCGGATATTATTTCTTCACAGGAACCACATTTTTTGAGCTCAGCTTAGATGCTTTTTTATCCTTTGCTATCAGCTATTTTCTTGGTTTTCTTTTTTATTATATCCCTGTTTGGAATGTCAATAGTTTCAAATATAATGTTGTCCTAAACAAAAAGAAGAAAAAATCCAAAAAAAAATAAAAGACTTGAAAAATCAAGTCTTTTTTTATTTCTAAACGGTCTGAAGATACAGTTTTTCCAGCTCGTTGGCAGAAATTTCATCGGCATTGATTTCGGAAATCAAAGTCCCTCGCTTCATAATTCCTATTCGGTCTGCCACTTCTTTTGCCCTAAAAATATCATGTGTCGCCATGAAAATAGTAGTTCCCTCCGAAGCCAATTCTTTCAATATTTCAGAAAATTCATTCGATGCCTTCGGATCTAGACCAGATGTAGGCTCATCCAGAAGCAATACTTTCGCCTTTTTAGCGATGGCAATAGCGATGCCTACTTTTTGGCGCATCCCTTTGGAATAGCCTCCCAGCCTATTGTGATGAGCATCAGCCTGTAGTCCTGCTTTGCTTAGAAAATTCGTAAGCGCCTCATTATCATAATCAAACCCAGCCAAAGAGGAGAAAAATTTAAGATTTTCTACACCTGTCAAATTAGGATAAAGCAGCACAGTTTCAGGAATATAGGCAATGAATTTCTTGGTTTCCTCTGGATGGTCTACCACAGAGATTCCATTGATTTTCGCAACTCCTTCGGTCGGTTTCACAAAGCCCAAAAATATATTAATCGTCGTGCTCTTCCCTGCTCCATTCTGTCCCAAAAGAGCAAAAATTTCACCTTTGTTCAGTTTTAAATTTAGATTATTTAAAGCTTTATAATCTCCGTATGTTTTAGATAAGTTTTCTGCAATAAGCATAAAATTCTATATTTTTTTAGTCAATTTTATTCCGATAAACACAAGCAACAATGAGTACAATAAGCCCACAAATAGAGTTTTCCAACTTATGTCCGTATTCTCTGCTGGCGGCTGGTATTTAGGTCTTTTTTCCCAAGGTGTATTTTTGGTCAAAGTTTCCTCAAAAATATATGGATAAAAAAACTCCCGCACAGCTTTGTGATGTTTTCTCACCGATGCCAAATATCTCATGTGCGCCTCTAAATCTGTATTAACCAAGGTGTTATACATTCTCTGTACTCCTACCGTAGGAAGAAACATTCCCAAAGTTTCGGCTTTGTGCTGGCGCTCCATCAGTTTTTGTTCCATTAGTTTAGATGTCGGTTCTGCCTCTTTATCAGCCACATACTGCATCGCATAATACCAGCCTGCTACATAGTATTTCTCTTCTGGAATTTTATATTTTTTATACTCAGGATATTCTTGGTAAAATTTGTTCATCGTTACCGATTTGGGCTTATCCCACTTCTCGTGATAGGCTTCACGCTGGATGAGTGTAGTTTCCATAGCCTCATAAACAGGAGTGGTAGCCGTAATTATCGTATTTCCCAAAGCAGGAAACATCAGACATAGCGCAATCCAAATCCCCACGGACAAAATAGCGTTGTAAGTTGAGTTTTTATTCAACGAATTGATAAGCCAAACCACTGCAAACCAAAAACTTACATAAAAAATAGAAATTCCTAAAATAACAAAAAACACCACTCCAAAGCCAGCCCTAAAAACCAAAGCCGCCACGATCATCAGTATAATGA
>CAUQSG010000093.1:0-5254 GCA_963520725.1 uncultured Flavobacteriaceae bacterium | reverse complement strand
CCAGCAGATGAGGAACCAGCGGTTATTATACTCCTTCAATAGCTGTGGAAAAACGATGTATTTTTTCTCTTCCCTTGCCTTAAAACTTTTATAAACCACTCCCAGTGTCTTCTTATTCAAAATCGCATTATACAGAATATCAATATATTCCAAACCTTTGAGCTGTTCATTTTTATCTAAATGAATAATGGACTGCTGCTGCGCAGAATGCACCGTGTTTTCCAATTTTTGGATAACGCCATTCAAATCCTTAAACATAGAAAAATCCTTAAACTGCTTCAAAATCTGCACTGCATTATTCATGGCTTTTAGGTCGTTTTCATTTACTGCAATGTTATGAATGCTGTATTCAGGGTCGCTGTATCGGTAGTATTTTTTGTCATAGACCTCTATCGGTGCTTCGTAGCCAAATTTCTCGCTGCGCATATTCTGTATATCAAGCTGAATGGTTCTTTTGCTGACATAGGCTTCCTTCCCTTCAAATTCGAAAAGAGCCTCGGAACATTCCTCTATCAAATCCTCCAGCGTATATTTTTTATATTTATTTCTAAGGCATCTGTCAATGGTTTTGTAACGGATAAGGGCGTTTTTATTTGAAGACATTTTAATTTTTTTTTACAAAATTATCAAACTTTTTTAACTACGCAAAAAGATTGCGCTTTTGTGTATTTACTTTGCATCATCAAAATGAAACATTATGAAAGTTACAGGAAAAAATATTATCAACTGGGGATTCCGCCAAGGGAAATGGTTCGGGGAAGCCTTGAAAACCATCAATGAAAACGAATGGGAAGAAGCTGAGATTTTAGAATACTTGGAGCAGTTCAGACTTCCAGACCCTATTCCTCTGAAGAGAACACCTGCTGATTTTGTGGTTAATATTCATCCTGAAAATGAATTAGAAGAAGATAATGTAAGCAAAGTAATCGCTACCATGAGGAAGTTGATGAAAACACCGACTCTGGAAAAGGGAGCATTAATGCCTGATGCCTGCCCTACGGGTAAAGAAGGAATCATCCCTGTGGGAGGTGTAGTAGTCGCTAAAAACGCCATACACCCAGGGTTCCATTCGGCGGATATCTGCTGTTCTGTGATGCTTACTGACTTTGGGAAAATAGATCCTAAATTAGTTCTGGACGCCGCCCACGATTCTACTCATTTCGGGTATGGAGGCCGCCCAAGAGGTCAGCAGATAGCGATGAGCAAAGAACTTATAGAGGCTTTTGAAAAGAATTTATTCCTAAAAAAGCCCGAACTCATCAGCACAGCCAGAGACTGTATGGGAACGCAGGGAGATGGGAATCACTTCTTATTCATTGGGACTTCCATGAAGACAGGAAATACGATGATGGTCACCCACCACGGTTCCAGAGCTGTGGGCGCAGAACTCTACAAAATGGGACTAAAAACAGCCAACTACTTCCGTAGAGATATTTCGCCTGATACTTTGGAGGAAAATGCGTGGATTCCTTTTGATACAGAAGAAGGACAAGCCTACTGGGAAGCGCTGCAAATCGTAAGACAATGGACAAAAGAAAATCATGAAGCGATTCATAATTTGACTTTGAAAAAACTTGGAGTAGAGATGCAGGATAGATTTTGGAACGAACATAATTTCGTTTTCCGAGATGGAGAATCGTTTTATCATGCCAAAGGTGCTACGCCTTTAGATACTAAATTCCTTCCTGAGGACAATGAACTAAGGCTCATCCCGCTAAATATGGCGGAGCCTGTCCTCATAGTAAAAGGAACTACCAACGAGCGAAACATAGGATTTGCACCACATGGAGCGGGGAGAAATTTCAGTAGAAATGAGCATAAAAGAAACAAAGCCCACCAGACAGATGAGGAAGTTTTTGCGGAGGAAACGGCTGGGCTGGATGTTAGATTTTTCTCTAATGAAATAGATATTTCGGAACTGCCATCCGCCTACAAAAACGCACAAAATGTGAGAAAACAAATTCTAGAATACAACCTGTGCGAGATAGTAGACGAGGTCATCCCTTACGGATGTATCATGGCTGGAGATGTAGAAAAAAACGCTCCTTGGAGAAAAAAGAAGAAAAATAAAGAATTATAAATAACCGCCACCTATTAAAAATTGAAAATAGCCCAATAGGGAATTGCGGAGCATATGATGCACGGCTATTTTCATGGTAAGGTCTTCGGACTTGGGGGTTCGAGTCCCTCTTAATCAGCTGCTTTACACAGCCTAAAACAACAAAAGGAGCTGCGGAATTTCGGTTCACCAGGGATAAAGTCTGCAAAATAAAGGATACCGTACAATATTGATACTCAATTTGTTTTCCCTTTATTCTTGTCAGCCGCTCCTTTTTAACTTTAAAAATTTAGAAAAAATGGGAATATTTACAAAAACTTACCAAGTGTTGCCTTTTTACATAGGCTTCCTTTTTAGAAACAATACTTTTGAAAAGCAGCTAAATGCAGGTTTTCACGAAATTTATGATTGGAAAGATAGAACCAAACTCTATCAAATCCCTCAAAATTCGCTGCTAATCACGGTGACTAACCAAGAAATCTTGACCAAGGATAACATCGCCCTTAGATTTTCTTTTAATATTATCTATAAGGTGACCGATGGTCTTAAACTATTGGAAAACACGATGATAAATGAATACTACATCCTGAGTGATGCGGAACATAAACTTCAAAACTTAGTTCAAATTTATTTCAGAAAAATGATTTCCCAAATAGAGAGCGAAGCTTTGAATGAAAAAAGATCCGAATGGATGGATTTAAAACCTGAAGAAATTCAAAGTAAAACGAATGAATTCGGAGTGGAAATAGAAAATATCCAAATTCGAGATATTACTTTTCCGAAGAGTATTCAGGAATTATTTGCAAGACATTTGGAAGCGAAAATAAGGGCAAAAGCTGATTTAGAAAACGCCAGAACGGCGGTAGCTACAGCCAGAGCCTTGAAAAACGCTTCTGAACTGATGAAAAATGATGAAAATATCAGATTCTTCCAAACCTTGGAAACTATTACGAAAATAGCCGAAAAAGGGAAACATACTTTTATGATTGGAGATATTCATCAAATTGCGAAGTAATTTCACAAAAAAACAGCTCATTTTTGAGCTGTTTTTCGTTTTTATTCTTATTAAGCATTCTCCAAAACATAGCTGAATACCAATGGCGCTACGATGGTAGCATCAGATTCTATGATATATTTTGGTGTATTGATGTCTAATTTACCCCAAGTGATTTTCTCATTTGGAACTGCTCCTGAATACGAACCATAAGAAGTCGTAGAATCAGAAATCTGGCAGAAATAAGACCAGAAAGGAACATCATGCATCTCCAAATCTTGGTAAAGCATCGGCACCACGCAGATTGGGAAGTCCCCAGCGATACCACCGCCTATTTGGAAGAATCCTATGCCTTTTCCAGCGCTGTTGTTTCTGTACCAATCAGCAAGGAAAGTCATGTACTCTATCCCTGATTTCATTGTAGAAGGCTTTAATTCACCTTTGATGCAGTAGCTTGCAAAGATATTCCCCATTGTAGAATCTTCCCAACCAGGAACTACTATCGGAAGGTTTTTCTCCGCCGCTGCAATCATCCAAGAATCTTCCCTCGGAATTTCGTGATACTGTTCTAGAACGCCTGAAAGTATCATTTTGTACATATATTCGTGCGGGAAATATCTTTCACCTTTGCTTTCAGCATCTTTCCAGATTTCAAAGATGTGTTTTTGTAATTTTCTGAAAGCCTCTTCTTCTGGGATACAAGTGTCCGTTACTCTATTTAGTCCTTTTTCTAACAATTCCCACTCATCTTGCGGAGTAAGGTCTCTGTAGTTAGGAACTCTCTTGTAGTGAGAGTGCGCCACAAGGTTCATCAAATCCTCTTCCAAGTTTGCCCCTGTACAAGAGATAATCGCCACTTTATCCTGACGAATCATCTCTGCTAAGATTTTTCCCAGCTCGGCAGTAGACATTGCTCCTGCCAAAGAGATTAACATTTTTCCGCCATCTTTTAGGTGCGCTACATAGCCTTTAGAAGCGTCCACCAAAGATGCTGCATTGAAATGCAGATAATATTTTTCGATAAATTCGGTAATTGGTTTGTTTGCCATTTTTCTTTATTTTAACTTTAATTATATTTTATATTCTTTTTTAAAATCTTTAAATTCAACCCACAGGGTTAAAAAAAATAATTAACGCAAAAATAAGAATAATTATTTACAAATTCTGTTTTTACTCTATCCATATTATAAAATCACCTATGTTCTATTGTTTATTTTATAAATTTGTAGAAACAGATTTCTGAAAAATAACTCCACTGATTAAACAAAATTTCATGAAAAAATATATTTATCTTTCTATATTGATAGTATTATTTCTTTCCTGCAAAGGCAGCAAAGTTGTAAATGAGCAAGATATAGACTTTAACTGCGAAGAAATGGTTGTAGCAATCGTGCGGTCAAGTTCTTTGGACTGGAAAAGGTTTCCTAATGCATCTACAAGAATAGACAGGGTGGAGAATGATAGTATTTTCATTAAAGTTTTCTTTGATATGGACATCTCTGATGAACCAAACTCCAAACAAGTTGTAGAAAATACAATCGCTTGGCTACTGCTGGACCTTAGCGAGAAAAAATTGTACAATATCACATACGACCTTGAAAACCCTAAAAAAGTAGATTTTAACAAAAAAATTATCAATAAAAACAAATGCAAAATTCTGCTCAATAACTCATCACAAAAATGAGATATTTAATTTTAAAGTTCTTTAAAACATGGAAAGCAAACTTTTATATGATATGTTCTGTCTTTGTGTCTTAACAAAAGAAGAAATCATATCTTACATAGAGCAAAAAGAAGAAAAATACTTTGAAAATATTGACCATTACGATATTTTATATCCTAAAAATCAAGATGAAAAACTATTTATAAAAAATCTATCCAAAATATGCTACACAGAATATTTAGATGGAGAATTAAAGAAAAAATATAGCATCATCATCTCCCTCTTTCATAGATGCAAAAACAAGATTAAGATAAAAGAAACTTTATACAAATTTTTCTTTTACAACAGTAAAAGTCTCTTAGACATAGACTTTGATTTTTGGAACTTGGTTGAAACTGATTATGAACTCCTAAAAGATGGTTTTGAAGGAATATCTAATTCAGACACTGAAATAAATGAGTATCTAAATAAAAACCAAAAATACACTCATTTACGCAAAGTCGAGTTAATATCAATATTAAGTCAAATTTAATAAAGT
>CAUQSG010000092.1:0-5273 GCA_963520725.1 uncultured Flavobacteriaceae bacterium | reverse complement strand
CAACTAAGGGGGTGGGGCTTTTGGCTCACGAGGTAGGTTTTGGGAAAACACTCTCTGGAGTACTATCTATGCATGAGGCAATGGAGAGAGACAACGCCAGACGACCTCTTATTGTCGTGCCAAATGACAGTATTTTAAAACAATGGGTGGAAACTATTTTTGAAACTATCCCTAATGCTAAAGTGAATGTTTTAGGGAATTTGGGGAAAGATTACGATTTATCCAAATTTAATAATAAAGATGGAGAAATTACACTTGTAACCTATGAAGGGTTTAATAATATTGGATTTTCCAAAGAAACTACCGAAAGATTAGCACGAAATTTTTCATATATTTCTCAAAATGAGACCAAAGCTCTAAAATTTTCAGAGCGAGATATTCAAAAAGAGCTTCAAAAACAAGAGGAAATTCAAGGAAAAATGAAAAGAGGAAAAATCTATGATTGGGAAGATTTTGGATTTGACCATCTTACTTTTGATGAAGTTCATAATGCAAATCATATTGTAGGGAAAGTAAAGATAGAGGACAGGAGATTTGCTTCTGATTTTAGAAATCAAAACCAAGCCACTTCGCTTTTAGGCATCAATACTTGGATGGCTTCACAATACATTCAAGAGCAGAATTATGGGCGAAATGTTACCCTTCTTTCTGCAACTCCTTTCACTAATAAACCGTTGGAATATTATTCTGTACTGTCGCTCATTGCCAATGAAAGATTAGAAAAATCAGGGTATTTTAATGTTAATAATTTCTTTGAAACCTTTATGGAAGCTGATAATGATATGGAAATTGATGCAAAAGGCGATATAAAGTATAAAACCAATGTAAGAAGATTTAAGAATAATGCTTTGTTTCAGCAACTTTTGAGCGAGTTTATTGACATTAAAGGAGAAGAAGATAATCCAGAACTCAAACGCCCCAATCGTATCAACAAAGAGTATAAAATTGAACAAAATCAATTAACCGAAGATATGTATTTTAGGCTTAATCTACTTTTAGATGAAAAGAAAGAAGGGGCAATTTTAACTCATATTCTTAATGCTCGTAAAATCGCTATTTCTCCCTATTTGTATGATGAATATGATGGCGAAAAGCCAACAACGAAAGAATTTATTGAAAATTCGCCAAAATTAAAAACCACTATGGAACTGATTGCTCAAAATAAAAAAGACCAACCAGATGCAGGGCAGATTATCTATTCTGAATTAGGGGTTTCAGAGTTTCCAAAACTTAAAGAGTATTTGGTTTCAGAAGTGGGATATAAAGATAATGAAGTAGCGATGATTACAGGGGCTGTTAGTAAAAACCAACGACTAAATATTCAAGAAAAATTCAACAAAGGGGATATTAAAGTTATTATCGGTTCAGAGGCTATCCAAGAAGGAATGAATTTACAGGAAAAAACTTCTGATATGTATTTATTATCTCTTCCGTATAACTTTACTTCACTTCGCCAAATTGAGGGTAGAGCTTGGAGGCAGGGAAACCAGTGGGAAAATGTAAGAATTAATTTCATGCTGACCAATGATAGTGTAGATGTTTTTATGCTTCAAAAACTCCAAGCTAAACAGTCTCGTTATATGGAGGCTATGAAAAAGGGAGCAAATGTAATAGATGTGTCTGATGTAGATACTCAAGAACTGAAAACAGCTCTTATTACCGACCCAACTACAAGGGCGGAAATTGAAATTTCTATCCTTAAAAAACGCTACGAAAACGAGAAGACTCGCCATGAAGCTGATTTGGGGTTTGTATCAAGGAAGTTTGAAGATTATGTAAAAAGTAAAGAATATCAGCAGGTAAAAAATTTGAAATTAGATTTAGAAAAATACACTCAATGGCAAAATTCAGGTAATGGAAATTGGGAAAACCAAATAAAATGGACAAAAGAAAAATTGGAGATTTCTGAACCTGCTTTAGCTCAATTAGAAAATAAGCTTAAAGAAAAAGGAATAAATATAAATGATTTCCAAATGAGGAAAGAGCAGACAAATATGAAAATAGCTGAAATAAGCGACAAAATTGAAAACGAACTGCCTCTATTAAGAGAAAAAATGATTAACCAATATAGAGCTGAAAAAAAAGAAAAACTCAAAAATTACAATCCGATTGATTTTGTAAAAGAAAGAGAAGAAGAGAACAGGGAGTTTTTCAAGTTAAGACCCAAAGAAGAAAAGGTTGCTGAAAAAGAAGAAATCATGCAAGAGCCTACTAAATCAAGAATGCGGAGGTAGAAATTTTAAAATTTATTTATTGTTTATCTTTATTTATTTCCTTTGGTAAAGCCGTGTTTTATGGTTTTCCCGCCACAGTAGAAACATCTGCCCACATATCTGGAACACGAGGAATGAAACTCAGTCATATACATCATTATTTTTGTGCAAAAATAATATAGATAGGCTATTGCCCATCTATATTATGGTTTTTATATTATTATGTTAGTTCTTTTTATCAGATAGTTATATATTATTTATAATTAAAACAACACATCTGGAACATTACCGATTTTTTTTATAAAATCAATTGAATATATATTTTGAGAAAATAGGATTTATAGTTGTTTCATATTTTTTATCTACAATGACAATTTTAGGGAATTCAATGGTTATCAAGTGGCATAAATTCGTATCTCTACAATTTTTTTGAATTTTTATAAAATCTCCTCTTTTAGTAAAAATTATTTTATTATTAGGCTTAGTTTTAGGTCTAAAAAATATAGATATATTGATGAATTTTTCATCAGAGATAACCTGAGCCAAATTGATTTTAAGCTTTTCATTTTGGATTTTTATATCGATGTTTAGGCATCTATTATCTACTTTGAATAAGTTAGGTTCAACTTGCTCACTTTCTTCTGTACGACAAAAGACTTGAATATTGCTATCCTGAGGGATATTGTTGTTTATTTGATTGATATATAAATATTTATAATCTATTTGTGCATAACAAATAAAAGAGTATAATAGAACTATAGAAGCAATAATTTGTTTAGTCATAAATATTAGGTTTAATTATGTTCAGGGTCTGAAGATGATCTTTGAGGTATATTAAGAATCTCTCTTACAGTATTTTCTTCTTTAATAACATTTTTTTGATCACTTCCCTCATAAATAGTATGAGCAATTTCATGAATCAGTGTTGCTTCAGCACTTTTAGGTGCAGTCATAACTTTCTTATTTTGAAATATCACTTCGTAAGCTTTTCCGCACTTAGTGCCATCTGGGCAACTTTGGGCACCAGTTACAAGGTTTCTATTTGTATCTTGATATATATATGTTTCATTATATAGAGGAATATCTGTAAGATTTTGAGGATCCATTAGAATAGTAGCATTTACTATCTTATGATTTTTATTTGTATATATTAGTGAAATGGCACCTCCCTCTGTTGCAACACCATTTGATTTTTTCTCAATTAATTGATTTTCATCACTTGTAAAATTACTTAGTTTTATATTTATATCATAATCTATATCAATAGCCTTTTTCATAAGTTTTAATGATTTAATTTGCTTTCTATTCATATCTTTTGTATTACCTACAAATTCAAGTATCCCTTTTTCATTAAATGAGAAATTATCCTTTCCGTAAATTCTATTTAAATATGATATTACTTTAGTTCTATCTGCTTGTTGAGGAACAATAATTCTTCTCCCATCAGGGTCTATGTATTTTATAGGATTATTAGCTACATAGGCATAAGGAGAGATATTAGAATATTTTTCTGCTAAAGGATCTACATTGAGCCATAGGGAAGTCTTACTATCCAAGTACCTTGCACCATAATAATATAATCCAGTTTCTTGGTCTAGTTCTTTGCCGTTGAAAAGATACGGCATAGTTTTGCTTGTGCTGTGTTCCTCAAAGAGCACTTCCCCAAAGGCTATGTATTCCGTATGCTGGGTTATTCTTCCCTCTCTATCCGTAATGTAACTGCTTGACCCCAAATGGTCTGGGTGGTAAAAATACAAATTCTTTTCTCTTATTCCATTCGGAACGAAGCCATATCCTGCTTTTTATATTTTTCTTAAAGATCTGCTATTCTTTGAGGATTTGATAATTTACCTTCTGCTTTCTCTTTGGTGATATGATGATACCTCATTTATTTTTATTGTGAATTTTTAATAATATATTTAGGATATTCCCTATTTGTATAATTCCCATAAATATTTCTTGTCCTCTCTAATTAAAAGCATATTATGTCCATCTATAGCAATTATACCATCTTTCAGCGTAAATAAATATTGAGGTAAACCACTTATTCTGAAGCCTATTGGATTTAATTTTAATAAATAGATTATTTCTTTTGATTCCTTATCTATTAAATTAGTTTTACACCAATTTAATAGATATTTATCTCCATTAATTAGTATTACTGAGTTTATATCTTTTTCTTTATCAAAAAAAATAAACCATTTTTTATTTTTTTTAAAATACCATTTATCATTTCTTATTTTAAAAATAGTTGTTGTAGTATTATTTAATGTATCTCTGCTAAATAACCCTTCTTCCTTAAATATTAAATCATCTAAAAATATTCTTTTGTATTCAAAAAAAACCTTATACTTATTCTCTTGTTCAGGAGTGCTTTCAAATCGTATATTAATAAACTTCTGTGATAAACATACTGAACTAATACATAGGAACACTACTAATAATATATCTTTCATTTTTCTTCATTTTTTCTTTCTTTCCAAATAATTTTACTAACTCTCTCATTATAAGATTTTAATTCTTCCTCATATGTATTACCATTGGCTTTAGAAAGTTTTTGTATATAATCTTTAAATTGTTTCGATTCTTTACTTCCTTCCCATACCAAATCATTTAATTGCAGATCAGTATAACCTAAATTATTATCTTGATTATATTCTTTCAGAGCATTTAAATATGTATCATGATATTCCATAAAAGTATCATGATTATGTTCCTCTTTCTTGAAAGTTGTGGCTATTTTTGCATGTAACGCCTCATGTATTAAAGTTCCTGCCATAGCAATTTCACTTTTTTCAAAATTGTTAGCTGTCAAAGCGGACTTTCCATAGTAAGATTTTGATTCTACTGCATCAATAGATTTTCCTATAATTTTTTTCCCCTGTGTTTGGATACTTATTGTTCGAGTACTATATGTTGTAGCATTAGATCCTACTGATACATTTTTATCACCATAATCTAAATAAAAATTAAAGGATTTTGAATTAGAATACTTTGATAAAATATTTTTATATACAGTATTAGTTTTCATTAAATTTTTATATATAGAAGCATATGAAG
>CAUQSG010000091.1:0-5319 GCA_963520725.1 uncultured Flavobacteriaceae bacterium | reverse complement strand
GCATTAATAGGGTAGTCTTTAGTTTTATAGCCTTGTTTTTGGTCTTCTATGATTCGTTCTAGTATTTTTCTTATATATTCTTTTAAAGGGATGAATTTATAATCATAGTTCTTATAAAATATTTCTCCTTTTTTATTGACCCAGAGACTATTGTTTGGGCTATTATATTTCTCTTGACCATAGAAGTTTTTTAGTTCATAATAGGGCAGATATTTATTAGGACGATTTACAATTTCGTAATGGTTTATAATTTTTTTGTCAAAAGGATGATTAATTTCTGTTAGGATTTCTAATTGATTGATTCCATCTACTATTTTTTGTTCAATATTGTTATAAACAAAAGGGTAAGGATAGTATTTCCCTTCATATAAATAGTCTTTTGGATTATTAGATTTTTTCAGAGGCTTCACTTTTATTCCTTTTTTATTGATGAGATAAGAGGTTGATTTTTTGGAAATAGGGGCTATAAACCAATGTTCTCCTCCTTTATCAAATTCCCTTTTCCATCCACCTGTATAGACTATTGCATAGCCGTAGTTAAATTGAGTTGCAAAATCCCATTTTGCAGGTAGAACTTTCTTCCCAAACCAATCTACAAATCCCATTTTATTTTTTTCTACATATCGTCTCAGTCCTTCTTCCCAAATATCATTTCCATTATCAAACCACTGTGGATAGTATAGAAATTTTCCATTTCTATCATAGACTTCTCCTGCCTCTATTTGTGGGTTATCTTTATCATATTTTTTATTTTTAAAGGAAGTCCCCCAAAACTCTATTGTAGGTTCATTTATAGGGTTTTCTGTATCATAGATTCTAAATCCCGAAAATTGAGCAGGGATGATGATTTTCCCCTTTTCATTTTTCACACCTACCAAAGTGCTGTCAGAAGTATAAAAATAATATAATTTCTCTTGTGTAAACGCTAATTTCCCGATTAATAGGATGAGAATAAGGATTATTTTTCTCATATTTTAAAACTTTCTAACAAAGGTAATTAATTTTTGCTACTATAATTTAAAAAATTCCGATATTTGGGATTATTTTTAATTTATGCTTAATCAATTATATACCAATCGGAGAACAGGAAACTCGGATAGCACTAGTGCTTCAAGGACTGATTTTCAGCGGGATTTTGACCGAATAATTTTCTCTACTTCTTTCCGAAGACTACAGAATAAAACGCAGGTTTTCCCTCTCCCAGGTAGCGTTTTTGTGCATAACAGGCTTACCCATTCGCTGGAAGTTGCTTCGGTGGGGAGAAGTCTAGGGAGCTTTGCGGGGGAGTTTATCGTGGAGAAATTTGCTCAAGAACTAAACGAGAATTCAAAGAATTTTTATCTGCATAATTTACATAATGTGATAGCGGCGGCGTGTCTCTGCCATGATATAGGAAACCCTGCTTTCGGGCATTCTGGAGAAGATGCTATCGCAAGTTATTTTGAAAAAAATGAACATTTAAAATCTCTGATGACCGAGAAACAATGGGCAGATTTCATCAATTTTGAAGGAAATGCCAATGCTATCCGTGTGCTTACCCACCAGCAGAGAGGCAAGGACAAGGGTGGACTTCAGCTAACCATGGCAACTTTGGCAAGTATCGCTAAATATCCCTGCGAATCCATCGCAAAGGACAAAAAACAGCTTCACAGAAAGAAATTTGGTTTTTTTCAAAGTGAAAAAGAGACTTTCAGAGAAATAGCCAAGACTACAGATTTTATCACAGAACAGGAAGAACCGCTGGTCTATAAAAGGCACCCCTTCGTATGGCTGGTAGAGGCGGCGGACGATATCTGCTACAATATCATAGACATAGAAGATGCCCACAGGCTGAAAATTATTTCTTCTTCCGACTGCGAAAACCTCATCTTAGAACTCGTCAAAACCACAGATGAAAACATAAAACGAGTAGAGGACAAACTATCCGTAATTTCTGATAAAAATGACAGAATATCTTACCTCCGTGCAAAGGTTATCAATTCTCTAATCAATGTTTCCATAAGGTTTTACAAGGAAAAATTTGATGATATTCTTACAGGAAATCTAGACCAGTCGCTGCTTTCTATTTTTAAAAAAGAAAATAAAACTTTGCAGGATATAAAGCAGTTTTCCATTGATGAAATCTACAATCACAGAGCGGTAGTAGAGATAGAAAATGCGGGATATAATGTGATGTATGAGCTTCTCAATCATTTTATTCCATCGGCTATAGAAGAAAATCCTAAAGATTATGACAAAAAAGCCCTTCAATTACTACCCGAGCAGTTCAGGTATAATGGCGAACCTTATGAAAAGATAATGGGCGTTTTGGATTTTGTTTCTGGGATGACGGATAACTACGCCACAGACCTTTATCGAAAAATAAAGGGAATAGATATCGGAATGACGATGTAATTTTTTTACATTTTTTGTAACATTTCGTTAGATATTGATACTAATAAATTGAAATTAAATTTTTATAATTATGGGACCACTTATTTTTAGTTTTTTTGCATTTGTTGCTGTATTGTTTTTTATGGCATCATTATTTACTGTAAAGCAGGAGACTGCGGCAATCATAGAGCGTTTGGGAAAATTCCATTCTGTTCGCCACGCGGGACTTCACCTCAAAATTCCATTTATTGATAATATCACCAAAAGATTAACCCTGAAAATCCAACAGCTTGATGTATTGATAGATACCAAAACCCTTGATAATGTGTTTATTAAGATGAGAGTTTCGGTTCAGTATCAGGTAATTAGAAATCAGGTAAGTGACGCTTACTATAAACTGGAAGACCCTCATAATCAGATAACTTCATATGTTTTTGATGTGGTGAGAGCTGAAGTTCCAAAGCTAAAATTAGATGATGTTTTCGTGAAAAAAGATGATATCGCTATCGCTGTAAAAGCTGAAATTCAGGAGGCAATGCAGAGTTATGGATATGATATTATAAAGGCTTTGGTTACGGATATAGACCCTGATGAACAGGTAAAACAAGCGATGAACCGAATCAACGCGGCGGAAAGAGAAAAAACTGCTGCTGAGTACGAGTCTGAAGCAGAAAGAATCCGTATCGTAGCAGTAGCCAAAGCGGAAGCCGAGTCTAAAAAACTACAAGGACAGGGGATAGCAGACCAAAGAAGGGAAATCGCCAAAGGTCTGGAAGAATCCGTGAAAATGCTTAATAGTGTGAATATCAATGCACAGGAGGCATCAGCACTGATAGTAGTTACCCAGCATTATGACACGCTTCATTCCATCGGGGCTAACAACCGTTCTAATTTGGTTCTTCTTCCAAATTCACCAATGGCGGCAAATTCCATGCTGAATGACTTGATAGTTGCCATGAACACAGCGCACAAAGTGGAGGAAGCGGATAAAGGGCACTATCCTAATCCACCAAAAGACCATAGACACTAATTTTCCAATTTAAACTAAATAAAACCCGCCTCTTTTCATCACGAAAAGAGGCGGACTATTTTTGGGTTTTATCTTTCAAATTTTACATTGGGCAGAAGTCTTGGTCTTTGTGGCTCGTTGGCTACTTTCCAAGAAGTTCTGTACATCCATTCGGTCATTTTGTAAAGTTTCTTGAAATCTATGTTTTCTGATTCGTCCTGCGGCTGGTGGTATTGGTGGTGCAGCACACTTGTGAAAAATACCGCTGGAATACCAAGCCTTGCATAAGGCAGGTGGTCGCTTCGGAAATAGAAAAACTCTGGATGTTCTGGTAAATCCCAGTCTTTTAAAAACTTAAATTTAGTGCTTTCTTGGTTGGCTTCTTCCGCCATTCTTACCAAGTCATTAGAATTTTTGTGCGGAGATTGACCACCGAGAAGAGCAGCTTCGTTGATATCATTTCTTCCTATCATATCGCCGTTCAGCACAGCTACGATGTTTTCTCTCGGAACTACAGGATGTGCAGAATGCCATCTAGAGCCTAGGAGTCCTCTTTCCTCAGCGCCGTGAATTACAAACAAGATGCTTCGTTTTGCAGGCTGTTTGCTGTATGCTCTTCCCATCGCAAGTAGAGCCACGCAGGTGCTGGCATTGTCATCGGCACCGTTGTAGATGGTGTCGTTTTTCACAGGGTGGCGGATACCGTCATGATCCTGATGTCCACTGAGCAGCACATATTCATTTTTTAGTTTTGGGTCTGTTCCTTCTATCTTTCCGATGATATTTACAGAAGGATATTTATAAGTCTCTGTTTGTAAATTTACCGTAATTTGCGGATTTCCTTTCAGCCAGTTTTGGTTTTCTTTTTTAACCCAAAAGACAGGAATATCTTCTTTGATGTTTTCATTCAGTCCTTCCACTCCATAGACACCTCTTTTCATCATTGGTTCTACTTCTATCCAACTTTTGTCGGAGATTTCATCCGTAATGAAAACAATGCCTTTCGCACCTAATTTTTTAACTGAATCAAGGTATTTAGCTTTGATGAATCTTGGGTATCTTCTCTCGAAGAGGGTCATTTCCTGCTCGATACCTTTTTTGGAAACATTGATGGCAACTACTTTCCCTGCAATCTGGGAAGTCAGCTGCTCTGGTTCTACCTCGCCTACACTGATGATAGGCAGGGAGAAATGAGCATTTACCACATCAGAGACTAAAATATCTTTCCAAATTTTAAGGTTTTTCTCACCGATTTTCACCGAACTAAGCGGAGAAATCTGGTGGCGGTACATATCAAAAAACTGGAAATAAGTGCCGTTGTCTCCAGCGGGTTTTATCCCTGCTTCTTTCATTTTGTCTGCGAACCACACGGAAACTTTGAGCTCATCGAGGGTTCCTGCCTCTCTTCCCCAGAACTGGTCAGCCGCCATCTGGTACATGTCTGTGCGGAGGTCTTTTTCTTTAATGGCCGAAACCAAAGGCTTCTTGTAGCTCTGCGCACCCAGCGAAGGGCAGAGAATTCCCATGAGGAGAGTAAATACGATTTTTTTCATAGGTTTATAATTTAATTGATTTTTGTCCAAAAGTATCGTTTTATTAGAAAAAATACAAGTTCCCGTAAGTTTTTATTTGGTTGAAAATAAATTTAATATTTTTGAAACAGATTTTAATTTAGTAAATGAATGAAAATAACTGAAGGATTATTGCCTGAAGATAAAGAGGCTATTATACGTTGGACAAATAGCAAAGGCGCTGATTTCTTGCAACAATGGGCAGGAGATGCTTTGCTCTATCCTCTTACCATAGAAGCACTCAATGCTTTGCCTCATTGTTTTCGTATTGAGACAGAAGGTAGTTTTATAGGAATGATTCAGCAAATAAGAGTAGAAGGGAGCAACGTACATATTGGTAGATTTCTTATCAATCCTTCGCTTACA
>CAUQSG010000090.1:0-5326 GCA_963520725.1 uncultured Flavobacteriaceae bacterium | reverse complement strand
CTATTTCGGTAGGTCTGCTTTGGGAAATGTTCCTCCTGCTCCAAAATAATCTGATTTTCCGAATTACAAAATTCAGAAAACCAAGAAATAGGAGGGAGGTAAAATATTGGTAATAAGACAGTTTGCATTTTATTTGGATTAAGGTTTTTCTAAAAGAAGGCTTACCCATTCTTCTCTTTGAACTTGGTTTTTCAGAACTAAATCATGCTTTGTGCAGACTTCCAAAATATCATTGGCATCGAAGAAGCAAAGCCCTGAAAGCAGGAGTTTTCCGCCATTGTTCAAAACCGAAACATAAGTAGGAATATCCGAAATCAAAATATTTCGGTTGATATTCGCTAAAATAATATCAAAATTTTCCTTTCCAAGATTTTCCGCTGTTCCTTGTTCTATACGGAAATTCATTTGGTTTCTTTCCGCGTTTTCTTTGGAGTTTTCTACTGCCCATTCATCGATATCAATGGCTAAAACATCCTCTGCGCCTTTTAGCTTTGAAAAAATCGCCAAAATAGAAGTCCCGCAGCCGATATCCAGCACTTTTTTTCCACCGAAATCCATATCCAGCATCTGCTGAATCATCAGGTAAGTAGTGGCGTGATGCCCCGTTCCGAAGGACATTTTGGGCTGAATGATGATTTCATACGGCGTGTTTTGGCTTTCGTGAAATTCCGCGCGGATAAGGACTTTGTTTTCTACATTTATGGGCGAAAAATTCTTTTCCCATTCCTCATTCCAGTTGATATTGGGCATTTCCTGAATAGTGTAGGAAATTTTAACCTCATCATGGCTCAGTAGCCAAAGATTTTTTAGTTCATCTTCGCTGAAAGATTCCTCTGGAACATACGCCAGAATACCGTCATTTTCTTCCGTAAAGCTGTCAAAACCAATGTTTATCAGCTCCGCCATTAGGATTTCGTTCCACGGCTGGAGCGGTTCTATTTTTATATTAAGTTCAAGGTATTTTTGCATTTTACTAAATTATAATCTTATTTGAGCCGAAACTTTTATGCTGAATTTAGGCGGATTGGTTTCGAAAACGGAGCTGGTATTATGCAAATGAGTAAGTCTATGCACAAAATCTACTCGTAAAAATCTAAAAATATTAGAAAAACCATAGCCGACTTCTATGTAAGGCTTTCCATTTAGGCCGTTTAATGCACCATTTGCATTGAATCTTTCCTCCAAATCTCCTATCAAATAATTGAAAGTCAGGTGGTTTCTCCAATTTAATTTTTTAATTAAAGGTAACCTGTTGGTAATCAAGCCTTCTAAGTATTGAGTATATTGCAGGGAAACAAATCTGTTACTTGTAAATTCAAAGAAACGCATCATGTTAAATGAATTCCTGTTGTAAAATACAAACTCATTTCCTAAATGGTTTTCCAAAAGAGGAAAAGGAACTCGGTCTGGGATAATCCCTGCTGTGAGAGAATAATTACCCTGTCCTAAAATTCCCATAGGGATTTTTTGCTGGACATTTAGATAGATTTTATTGTATTCAAAATTACTTCCCATAATTCCCTTAAAGGCATGTGTAAACCTGAAAGTAACCGTAGGAGTAAAATTGTTATTCATTATTACCTGCTTGTTTTTATCGGACTGCAGGGCTTTTCTTCCCATTTTCCACTGAGTTTCAGAAATCATTTCAGTGGTCTTGAAATTATTAAAAACATTCCCATGCTCATCTGTGTAATTGATATAAGACGAATCAAACAATGGGTCAAAAGTAGAATGTCTAAGGGTAAACCTCTGAGTGATAGAGTTTACAAAATCCCTTTGAAAATAGATTTCATAATTATTCTTCCAGAAAGGTTTTCTTATCAGCATATCACCATTTTTGGAAAACGCATCAAAAATCGCATTTTTATTCTTAAGTAAAAAGTTACCATACTGCAGCGCCACTTGGTCTAAATCATGCAGGGCAGAAATTCCCACCTGTGTCCATGGATCTCGTGAAATAATGTAATCTATAACACCGCCGTATTTGAACTCTCTGTCCTTAAATCCATAAGACAAATACCCGCTGAATATCCATTTTTTACTGAATTTATGATTGGTTCTAAATCCTGCTCTCAGCCTGAATCCTTCCACATCGTTATATCCAGCTGTGTAGAGTATTGGTCCTAAATCAAATTTTCCTGCCTCATAATAGCCTCTAAGGATAATTTCTAAAACATCTATGTAAGACTTCACCGAAGGGAGATTTTTGACTTCGTCTATCATTGCATAGACTTTTTGTTCTCTTTCCGTTATCGGTTCGTGTCTGTTCTTTTCCCAATATTCCTCATCTTTGTCGTTTGCATTAGGAAGGACAGTGATAGGTTTGCTGAATATTTTTTGGTCAAAATCTTGGTTGATTTTTATTTTTTTGCTCGAAACATGATATTTTAAAATCCCAGCCATTCCGTTTTTGCCCAGTTTCGCGGTTTCCAGCGTAACGAGGGACTTTACAGGCATGTGTATTTCAGAATCGCCCACTTCTTCAAGCTCTTGGTCTACTACAATGTTGTTGATAAAGTTCAGGTTCGCCGCAGAACCTATTTTCGCTGTAATTCTGAAAAGTGAATAATTGCTGTGCGAAATCAATAAAGTCCCTTCAAAAGCCAAATCTGAGGCTCTTTTAGGTTTAAAGTTGATTTTATAATATCCATTTTCATTCACTTGAAAATCTCTGTCCACCAGCTCAAAATCATAGTTTGAAGTGAAATTATCGTTCAGTGGCGAGATGAAGTTTTTGTCTAAAATATGAATATAATTATTGTAGAAATTATATTTGATGAAAGTAGAACTCATCAACTGGGAAAACATGGCATTGTCCTCTATTCCGACTCCGTCTACTTTAGTTTTTTTGATGATTTCGGCGCGCTTTTCAGGACTTTTTTGATAATAAAAATCCGAAATATTTTCTGTAATAAAAATAGGAAGCGCCACATCATTCCCCAGACTGTCTTTGGAAGATTCCATTACCTGTTTCAAATCCTTGTAGACCTTTGTATTCTGAAACTTATCCCCAAGACTGCTAAATGCTATCTCCATACGGGACTGATTTTCAGAGAAGTATGATTTTAGGTTGTCAGGATTGTTGATGTGTTTTTTTGCAACCAATTTTGCTAAAATCTCATGGGCTGGATTTTTATACTTTTTTTTCTTCTTTTTAGAGATGACTACGGCTTCTATTTTTTTAGAACCATCTGTATTGTCTTCGTCTTCTTGTGCATAAGAGGACAACCCCATAAATAGAGCTCCTGTAAGCAATAATTTTTTAGAATTCAGCATTTTAGAAAATGATTAAGAGGCAAAAGTATTAAAAAAATATTTGAAAAGGCTAAAATCTATTTTTAGAATTAAAAATATTGATTAGATTTACCAAATAAATCAAACTTTTCATGAAACTAAAATCTAAAATAATTTTAATTTTTATTCTTCAAATTTCGGCTTTGCTTTTTGCACAAAAACCGAAAATCAGAATTATAGCCACAGGTGGAACCATTGCAGGAGTGAGCAAATCCTCTACCGAAAGCAGCTACAAAGCAGGAGCCAGGGGCATCGATGAGCTGTTACAGGCCGTTCCAGAAATTCACCAAGTAGCCCAAGTAAGCGGCGAGCAGTTAGTGAAAATAGGCTCTCAGGATATGAACGATGAGATTTGGCTCAAATTAGCAAAAAGAATAAACGAAATCCTAAACAAGGAAGGCTATGATGGAGTAGTGGTTACCCACGGCACAGACACGATGGAGGAAACGGCTTATTTCCTGAATCTTACAGTTCATAGTTCTAAACCAGTGGTGATGGTAGGTGCTATGCGCCCTTCCACAGGAATCAGTGCAGACGGGCCGCTTAATTTGTATAATGCTGTGGTCGCTGCATCTGATAAAAACACAGGAAATAAAGGCGTGGTCGTGGTGATGAATGAAAATATCCTCGATGCCAAAGATGTGATAAAACACCATACGACTGCTGTAGAAACCTTTATAGGAGCGAATTCTGGCAAAATAGGTTATATTCATAATGGAAAAGTTTATTTCAGTAAAACGCCTCAAAATCTGCATACTACAAAATCAGTTTTTGATGTGGCGTCGCTGACTTCCCTGCCAAAAGTAGGGATAGTCTATGGCTATGCCAATGCTTCAGAACTTCCGATGAAAGCCTTTATTGATGCGAAATATGATGGAATCATTTATGCTGGTGTAGGGAATGGAAATTTGTATCACACTAATTTTGATTTGGCTGTAAAAGCCCAAAAACAGGGCATTCAGATAGTCCGCTCTTCGCGGGTTTCCACAGGCGCTACGACACCAGATGCAGAAGTGGAGGATGCGAAATATCACTTTGTGGCTTCGCAATCGCTCAATCCGCAGAAATCCAGAGTTCTGCTCATGCTGGCGCTTACCAGAACAAAAGATTGGAAGCAGATTCAAAAGTATTTTAATGAATATTAGTCAAAAATAAAAATGCAAAAAATAATTATTAAAATACCACTTATTACATTGTTATTGGGTTGTAATCCAAGTGAGAATTATTTAAAAAATCATGAAGTTTTTCCATATTCTATGGAAATTATTCAAGAAAAGAAATATAAAATTAGTGTCAAAGAAGCTAATGACCTATATGTCAAATATTTATATGATAGGAAAAAAATTAAGGATTTGAATTATGATGAAACTTTTCTTTCTCCAACCCTAATTATTGATGATCATTATGTATATTCTTTTCATAATTTGATTGAGAAAAAAGTGGCTGTTTTTGGTGTTTGGATAAATGCCAATACAGGAAAAATAACTACTAATGATGAATCTATATGGTTAGAAGAGAAAGATATTTCTGATAAAAATTCAAAATCTGAAAAATATTCTAATTAAGCGGATTTTTAATCTATAATGCTTACATTTGTGAAAAATTTAAATTTTCTTAAAAATGTTACAAGTTAATTTTTTAAAAGAACATAGAAATAGAGTTTTAGAAGGGCTTAAAAAGAGAAATTTCAAAGATTTGGAGTTGGTGGATAGCGCTATTTCGCTGGATGATGAAAGAAAAAAAGTTCAGTTTGATATGGATTCCCAGCTGGCTGAAATCAACAAAATTTCTAAGGAAATAGGGCTTTTGATGAAAGAAGGGAAAAAAGAAGAGGCCGAAAATGCAAAGCAAAAAACAGCTCAGTATAAAGAGGCAAGCAAAGACCTTCAGCAGAAACTAAACGAAATAGAAGAGAAACTTACAGAAATTCTGTATCTTATTCCAAATATTCCGCATGAATCTGTGAAAGCAGGAGTTTCTGCGGATGACAATGAAAATATTTACCAATCTCACGATGTGAAAGGCCTTGGCG
>CAUQSG010000089.1:0-5481 GCA_963520725.1 uncultured Flavobacteriaceae bacterium | reverse complement strand
CTTCAAAACTCCATTTTGTTTCAGCCCAGAAACCGAACCAAAACCAATGAAAATAATGAATAAAGGTAAAATCAGCTGGAAAATCAGCGCCATACTCAGTTCCCCAAACCTCAGTATTCCGTTGGAAAACGAGGCATCGCTCATATTCATCGTATTCTGTCTGTGAGCCTCCAAAAAAACAGAATTTCCCACATAAGAATTTACCCCAAAATCAAAAGCACTCAGAGGATATTTATCCCGAAAAACCAAATACCCATAATGCGAAACCCTGTGCGGATGCCTGTCTGGCTGGTTTTCCCACTGCTGGACAACTTCCGACTGGTAGTGTTCCTGCTCCTCATTGTGATGATGAACATTTTCCCAACCGATATAAGCCGCCAGAGACAAAACAGCAACAATGATGAAAACCAAGTA
Organism: uncultured Flavobacteriaceae bacterium; assembly: GCA_963520725.1. Classification (GTDB taxonomy): domain Bacteria; phylum Bacteroidota; class Bacteroidia; order Flavobacteriales; family Weeksellaceae; genus JABCPE02. The sequence continues at coordinate 5,067 of CAUQSG010000089.1, read as the reverse complement.
AATCAGCACTTTCTGCCTATTGATGCTTTTCCATTCTTCCGAGGCGATTAGTTTTACCCTTTTTAAATTCATGAAATTATTTTAAATTCTCAATGAAACTAATATTCATCTCCGCCGAAAGCGCCCCAGCCTTCTCCACAAAGGATTCATAGGAAACAGTATCTCCCTCACCTGCATTATCCGAAATCGCTCTCAGCATCAGAAACGGAACGCCCATAATATGGCAGGTCTGGGCAATGGCACTCGCCTCCATCTCCACAGCCAACGCCTCTGGAAAGCTTTTTTCTATCCATTCTCGGCGCTGTCTATCGCTGATGAAAGAATCTCCGCTGACTACCAACCCTTTACGAAGCTGGTCGGTATATTTTCCGCAATGTTCCTCGGCAAGGCTCAGCCACTGTTCGTCGGCAAAAAAAGCAGGCGGCATTTTTGCCTGTTGCCCGATTTCATAGCCGAAAGCCGTAACATCCACATCATGGTGTCTAACTTCCGTAGCCAAAATAATATCATAAACTCTGGTGTCTTTCAGACCTCCTGCTGTTCCTGTATTGATGATTAATTCTGGTTTAAACTGATTGATTAAAAGTGCAGTAGCCACCGCTGCGCTTACTTTTCCTATCCCAGACAAAAGCACCACCACCTGATGGCTGCCGATTCGCCCTTCATGGAAAGTAAATCCAAATAATTCGGTGTCTTTTCTATCTTGTAATTTTTCTCGAAGGAGCTGGACTTCTAATTCCATCGCTCCGATGATTCCTATTTTCATTGATTTTTCTGTATTTAAAAAGATTATTTTTTTTCTTTAAGCTTTATATTTTTTAGCCGTTTCTTGATTTTAATACGCACAAATATAATAAAAAGTCACCTAAACTCTTTCACTAAAACGGAATTAGTATTTTTAAAAAGTTAAAAGAATATAATTCGTTGCTTTTTTATTTTGGTGAGTAATTCATAACTGTTAATTGGCTGACTTTTTATTTTAGCGAGTAATTCATAATTAAAAATTATTTTAGTTTTTGAAAAAAATATTTTTTCTCATCACTAAATAGTGAATGCTTTCTTTTTTATTTCGGTGAGAAAGTTTAAAAATGCTTATCTTTGTGGTCATTATAAATTTAAATATTATGAAAAAAGTATTGACTATCGTTTTGGCTATGCTTTGCTCAGCATCTTGTGAAAAAAGTACTCAAAAAAATGATTTAGCTGAGTTAAAATTAAATGGAAAGATAAAATCTATTAGAGAAATCCCTTATGAAGCTGTAGAAAAATTTGGAGAAGTGGTGAAGGGAGATGCTTTAGGTGGATTTGGAAACCTACAAATAACATTTAATGAAAAAGGGAATAAATTAGAAGAAAATTCCTTTAATCTTGATGGAAGTTTATTTTCTAAATATACTTACAAATACGATGATAAAGGGAATCAAATAGAAGAAAATTCCTTTAATTCTGATGGAAATTTAGATGATAAATACACTTACAAATACACCTATGATCAGCAAGGCAACTGGATACAACGAATAGCATATAAAGTAAAAAATGGCGTAGAAAAACCAAGCCAAATTGTAGAAAGAACCATAGAGTACTACTAAGAAATTCCAATACCCCCAAAGATGATGATTTTAGTCTTTGGGGGTTATTTTTTATTTCGGTGTTGATAAAAATAAAATCTGGAATGAGCTGATATTTTAATTTTTAAATGAATGAATAAATATAATCAAAAAACCGATAGCCATTATAAACTATCGGTTTTCAACAAATTAAATTATTTTTATGAAAAAATCTTGTATCTATCTTAGAATGTGTATCTTACAGTAAACATCACATTTCTTGGCGTTCCTGGGAAAAGTCTTGGATAGTTAAACGCTCCAAGCCAGTAAGTTTTATTAAAGATATTATTGATATTGAATGACAGCTGCATATCTTTTATCTTGTAATAGACCGCTGCATCTATTATCGTATAATCTGGCAAAACTAAGTCTGGTTCCTGCCAAGAAATCTTCTCCGCAGAGTAATTTAGTCCTGCTCCTACTCCCAGATTTTTAAAGAAACCTTCCTTCACATCAAATCTTGTCCACAAGTTGAATGTATGTTTAGGAGCATTATCCTTTCTATAAGTTCCTCTTTTTTGGTCTGTAACTTTTGAATCATTATAAGCATAACCTGCGTTCACTAACCAGTTTGGCAAAATTCTACCCATTACATCGATTTCCAGACCTTTATTTCTCTCCGTTCCTCCTTCGGTCATCAGTTCATCTACCGCTCCATTATAAACTGTATCATCATAAGTAAGGATATTATTCTGCTTGATATCATAGTAGGCAATACTTGCATGAAGTTTTCCTTCGAGCCATTCTGTTTTTGCTCCAAATTCATACATTCTGGTAGTTTTAGGCTTGAATGCTTCTCTGACATATTGTCCTGTATTCATATCTCTTCTAAAACCATCATAACCAAGATAAGCATCAGTCTGCATCTGGAACCCTTCTATGTAGGAAGCATAGGCATTGATGTTTTTGGTAGCTTTATACATCAATCCAGCTCTCACGAGGAATTTATTTTGTTTTACTGTTTCTTCATTTTTGCGTTTGTAGAAGTTTTTGTCTGTGTACCACTCTTGGCGTAGACCAATATTGAAAATCAATCTGTTCCAAAGTTCCATTTGATTCATAAAATACGCCGAGTTAGTGGAGAAATACATCGGTGTGGTTTCCTGCATTCTTTTTGCCTGAGGCTGATAGAATCCAGGGTACATCACTCTATACTGCCCTTCTTTAGTCAAATCCCAGTGCGGAATTCTTGGTGTTAAAGTTCCTGCGTTTTTATCCCCTGTATAGTCTCTCACGGTATTGGTTCCACCGTGCCCTACTTCAAACATCACCAAATCATATCCTAAAACGGATTTATTTTTAAAGTTTTCCCCTAGTTTCCAATCGTAGTTTAGATAAGCATTAAAGTTATCTGTAAAGAAATTACTATTACGCTGAACATATCTAAGCTGCACTTTATCTCTTTGTATTACTCCATGGGAATCCTTTCCGAAATTATTGTCAGTTCTTAATTCTGTCAAATCTTCGTTCCAGATATGCTTCATATAAGCCATATTGATGCTTAAATTGTCCGTAAACTTATGAGTAAGATTCCCCATGAAGTTTAAATCCAATGTTTTGTTGATATCATTGATTGCACCGATAGCATAAGTAATTGGTGTAGAAGTAAGTGCAGGCCTGTCACCAGGGTTGGCTTTAAAAATAGGCTGACCTCTATCTAGTCTGTTTGAGTTATTACTCATCACAAACTCAAAACTTATGTTTGTCTTTTCATTTGGAACATAGGCAATGGTAGGAGCTATCATATACGCTTTTTTAAACTGTAAATCTCTGAATGATTTTCCATTCTCATACCCAAGATTTAAACGATAAAGCAATGTTTTACTCTTATTCAATGGTCCAGTAAAATCTAGTGCTCCAACCACAGTCTGATAACTTCCCACACTCAGACTTACTTCTTTTCTGTCCGTTTTAAGTGGTTTTTTAGTAATGATATTTATACTTCCCCCTGCATCTGTACTAGAAAAAGTCATACTTGCAGGTCCTTTGATTACTTCTACTCTTTCTACATTCATCATCATCGGCTGACTGAAAAATATATGAGAAGTTACCATACCATTCATCAGTCTGCTTTCTCTGTATGAAGCCTGCTGTGTAACCCCACGGATAGCATAGTTGTTATAAAAACTGGTCTGTGTAACCCCACTCACATTCTTCACTACATCTCCCAGTCTTGTAACCCCTTTATCTGCGATAAGCTCTTTAGTCACGGTAGTTATTGCTTGGGAAACTTCCATGTTTTTTAGAGCGATTTTAGAAGCTGAGAAAGAATAATCACTATTATAGTCTTTTCTTGCTCTTCCTATGATTTCTACAGTTTGTAGTTTTTTTACTTTTCCATCTTCTTCCTCATCTTGTGGTTCGTTAGGGTCTGTAGTATTTTTTGCTACAACAGGCTCTGTTGGTTCTGTTGGCTGCCCAATTACAGGCTTTTCTTCAACTATAGGTTGTGATGTAACTATCTGATAAACAATCACATCTCCTAAATCCAAAACTCCATTATCCTCCACTGTAATTTGGTTTTCCAATGGATTTGCTCCCTCTGCTACGATACTGATAGTGTAACTTCCTCCTTCTGTAAGTGTTACATTAAAAAATCCAGAAGCATCGGTCATAGAGGTCATTTCCTTGTCCCCCTTTTTTAGTATAATGCTGGCATTAGAAACAGGATTGTCATGCTGAACTACCCTACCCTTCACCGTTTGTGAATATCCCATTAAGGATATTAACAAACTTGACACTAATAATACTTTTTTGTTCATAATGAAATATAAAATTTAAACTTATGTTATCTTTCTAAAAAATTATGGCACAAAAGTAATACTATTTTTTATTTTCTTGTTAATTCACAATATGATTTTTATCATCAATTTTTAGGAAAGTAACATCTTTACTTTTGAATCATTAAATCAAAACATCTTTTTTGGCTCAAAAAAATAAATTCATCTGTTTTATTCCTTATATTTGCACAAAATTCATTTATAAATACTAAATCAAAATGAAAAGAAGAGACTTTCTGAAAACAGGTTCATTAGCTGCTTTAGGCGGAATGCTGCTAACTCCCTTCGGAGCAAAAGCAAACACTATAAAAGAAGAATTCCGTGGCAGAAAAGCCAAAAATATCATCTTCATGGTAAGTGATGGGATGAGTGTAGGAACGATGATAATGGCAGACATTTACTTGAAAAGAAAAAATGGTCAAAGTTCTAACTGGGTGGGACTTTACGAAGATAATCTTGTCCAAAGAGCATTGATGGATATGGCCTCTGCAAATGCTATCGTAACAGACTCAGCAGCAGCAAGTTCCTCTTGGGGAGGAGGTGTTCGTGTGAATAATGGAAGCCTGAATGTAAGCCCAAATGGAAAAGAAAATATGCCTATTCTTCAGAAGTTCAAAAAGGCTGGAAAAAAAGTAGGCTGTGTAACTACGGTACCTATCACCCATGCCACTCCCGCAGGC
>CAUQSG010000088.1:0-5601 GCA_963520725.1 uncultured Flavobacteriaceae bacterium | reverse complement strand
CCGTCCCAATCAATACTATTCAGCCATTCCTCTTCATTCCAATGCTCGGTGTAAGGAAAAGGCGTAGAGAGGTCTATAGTCCGATCTTTCCACATCAAATCTTCCGTTGCTTCTTTAAGGGAACGCAGTCCGTAATCGGGCCCCACACAGCCATTGGCGATTTGGGTAATGAAAGTACGGTAATCAGCAGGGAAAGTGATATGATTTTCTTTCTCTATTTGGGCTACTTTTTCTTCTTTCAGCACAGGATTTATATACACTTCTCTGTGTTTTTTTAGCTGAGGAAATTCCAAAAGTATCTGCAATTTCTTTTTAATTTCTTCTATATTCATATTTTGATTATCACTAATTTTCAAATCTTAGTTTTATAATTCTTAATTATGCAAACAATGTTCGCGGTTTTTAAAATCACCAAATATTCACCTTAATTTTTCTATATCAAAATATTCACTTTTGATGTTGTTCTTATAGTCAAGTAAATATAAGAAATCATCATAACACTTAGGACAACGGATAAAGTTATGAGAGGTATTTACATCAATCATTTTATCTGCTGTTTTCCAGTCTTTTTTAATGGGATAAATTTCTGTAATAGTAACAGAAGCCCTATTATCTAAAGCGAAATCTATTGAGGTAATAGTATTCTTATGAGAAGTGAAAATTTTATTTGTTATTCCTTGTAAGAATAAGTCATTATTTTTAAAATAAACAAATTTATTTGTTTTAAAATATTCATATCCATCAATACGATCATATCGCAAGGATAAAGGAAAAACATATTTACCTTGATATTGGCCTATAAAACTAATATGTATAGAACGGGGGTAAACCTCTATAAAGGCAAAGAGTTGCTCTTCCTTAAAAACTGTCATTACATAGTGTTCATTGCTTTCAAATGCATATTTAGCCCATTCTTCTGCATTTGTAAGATATTTCTTTTGTTCTTTGTTAGGTTTGCAATCAAGCCAAATATCTATGATGTTTTGTAATGTATCTTCTTCAGACATCACTTCTTGCTTTAGCTCATTAAATTGTAAATACTCTATTCTGTACATTTTTAACTTTAAAATTGATTAAATTTTCACTTCCAGTCACTATAAATTTGATACATAAAATACAGCCCTATTCCCATAAAAAACAACCCGCCTAAAAATCCTATAAAACGAGCAACATCCCTCCCCATATAGCGGCTTATCTGCCCCATAGTCCAGTTGTTTTGATAATGTTCATCAGGTTCATACAGCCAGTCCCAGTCCTTTACTGCTCCCAAAACCAAACAAACCCCAAAGACAAAAGACATAAGCGAAAGCACCCCTCCAAATGCTAAAGGATTTTCTTTTATCCAATTTTTCAGCTCTTCCATGCTCTCTCTATTTTTTTAACAAAAAAGCGCCCTAATTAGAGCGCTTTAAATATATTATACAGAAACATTATTTTCTCTAAGAGCATCATTCAGAGAGGTTTTCTTATCCGTAGATTCCTTTCTCTTACCGATAATCAAAGCGCATGGCACCTGATATTCCCCTGCTGGGAATTTTTTGGTATAGCTTCCTGGTATCACTACCGAACGAGCTGGAACTCTGCCTTTTAGCTCCACAGGTTCATTCCCTGTCACATCTATAATTTTAGTAGATGCTGTAAGAACTACATTCGCTCCCAAAACTGCTTCTTTTTCCACACGAACCCCCTCTACTACTATACATCTAGACCCCACAAAAACATCATCTTCTATAATCACAGGAGCAGCCTGTAACGGCTCTAAAACTCCACCAATACCTACTCCACCGCTTAGATGCACATTTTTACCAATCTGAGCGCAACTACCTACTGTAGCCCATGTATCAACCATAGTTCCGCTGTCTACATACGCACCAATATTTACATAAGAAGGCATCAAAATAGCCCCAGAAGCGATAAAAGCACCCTCTCTCGCCACTGCATGAGGAACAACACGAACTCCCTTCTCTGCATAGTTTTTCTTTAATGGAATTTTATCATGAAACTCAAAAGGCCCCACCTCTATCGTTTTCATCTGCTGGATAGGGAAATACATCACCACCGCTTTTTTCACCCACTCATTCACCTGCCATCCATCAGAAATAGGTTCTGCCACTCTTATTTTCCCTAAATCCAGTTCACGGATTACAGAACGAACAGCCTCCTGATAATCAGCTTGTTTTAGTAATTCTCTATTTTCCCAAGCCTCTTCTATTTTTTGTTGTAAACTCATTTTTTTATTACTAATTTAAATTTATATATTCAAAAATTACATTTTAAAGAACTCTTCTCGCGAAAAGAAACGCCTTATCCCAATAAGCCTCTTCCAATGAAGAAATAATCACACCTTTGCTCGTAGAAGCGTGGATAAATTTAATTTCTCCATCGTCCGTTATTGTATGCACTATTCCCACATGAGAAACCCTCTTCCCACCAGCAGTAGCAAAGAACAATAAATCACCATGTTTCACATTCTCTATATTGATTCCTACGCCTTCTTTCGCTTGGTCAGCAGAGCGTCTGGTAAGTTTAATATCATTTTCCGCAAAAACAGTATTCACAAATCCAGAACAGTCAAATCCAGAATAAGTCATCCCTCCCGCTCTATAAGGAGCCCCAAGATATTTTTCTGCATCAGAAAGGATGTTTGCTGCTTTGGCATTAGGTCCCTCCTTTGAAGATTTTTTATTTTTTGATTTTGATGGTTTTTCATTATTTGTATTATATGAATAAGATTTGTTATTAGAAATATTTTTATTTCCATAAACTCTAGCTGGCTGAGATGCTCCACATGACCACAAAGAAAATGTAACCACGACTAATAATACGGTTTTTTTCATCGAATAAAATTTTTGCTAAACGCCAAAGATAGTAAAAAATCAGGAAATTCACAAAAGAAAACAATACATTTTGCAGAAAAAATGTTTTTAGGTGTAACCTTTATGATAATCCCATCGTATATGTATTTAGTGGAATACAAAATGTTATTTATCAAATGAGACAACTAAAAATCACCAAACAGGTAACCAACAGAGAGACCGCATCTTTGGACAAATACTTACAGGAAATCGGGAAAGTAGAACTTATCACTGCCGATGAAGAGGTTATTTTAGCCCAAAAAATCAGGTCTGGAGACAAGGTTGCTTTGGAAAAACTCATCAAAGCCAATCTTCGTTTCGTGGTTTCTGTTTCTAAACAATATCAAAACCAAGGACTTTCTCTTCCAGATTTAATAAACGAAGGAAATTTAGGGCTGATGAAAGCCGCTAAAAGATATGATGAAACCAGAGGATTTAAATTCATTTCTTACGCTGTATGGTGGATTAGACAGTCTATTCTTCAAGCTTTGGCTGAGCAGTCTAGAATCGTAAGACTTCCTTTAAATAAAATAGGCTCTATCAATAAAATCAACAAAGCCTATGCAGAATTGGAACAAATCAACGAAAGACCGCCATCTCCAGAGGAACTAGCCGAAGTATTGGACATGAGTGAGGAGGACATCAAGGAATCCATGAAAAACTCTGGAAGACACCTATCCATGGATGCTCCGCTAGTAGAAGGAGAAGATTCTAACCTTTATGATGTATTGCGTTCTGGCGAATCTCCAAGTCCTGATAAAGAACTGATGCTGGAATCTCTACAAATAGAAATAGAGAGAGCATTGCAGACCCTCACACCGAGAGAAGCTGATTTGGTAAGACTTTATTTTGGGTTAAATGGAAAGCACCCTATGACTTTGGAGGAAATAGGCGAAACTTTTGATTTAACGAGAGAAAGAGTTAGACAAATCAAAGAAAAAGCCATTAAAAGACTGAAACACAACAGCAGAAGTAAAATTTTAAAATCCTATTTAGGGAAATAACAGAAAAAAGCAGTGGAGATTTCACTGCTTTTTTATTTTTAATAAATTGATTTAAAATGAATTACATAAAATTTCATTTTTTTTAAAAATAATTTTTCTTAGGATATGATTTATATTATATTTGCATCTTAAATTTTAAATAAAAACAGAAGAACAAAAGAATTTATGATTTACAAAGTACGAGTTATTTTAGATGCAAAGGAGCAGATTTTTAGGGACATTGAGATTAGAGAAAAACAAACTCTTTGGAATCTGCATTTAGGAATTAAGAGTGCTTTCAGCCTTCAGGGTGAGGAGCTTTCTTCTTTTTACTATTCTGATGACAGCTGGTCTGAGGGGGCAGCAGTTCCTTTAGAAGACATGTCTGATGATGGAGATGGAGACACGATGTCTGATGTGTACATGAGTGAGGCATTTCCAGAAATTGGAAGTAAAATGCATTTTAAATACGGGCTTTTAGACCTTTGGGAATTTTTTTGTGAACTTTTGGAAATTACAGATGAGAAAAACTCTGTAAATTATCCTATTACGGTATTCCGTTTTGGGAATGTTCCTCTGAAAGCTCCAAGTAAAAACGGTAGCTCTGCCACTACAAAGAAACAACAATCAAACATCGCTGTGGATGACTTTGATTTATTAGAAGAAGAAGATTTCAGTTCTGAATTTGAAGACGGCTATGATGAAGAAGATGATTTCTCTAATGACTACTATGATGAGGGAGTAGATGAAGAGGATGACTACAAATAGTTAAAAACCAACATATTATGAAAAAATATTTTTTGCTTATTTTATTCGCTGTCTTTGCTATATCTTGTTCCAAAAAAGATTTAGTTTTTACAGGAAAAATCAATAATCCTGCACCGTTGAGCAGAATAGAACTTATAGATGTTTCGTCCGTTGCCACACTTCCTATTGCGAATATTGGCATAGATGAAAAAGGAAATTTTTCTGATACTATCAGTGTAAAAAAAGATGGAATCTACGCTCTGGTATACCAAGGAAAAGTAAATTTCTTATATCTAAAAAATGGTGAAAACCTCAATCTGGAAGGAAATGGCTCTACTTTCCCTGAAGACCTGAAAATCAGTGGAAAAGGACAAGCTAATAATGAATTCTTGATTGAAAGTCAAAAATTCATCACTTCATACTTTTCTAAATTAAACCAAGCTGTTTTAGCAAAAAACGAAAATGATTTCATCAAAGAAATAGAAAAATACTCTGCTGACATCAATAAGAAATTAGATGAAATTGCTAAATCTAAAAATGCTGACAAGGATGTCATAGAATGGAAAAAAAGTGACCTGATGGTAAATCTTCTGATGATAAGTTCTCAATATGAAATTATGCACGGACAGATGACCCAAAATCCTAATTTCAAAGTATCTGAAAAATTCAAAGAAAGTCAGAAAAAATTTGAAAAAGAATCTTTAATCAAAGAATTTCCTGCTTATAGACAATATCTTTTAGGAAAACTAGAACCTGATTTTAGAAAATTTGCTACTCCTTATCTTAACGATACTAAAACTACTCAAACAGAAGTTTTCTTGAAGTTTTTAGAAACTAGAAAGGAATTTTCACAAGAGCAAAAAGACTACTTGGCTGCATATATCGCTACTCAATTTGACCTTCATCCTCAAAATGATAAAATAAATCAAGTTCTAAAGGCGCTCACTGAAAAAGTAAAATCGGAAAACATTAAAAAAGACTTAGAAAAAGTTCATTCAGCAATTGTAGGACCAAAA
>CAUQSG010000087.1:0-5725 GCA_963520725.1 uncultured Flavobacteriaceae bacterium | reverse complement strand
AGTTCCCCGCGAACAGCCATTTCCAAAACTTTGGATTTAGCTTGTTTGATGTAACTTTGAAGGTCGGTTTTATTAGTCTCCAAATCATCCACCAAAGCTAATAATTCTTCTATTTTTTCAACAATTCGGCGTTGTTCCGAAAGTGGCGGGAGGGGGAAGAAAATTTTTCCAAATTCAGTTCCTGATAATTCTTTGAAAGTTGTTCCTGATGCTTTCAGAGAAATATTTTCTTTTTCTGCCAATAAAAAATAATAAATATAGTGTTCTGAATTTTCAATATATGGAGAAATAGACTTAAAACCTTGATTTGTTGTGACTTCTTTTTCAGAAATAACAACATAACCTATTGGAGCTCTACTTGAAAACAAAACACTCCCTTTGCAAATTATTTTTGCAGAAGAATTTTCTAAACCTTCAATAGAAATATTCCTTTTACCTCGACTAATATATTTTTCTTTATAATTACTTAAATCAGCAGGTGTTATCCAAGAAATATTTCCATTCCAATAATTATCATTTGATGTAGAGGGAGTACCTCCACTTATAATTTCTCCTATTTCCCCCAATCTACACCACGCCCAGTTTTCGGGGATTTCAAAAGGAATTTCATCGGTGATGTCTTTAGAAGAGCCATCAGCGAAATGCTCGGTGTACTTCTGATAAGGGGATATATAGTTTGTTAATTATTATAAATAATTTGAATGTAAACTGCATAAAAAAAGGACTTTACAATGATTGTAAGTCCTTTTTTAGTTTCTTGTTTCTGTAAGATATTATAAATCAATACCTTACCTATGCAGAAAGGAAGGGATTCGAACCCTCGATACGGTTACCCGTATACCACCTTTCCAGGGTGGCCTCTTCAACCACTCGAGCACCTTTCTATTAATTTTGCAAATGTATAAAATAATTTTTAATTACAAGACATCTCCCCTCTCAAATTTTTAGAAAACTGCTGGGAAAAACTTCCTGCATATTTAGGATTGTCTATCAGATGCATCGCCTTTGTCAAAGCACTTTCTATGGTAATATCTCCTCCGCTGATGGCATTTATTTTAGAAAAAACATTGCTGTTTTCATACTTTCCTAAACTCACGCCGCCCGATGGACATTGGCTTATGACCACGATATCTATATTTTTATTGCGTATTTTCTGCAAAATTTCCAGCGTTCCTGCATCTCCGAAAATCGTTCCCGACCCGAAAACTTGGATAATCAAAACCTTTACAGCATCTATTTTTAGTAAATATTCCAAATCCATCCCTGGGAAAATCCTGCACAAATGCACGCTGGTACTCAGATGATAATCCACAGAAAATTTTTCATCCTGCTGAGGGCGGAAGAGATAACTTTCTTTAATGTTCAAAAACACGCCTGATTTACCTAAAATAGGATAATTAGGACTTTGGAAAGCATCAAAGTTTTCCGAACTATACTTTATACTTCTGTTTCCGCGCAGGAGCTGATGCTCAAAATACAAAGCCACTTCCTGAATAACCGCCTTATTTTCTTTATACAAACTCGCATAATAGAGGCTTGTCAGCAAGTTTTCTTTGGCATCTGTTCGCAGGTCGCCTATTGGCAACTGAGAACCTGTCAAAATCACTGGTTTGCGCAGTCCTTTCAGCATAAAACTCAGCGCCGAAGAGGTGTAAGCCATCGTATCCGTGCCGTGCAGAATAAGAAATCCATCGTATTTTTCATACTCAGCCTCTATCACTTCTGCTATCGCTCTCCATTTTTCAGGGCCGATGTCCGAGCTGTCCAGTGGCAGAGAAAACGAATGAATGTAAGTATCACAATCCAACAGCTTGATTTCAGGCAGCTTGTCAAAAATCAAATCAAAATCAAAGGGCTTAAGACTTCCCGTATTGTAGTCTTTTTCCATCCCGATGGTGCCGCCTGTGTAGATAATCAGAACTTTTCTTTTCATGGGTTAAATTTTGTCAAAAATAACGGAATTTAAATTCAAAACAAACTCCTCCAAATTCTTTTTCCATATTTTAGGATTATTTTTAGAAAAATATAGCGATACAGAGGGTTTTTCGGACAAGAAACAAGCATAGCTCTTTTCCATTGGTAAAACTTTCAAATCATCCATTCCTTCAAAACCCAAAGTAAGCGATTTATTCGGTTCATGGAGCTGATTGATAACCCAATATCCCGATATATCCAGCTCATTTCCTTCCAGTTCCTCTGAAACTTCCCAATTATGCTCGTTCAGTTTCTTTCTTAAATCTTCTATATGGTTGTTCATTATCTTTTTAGCAGACTCATTATCTCTTTGGATTTATTCTTATCGTGGTATTCTTCTGTGGCATAGTGCTTTGCATCATACCCAAAGTCATTTTTCATACTTATTTCAGCGCCATTTTCTAAAAGAATTTCAATAATATCAAGATTCCCATGAATACAGGCGTTTTGGATAGGAGTAAAATTCAGTTCTCCCTGCTGATTTACATCTGCTCCGTTTTTTATCAGCAAAATAACATCTTCCTTAGACTGAGAATTAACCGCCAAGTTTAACAGCGTTTCCCTCATCGTACCTAAATCATGGATGGAGGTAATGGGACTACAATCCAAAAAACTAGGAAAATCCTGATATTTCAAAAAAAGTTTTGTCAAAAATTCATCCATTTGCTCCAAATATCTTTACTTATAAAACAGCTTTGATTTCATGAGTTTTTAGCCTAATTTAAAAGCAGACTATTTATATTTTCTGGTTTTCTAGCCCACTCCACATTATACACAAAATCAGCACCTTCCATAGTTTCTACTACTTCCAAAGACTGGGCTTTTGCTTTTATTTTTAATATTTCTCCTACGGAAATTTTTGTTGAAAGTTTTTTGAGTAAAGTCTCTACATCCTCGAAACAAAGACTCCATATCGTCTGCCCTACAAACGGCTGTTCCAGCCAGATAATTTTCTGCGCAGATACATCCAAAACCCCGAAAACCAAGCCTTTTTGCAAAGGTTGAGAAATTCGTATCTGGTGAATCACACACGATGGATCATAGGCCACTCCGCTTCGTTCAGAGACTTTCATTTTATGTTTTGAATCCATCCAGCCCACCACCAAATTAGGCGTGATACTTCCCAAACTATACGCATTACAAGTGAACACCACATATTTCCCGCCCACCTTTTGTAAAGCACTGATATCCAAATCTATATATTCCGCCGTTCCTATTTTATTAGGAATAGAACGAATATCTCCACTATGTTTACAGCCTAATAGACTGAGATTAGAATAGTTACACACATCTCGCTCGTTCTCATAAATAATACTACACGACAAATCCATATCCATATGCTGGGCTGGAAGCCCTTTTCCCCACTGCATAAAAAGCCTTATTTTACTGCCTTCCAATGGAAAAGTTTCTCCCATCAAAGTCGGATTAAAATCCTGCAAATTTTGGCTTCTGTCTCCTATGGGAAGCGGAATTTCGTACAATTTTGGGTCAATGTATATTTTTTTAAATCCTGCTTCGGACTGAGAAAATCTCCTCTCTATCTCTTTCAAAGTAAAATCCTTGATAGAAGATTGAAAATCAGCCAATTCCTTATCAGAATACAAACTCAAAAATTTATTCGCTGGAATGCTTTTTCTCGTCCCTATCGCTGTTTTTACGCTTCGCTGTGCTTCCCTGTCAAAATAAATTTCCACAAAAGAATTCAGGGTAAACAAAAACTTCATAGGAACTTCCGAGGAAACCTTTTCAAAAGCCAGTAAAGTTTCTTCCGCACCGAACCAAAGCATATTGGAAAACAACGACCTCGCAAACAAACTCGGTTTCTGTTGTAAAAGCGCAAAAGTCCTTTCTGCATCGGTTTTTGAGCGGAAATAATCTACTTTTCCCTGCCAGACTTCATAAGTTTCATTATAAAAAACATCCAAAACGGCTTTCAGTTTATCAAAGCCTTTCTTTTTGCTATATTCAGCCAAGCGAAGCGCACGGATGAAACGAACCCACATCTGGCGGTTAGGGTGCATATGTTCGGCTATTTTTTCCACCGAAAGAGGCAATTGGTTTAGCCAAACAGCCGCCATTTTGGCTTCTTTTCGGGAATATTTCAGCTTCAGTTGTTCTTTACCGACAATTTTTGCAAAAACACTTAAATCATTCTGTCTTTGGATATGTTTGTGGTTTTGCTCTATATTTTTAACGATTATTTTAGGCTTGATGATTTGTAAAAAACCTGTTTTCTTGTACCATAAATACCGTAAAATATCAGTCGGACTGCGGAAATACGCTCCTGCTCCCTGCTCTCTTCTCTGCGAAATAAGCTCATCCACTACAAGAATCAGCGTTTCTTTAATCCCTACAACTACTTCATTTTCAGGTTTATAATATTTTAAAAGTAATTTAAGTGAATCTGTCTGTGTGGCATCCAGCGGAACTTTAGAAGCGAGCAGATTCTCCAAAAGAGCCTTCATTTCTTTTTCTGTCCAAAGGTCAATGACTTTGAGCTTACTTCCTTGATTTTCAAGCTTTAATTTATCAAAAATAAAAGGCGTTCCGCAGAATGGACAGCCGTTATAGCGGTTCATAGGAAAAGTCCCATCAGGAATGATATGTCCGCAGTCCAGCTTTACAGTAGCATACCCATAATCATAATAAACTTGGTCGTAATAGTGTCTTATGGTTTCTTTATTAGGAAGTTCGCCTATTTCTTCATTAAACCAAGCAGTTATCCAGTGGTCATAGACTGTTTCTCCTGTAGGAATTTCCCAGTTTTTCACCAAAGGAGTCCAGTTTAGTTTTGTTCCTAAAATTTCCTCAAAATGAGATTTTATCCCTTCTTTAAAGGCTAAAGTGGTGTGATTGATGGCGTGTAATAATGGCTCTGTAACCACAAATCCATGCTTACGAAGTGTATCAATGAGGCGAAGCGTTTCTCCTGTCAGTTTAGAAAAACTGGTGTCTGCACTGGGAATATAGACAGCGTTCTGGCGAAATGCTATTTTTTGTAAATCACTGATAATATGAGCATTATTAACTTCCATTTTCTTACATTTATTTTAAATTTTTCCAAATATGAACAAAATAAAAGCAAGGTAATTGCATAAGTAAATCAACCTAAATGAAAAGAAGTAACTCATGCTTGACCTTGCTTATTCTTTATGAAAAATCCCACTACGAAGATAGTAATTTTTTCTATTTGTGAAGAATATTTTCTACACAATTATTTCCTAATGAAATTATAAAACTGGTCACACAATTCAAGGTTATTTTTTATTATTCTTTTCGCTCATATTTTAGATAAATTTTTAATATTTAATAAAATACATTCATTTTTATTTAAAGTGTAACGGAAAATATCTAAAAAATCTATATTTATGTTAATAAATTTCATCATTGTCAATCAACCAAATGTTTCAGGTAGCCTTGAGTAGATGTTGGGTTTATCAACCCAACCTACTTTAACTAAGCATCTTTCAATAAATCTTGTGGCTTTAATACAGTTTCCCCTGAAATGTGTTTTTTTAATAGTTTTACAAGCTGAGTGTAGGTTTTTTTGTAAAAATCATTTTTTGTTTTTTGTAAAAATTTTTCATATTTTCCGATAATGAAAGAAATTTGTTCTTTATCAAACGAATTAATTTCATTATTGAGCATAATAGAAAATTCCCAAAATGACTCATTAGCAGGAGGTAGATCTAAAATAGAGACTGCATAATCAAACCAATCAGGCTCTTTTTTTAATAATTCACGATAAGAT
>CAUQSG010000086.1:0-5921 GCA_963520725.1 uncultured Flavobacteriaceae bacterium | reverse complement strand
GTAGGGTAATCAGGGACTTGTCCTGTATGTTTAAAATCATATCGAACCGCCCAAAATTTAGGTTCAAAAATTCCTATATTGATGCGAAATTTAATATGATTTCTATGGCTATATCTGTCTTTCTGAATATTGATGATATGTCCCACTTCGGAAAGCTGGCGATAATAGTTCAAGGCTTTCTTTTTAAAAGAAAGAGGCTTTAACAAAGGCGTAAAACCTTCTTTTATAATCGTATCGAATTTAATTTGTGTATCTGTTTTCATCCTTGTGAATGTTTTGCTTTTATTTGATCCTCATTGATTGTCTTTCCTGTGTTCAAATCGGTATAAAAATAAGAATCGTGAGGCGAAAAGTAGCCATCGGCTTGTATATGGGCATTTTTTAGCGCATTTTCCCACCTTTGCTGAAACCATTTAGAGATAATATCCTCTTTCTTCTGAGCATATTCATCTAAGTAATCATCTATCTCGTCTTCTTCTACCTCTTGGTCATACAATTCATCTTCCAAATGGATATCTTTATCCATAAAAATATCTGAAGGGAAGTATTTTTCTTTCTTTTTTGAAGGAATGTCAATACGCTGACTTATGTAGTCCCCTTCTTTATTCATCGCCCAAGCAGAAATTTCAAGCCATTCATAATCATATTCAAAGAGAAAGTAGGCTCCTTTGTTCTGTAGGAGCTTTAAGATATCTTCCTCCACAAGAGAATTGTATTGATTCAAGTCAGAGCGCAATAATTCTAATAATTCTAATAATTCTGTTATATTTTTCATCTTTTTATATATTATTGTTTACTATTAGTTGTTCCCTTTTGTCAGTCAGTTGTTGAGGCTATAATCCCTATATACCAATCCTGATAAGGGTTATGAACCGTCCAAAAGAAAACACCCCACCATTCTTTGCCTGCATCAAAGTAATTAGAACTATCCGTACTCCATTTATAGACTTCTATTTGAGAAATATCGGTAAAAAGCAACCTACAAAAATCTAAAAAGAAATTGCCTTTTTCAAAAATAGTTTTTCCACACATAAACGAATGAGGAGGATCTAAAAAGGCGTACACAAAACCTATTTTCCCCTTATCTTCTTGATCAATAGTGAGTGCATTTCCAATCATTTCTTTTTCATTGTGGTAGAAAAACAAGTCGTAGCCTTTAGTTTTTGGGTTAAGTAAATCATAACTGAGTATTTTTACCCTCCCACTTACTTCTTCGTACTGCCAGCCCATAAAGTCTTGGACAGAAATCTCCTTACCCGAATCTTTAAGGACAGCCAAATCATAGTCCATCGTAAAAAATTCCCTGCGATTCTTTTTCAGTTTGGCTGCCATACGGTCAAGATGCGTATTTATTTCTTCCGCTACCGAAATAAGGGTTTGCTGGGCTACTGCCAAATGCTTCTGATAGGGCGTATCCTCCTGCTCCGTATCCAACTGAAAGATACGAAAGTCTATCACCCCACCTTCCCGCTCGTAGGCTTTATACTTTTCTATAAACTTAGGTATTTCTATAGTTGTCATTTTTAATATTTAATCCTTATCCGCAAAAGGCACTAACAGTTGTTTTATCTCTTCCTTTAGGGTTGTATTATCTGCATTAGCAGCTTGTTCTTCTATAGGCTCAAAGTAGTAAAAGTCGTTTAGAATTCCATATATAGCTATAGCCCGCAGACTGCTGGGGTCAGAGTTTTGGTACAATTGCACCAAAAAAGCAATTGCCCACTTATATGCCACACAATACACGCCACTATGGTTATTACCTATAGCACTTATAAAAGCCTCTGCAAGGGCATTCCCTTCTTGCGAATTAATATTAATAATTTGCTCTAACAAATTAATAACTTGGGGGTCTCCCTCCAATGTATACTTCTCACAGAACGACTTTTGCATTTTCAGCACTCTTTTAAGGCGTGTTTCTTCCTTTTTAGCCTCATTAACATAGTTTTCCCACTCTTTTTGATGAGAAGCAGGCAGGGTAAGGAAATGCTTTTTTACATTTTCACTTAACAAAGGCATTATATCTATCATACTTTATGTTGTTTAGATATAACTTGAGTAAGCTGAGGAAATTGTCCCTTTAACTCATCCAATGTCCAGTCTCGGTTTCTTTTTTCAGGATTGATGGTCAGTGATTGGGTAATCTCATCTTGTAGTTCTTTGTTCCACACACTTATATAAATCTTCTTAAAAGCACGAATTTTCGTTTTGGTGCGTTCCATATAGATTTTCTGTGCCAGTCGCCTCACTTCCTTATAGTTGCATTTATCTTTTTTAGGATTCAATGTAGCCAAAAAATCTGGATTTGCAAGCGTTTTTTCGTAAACTTCACGCCTGTGGGTAATCAGATAACCTGCAAAACCATAAGTATCAGTACAATAACCTCCGTTAATCAGCATCAATGCTGACCACATTAGGTGTGAAGGCTGTTTGATAATCGTAATTTCGTACCATTCATAAATAAACTGAAACAAGAGCAAATCCTCTTCCGATAAGGCTTCCAGCTCTGTCTGTAAAGCCGAAGCAAAGGCATTATCATTTGTCCCTGCTGTGCTTCTTGCTTTTTCGATAAGCTGCCAAAAGATTTCTACAGTCATTTTTTAATATTTAAGACTCAAAATAATGAAAAACAAATTTAGGGAATTGCTCGCCAAGGTTGTAACATCCTTTGATAATGGCAAAATATTCCTGATTGTCCCACAAATGGGCTTCTACTCCCACAGCAGTATCGTCATTATTATAGTTATAAACTTCCAAATTTATTCCTCCGCCTTCTTCTTTGTCCATTTTTTCCATAGGAAAAAGACGCAAAGTACTTTTGTCCTCTACAAAATCCAACATTTCGTAGATTTCCTCCAAAAACTCTCCTGAAATACCAAACTTCTCAGCTAAAACTTGGGTGTTTTCGGTTTTGTAAGCTGTTAAAAAGTCCGTAAGAGCGTGATAAATTTCTATTTTAAGGGCTGGTGTAATTTCCATATTATCTCATTTTAAAATCAATAAAGCCTCGCCAATAAATCCGTAAAATCAGTTGCAATAGGAGAGGGCTCTATATCTTGTATATTATGATTAAAAAGATAAATCTGCTGGTCTTCTGCTAATAGAAGTGTATCGCCCGCAGGTGTTTGCGCAATCGGTATTCCCAGCTTCTGAAAATCAGGATACAAATCTATCAGTGAATGAAACTTATAAGCTGACCGAAAAGCCAAAAAGCGGTCTATCACCACCTTACTTCCTTTGATTCTGTTTTTAGAAGGAACGCCGCCGTTGTGCTCCAATAAAAAACGAATATATTCCTCATCAATAGGCTGGCTCAGCTCTTTCTGAAAATCAGTGAGTTCTGTTTCTTCTACATTGTCTGTTTCGTAGGCTTTGATGAGGTTTTTTAGGGTTTGTTTATCGGGCAAAATCTTATAAGCTCTGAGTTGTTCCACTTTCTCAGGACTCAGTCCATATTTCTCAAAAGTAAGGTTTTTCATAAGTTCTTTGTTCGTATTATGCTCACTTTCAAAGATAAGCTTTTAATTATAACTCAATTTTATTCTTAAATAGTATTATTAAAATTAAATAAAAACCAATCCATTTTTCTGCAAGTAATAATTTTGTCCTACTTGCTCTTTTGCTTTATCAGAAATCCAAAAATCAGGTTTTAGGAGCGTTTCTCCTTTCATCATCTTTGCTTTATGACTGATTTTCTTAATCTGTTTAATGATATCCTTGAAAATCCTACACATAGGGAACTTTTCGGTGTTGTAATTGCCTCTTGGGTTATCGTTCTTATCTGCAAGACTGATAGTTTTAGGATAATTTATTTGTAATCCAAAAACATTTTCAGGTGCATGATAAATGTTGGATAGCAAGTTTTTTTCCTTTTTATAGAGAAGACAAAAAGGGTCTATTTCCATAAAAGGCTCTTTGCAGCGCACTAATTTATACTCATCTGATACCTTGCCACTAAGCACCACTTCGGCAAAAATGAGTTTTTTTGTTTGGTCAATCATGCCTTGTCGCATTGCATTTACAATTTTCCATAGAGCCTCATGTTCATACTTTTCTCTGCTGGTAAGCACTTTTTCATAATATTGCTGATAAGCCTCAAAGATATCTTGCTTTTCGGTATGGGAATAGTCTATATTTACCCGAGTGTTATTGGTTACAAACTCAAAATCTTCTCGGTTAAATATCGCTTCAAACTCCTCAGGAGTGATTACGAAATTAAAACTTTTGTGCCAAGTGTTTGCAAAATACATAATGTTTTTTTATTAAAAATGTAGTATAAATTAATGTTAAGGATACTGATTATACGCCCACGCCGCCGCGAAAATTCCTGCTGTTTCCGTTCTCAGTCTCTGCTGTCCGAGGGCGATGGCTTTTATTCCTTTCTCTGTTAAAAGCTGAATTTCCTTTGGGCTGAAATCTCCTTCTGGGCCAATGAGGAAAGTGATTTTTTCTTTGGGCTGGATTTGGCTGAGGTTTGCTCTTTCAAAAGCTTTGTCACAATGAGCCACGAAAGTGTTTTCAGCCGAAATATCTTTCACGAAATCAGAAAACTTGGTCAGTTCATTCACGACAGGGAAGTGGAATCTCAGGCTTTGTTTAGAAGCCGAAATGGCTTGTTTTCGGATTTTTTCTATGTTAATGTTCTTTCTTTCAGACTTTTCTGTCAAAAGAAAAGTAATCTCCGAAACGCCCAGTTCCGTGGCTTTTTCCACGAAAAATTCTATTCGGTCTATGTTTTTAGTAGGCGCTATGGCGATGTGTGCTTGTAATGGGAAATTGGGCAGATTGGTTTGGATTTCATCTGGTTGCAGGAGGATTTTTTTTCCTTCAAAAAAGAGTTTTCCTTTAGCTAAATTTCCCTTGCCATCAATTACAAAAATCTCTTCTCCTGCCTTCATTCTTAGAACTTTGGAGATGTGCTGTTGTTCTTCTTCGTGTATTATTACAGTGTTTTCTGTGATTTCTCCATGGAATAATTTCATGCTTTCTATTGTTATTAGAAGCAAAAATATTAAATTATAACAAAAAATAAAAGTAAAAAAATATCAAAAAATTTGTTAAAACGAAAAAAAAGTATACCTTTGTCGCAGTAAAAATTTAATAATTGTTTAACTAAAAATCGTTTTTAAAATGAAAAAACTAGTATTCGCTCTAGGAGCAGTAGCAATGTTATCAATGGTTTCTTGTGGTAAAAAAGAAACTCCAGCTGAAAAACCAGCAACAGAAACAGCAGATTCAACTGCTCAAGAAGCTGCACAACCAGCTGCAGAAGAAAAAGCTGCAGAAGGTGTAGCAGGTGCTTTATCTGAAGTTCCAAAATTCAGCAACGAAGAAACTCAAAAATTTGCTGAAGAGTACGCTGCTTACTACAAAGAAGTATTAGAAGCTGCTAAAGCTAAAGATGCTGCTAAAAGTGCTGAGCTTGCACAAAAAGCTCAAGATTTAGCTAAATCTGCACAAGAAAAAATGACAAAAATGACTCCAGAAG
Organism: uncultured Flavobacteriaceae bacterium; assembly: GCA_963520725.1. Lineage (GTDB taxonomy): Bacteria > Bacteroidota > Bacteroidia > Flavobacteriales > Weeksellaceae > JABCPE02. The sequence continues at coordinate 436 of CAUQSG010000086.1, read as the reverse complement.
ATGCAAAAGTATGGGGTGAGTGGGCTCAAAAAATCGCTACTGAAGTAGCTGCTGCTGCTCAAGCACAATAATTTAGCATTTTTGTTAAAAAATAAAGAGCTTTATTTCATAATAAAGCTCTTTTTATTTTTTTTAGAAATCATATCTAGATGTGGCTGTGGTTCTTAGGTCGGTAAATTCGCCTCGTTCATATTTCAGCTGTGCTACCATAGCAATCATAGCGGCGTTGTCCGTAGTGTATTCGAATTTTGGGATGAAAATATTCCAGCCTTGTTTTTCTGCATTGTTCTGCATCGCTTTTCTTAATTCTGAATTTGCAGAAACGCCACCCGCAATCGCCACTTCTTTAATCCCTAAATCTTTCACCGCTTTTTGTAGCTTGTTCATCAAGGTATCAACAATAGTTTTCTGAACAGAAGCACACAGGTCAGATAGA
>CAUQSG010000085.1:0-5974 GCA_963520725.1 uncultured Flavobacteriaceae bacterium | reverse complement strand
GAAGTCTGTTTTTATTCATTGATAGGATTTTTATATTTTATAAATAAGGAAAAATTTATAAAATATTATGTAATTATTTGTTTTGCAGTAACTCCTATTTTCATGTTGTTTTATACATCTACAGGACAGAATGTTTTACAGACAACATTTTCATTAACAACTGAACAGGCGTATGTATTCAAAATTTATGGAAGGGCACTCGTATTTTTTGATAATTGTTTTTGGTTTTTGATAGGGATTTTTTTATATCTTTTGTATAAAGACAAGACCAAGAAAAAATATATTTACTATATTATTTTTTTGTTTTTAATTAATATAGTGAAAGATAAATTTTATTTTCCACTGATTATATTTTCAATGATTGCCTTTATATTTTTTATGGTGTTTGTCTATGCTCCTCAAAAGGTAGAATTTATAGCACAACCATTACTCTGTAAGATAGGGGTAGCATCATATTCTATGTATCTGATACACTATTATTTAGGTATGATTGCGGTTAAATATCTAAAAGAAAATGTAGCAGATAGTTATATATGGCCTTTTCTTGTGATGATAGTCGTTATTCTTTTTGGATTGTTTAGTTACAACTATTTGGAAAAACCCTTAGGTAAACTTTATAAAAAAGTTTTTAAGGTCTGATAATTTTCAATTTAAATTTCAAAAATTTTACTTTCTTCTGTGATGTTTTTTATTACATTTTCGGTGCGTTCCTTGTGAGTGTCTGTGATGAAAATTTGCCCAAAATGTTCTTTGTTTACAAGTTTTACGAGTTGATGAACTCTTGAATCATCTAATTTGTCAAAAATATCATCAAGGAGTAAAATAGGGGTTTTTCCAGTGAGTTTTTTCAGTAAATTCATCTGGGAGAGTTTTAGGGCTATTAAAAACGATTTTTGCTGCCCTTGTGAGCCTATTTTCTTTATTAGTTGTCCATTCATTTCAAATAGCAAATCATCTTTGTGAATGCCTTTGGAAGTGTAAGTCAGAATTCTGTCTTTTTCCAAATTTTCTGTAAGTAAAATTCTGAAATCTTGCTCTAAATCAGACTGGTATGAAATAAGAACTTCCTCTTTTTGATTAGAAATTATCGCATAATATTCCTGTAAAATAGGAATGATTTCATGAATAAATTTTTTTCTTTTTTCAAAAATAATTTGACCATATTTTATCAAAGGTTCATCATAGATTTCTAGGCTGTCTGCATCGAAAGTTCGTGATTTTTGGAAATTTTTGAGAAGAGCATTTCTCTGCTGAAGTGTTTTTTGATAATGAATAAGGCTGAAAAGATACTCGCGGTCGGTCTGAGAAATCATGGCATCCATAAATTTTCTTCTGCTTTCAGAGCTGTCCGAAATGAGATTTTGGTCATATGGCGAAATCATTACGGAAGGTAAATATCCTATGTGGTCAGCTATTTTAGAATAGTTTTTATCATTTTTTTTGATGGTTTTTCTGCTTTCTTTGTTTTGGATTATTTTCAGAATGTCTTCTTTATTTTCATTAGAAATAAGTGCTTCTATTGAGAAGAAATCTTCGTTTTCGGCAATGTTATTTAAGTCAGAATTTCCTAAAAAACTTTTCCCAACGGATAGGTAGTGCAGTGCATCTAAGATATTGGTTTTTCCGACGCCATTGTCTCCCACTAGACAGTTGATTTGAGGAGAAAATTCCATGAATTGTGATGAATGATTTTTGAAATTCTGAAGAGTTAAATTCTTAATAAACATAAAACCAAATTAGCCTCCAAAGGTAAGAAATAAACATAAAAGGAAATGAGATTTCTTATATTTTTCTTGATGTTTCGGCATAAAAATGCTACATTTGCGTATGTTTAGTTGGTAGTTATTGGTTCACGGCAGTTCATTGGTTTTTCTAAAAGTTTGTCATAATTGAAAACTGCTTGCCAATAACTTACAACAAACAATACTCTTTTTAAAGTAAAAAATAATTTAAAATTTAATATATGAAGAAACACTTTATTTTATTAGGAATGCTGACTATAGGATTAGCATATTCCCAAACAGGAAAAATAGGAGTGAACACAGCTACCCCAAAAGCTACACTAGATATTAGTCCAAGTAATGCGAATGCTGTGGTAGGAGCAACAACCAATGAAGGTTTGCTTATTCCAAGGCTAAGTAAAGCTAGATTGAAAAATATAACAGCCTCTAATCTTACAGAGTCTACATTAGTATATGTGAATGATGTTACAGCAGTATCTAATCTATCTACAGTAGATGTTACCTCAAAAGGATTCTATTACTATAGTGCTACTGCGAATAAATGGGTAAAAATGGCAGAAGGTTCTATACAAGAACAAGACCTTAGATTAGTGGGGACTAACAGCCATATCACACAAGATGCTGGTGTAGGTGGAAATGGTAGTGGAGTAGGAACAGGTCCACATAATATAGGTATTGGAAAAGATGCTCTATTTTCCAATATAAGTGTTTCTCACAACATAGCTGTAGGGCTAGATGCGTTGCGTTCCAATACCACAGGTGTTAATAATGTGGCATTAGGTATAAAATCTCTCCATTCAAATCAAGTGGGAAGAGGAAATGTAGGAGTTGGTGCAAATTCACTTTATTCTAATATAGGAGGATCTTATAATGTAGCTGTTGGGGAAAATGCTTTGTATAATACTACTTCTGGAAATGGAAATGTAGGAGTAGGAACAGATGTTCTTTATAGAAATACATCAGGAGCTAATAACACTGCTGTGGGATATACAGCATTGTATAATAATACAACAGGATCTAGTAATGTGGCCAATGGATTTGGTGCTTTGTATAGCAATACCGCAGGGAATAGTAATTTAGCATTTGGATATCACGCGTTGTATGATAATACCACAGGGGATAATAATATGGCACTAGGACCAGAAGCTATGAAAGCCAATACGATAGGAACAAGCAATATAGCCCTAGGAGTTGCTGCATTAAAGTCTAATACTGTAGCATATGGAAATATAGGTATAGGTACCAATGCTCTTTCTAGTAATACTACAGGGGTTTCTAATATTGCTATAGGGTCAAATGCACTTAGTTCCAGTACTACAAGTTCAAATAATATCGCATTAGGATCTAGTACACTTTTTAATAATACCACAGGATATAGTAATATAGGTATGGGAAATAATACACTCCTTAGCAATACTACAGGATATAATAATATAGGTATAGGAATAAATACCCTTTATAACAACACTACAGGATATATTAATATAGGTATAGGGAATAACTCCCTTCATCGTAATACAACAGGAGCGGCAAATATAGCTATAGGAGCAAACACTCTTACAAATAATACCACGGGTGAAATCAATACTGCGATTGGTACTAGCGCATTAAATGCTAATACTACAGGTAGGAATAATGTAGTTGTAGGACACTATGCGCTTTATAATAATACTACAGGGAATGAAAATATGGGAATGGGAAATGGTTTTCTCCGTGAAAATACAACAGGAAAAGCCAATGTAGGTATAGGGATGTCTGTACTTTATGATAACACTATAGGAAGCGAAAATATAGGTTTTGGAAACTATGCTCTTCATAAAAATACTGTAGGAACAGGGAATATAGCCATAGGTGTTTATAGTATACACTTAAATATTTCAGGTAAGGAAAATATAGGTGTTGGTAGAGCTACTCTTCATGATAATAGGACTGGAGAATACAATATAGCATTAGGAAGTGGAGCAATGAGAAATAATAAAGCAGGAAATTATAATATAGGGTTAGGAACTTATGCATTGTCTAATAACACTACAGGACAGCATAATATTGCACAGGGAAATTTAGCATTGCGTCAGAGTACTACAGGGCATGGAAATATAGCATTTGGTAATGAATCTGGTAATTGGATAAAAGGAAATGGTAATATCCATCTAGGAAGTGCGTATATCCAAAATATAACTTCTGAACTAGATAATGTGGTAGCGATAGGAAATGGAATAGATCAAGGAAATCTTAATACACATACAGCTAATGAAAATGTAATTCTATTGGGACATAACCAAGCGAACAGTCCTAATATAGGGTTGGGAACTTATAAACCAGAAGAAAAGTTACATATAGCAGGAAATATAGCAGTGGGACATAAACAGCCAGGGACTACCTATCCTGGAGTAGGAAATTATCTTTCCTTTGAGGGGACATCTCCTTGGTCAGATGGAATGTTCCCAAATTCAGATGTTTTGGCATTCTATCGTTATGATTACTCTCAAGACCATTCTGAGCTTAGATTGTTGATAGGGGATAATGAGGGAAGTGGAGATGCTTTCTCAATAGGGGTAAGACCGCATTCGGGAGCTCATAATGGATATGTAAGGGGAAATGTGGAAAGTATTGCTAATGTTTATTCAGAGAAGTTTAAATTCGCAGCGGATGGGCAGGCTTACAAGCACGGAAGTAATGTCTGGACAGTATTCTCAGATGCTCGTATAAAAGAAAATGTAAAACCTTATACCAAAGGACTTAAAGAAATTCTACAAATCAGACCAGTGAACTTTAATTATAAAAAAGAGGCTGATAAAGGAGATAAAACCTACGCTGGGGTAATCGCTCAAGAATTAGAAAAAGTAGTGCCTACTATGGTAAATACTACTAATGAGAAGATAAATGATGTAGAGGGTGTCAAGTCCGTAGATGGTAATGAATACACTTTTATGCTTATCAATGCTGTTAAGGAGCTTTCTCAAAAAGTAGAAAAGCTAGAAGCAGAGATTAAAACTTTGAAAAATAAGAAAAAATAATGTAATATTATTTCAATAAATTACTTACCTTGCCATAATTTTGTGGCAAGGTTTTTTTTGAAAGAATAAAATTTTGGCAAGAATTTTGTCATTTTTCAACATTTAAATGTAATACTATGAAAGTAAAAACAGTAATAATCACTTCGGTGGCAGTGGCAGCAGTGGGAGTGGCGGCAGTGCAGTCCTGCACAGCAATAGCTACATCAGCGGTAGGAGTAGCAATTATCAAAAAAGTTTTATTAGGTGGAGTTTCTAAAGGGATGAAGGTCTTTAAGGATAAAAATGAATTTCTCCAAAGTCCATTGATTGACAGTGCTATGCCTTCTGGTCTGAAAAAAATGAATAGCGTTTTGGGAAAAATTTCTCCAGATTTGGTTAAAAAAGAAAAAGAATATATCGCAGAAACAGCCTCTTTTACAGCTACGATAGCAGAACCTATTTTAGTAGATGCCGTGAATAGCCTTACTAGCAATGATGTGTCTCGTATCATGCAGGGAGAAGCTGGAACGGCAACGCAGATTTTGAGGGAGAAGACTTATAATAAGTTAGTTTCTGCATTTACCGAAAGTAGATGAAAAACTGAATGAATTTGGGATAGTGAGAGCCATCAATAATGTAACGAGTGCGAACTCTATGCTCGGCTCACTCCTTGGTAATGAAGGCGGTGGTACGACCAGCAATTCCCTGAGTCAGTACGCTACGGAACAGATGGTGATAGGGCTTTTCTACATCATTCAGGATTATGAAAAGGAAAACAGCCAGCAGTTTTTAGGAAAATAAAAATTAAAAGCACGATTTGTTCGTGCTTTTCTCGTTTTTAATGAGAAAAAGTGTAATTTTACCCAGAGAAATTATAAACTTTATTTTTAAAATGAAAAAAATATTATTGATAGCTTCTTTGCTACCTGTTGTGATGGCTTTTTCCCAGCAGTATGGAGGAATGTGGATGCCTACGGAACTAAACGAGGCTGAAATGAAAAAATTAGGAATGAAAATCTCTGCAAAAGATATTTTTAATCCGAATAAACCAAGTATCAAAGATGCTGTGGCTCAGTTCAATGGAGGATGTACCAGCGAGGTGATATCGCCGAAAGGACTGCTTCTGACTAATCACCACTGTGGATATAATAATATCCAAAGCCATTCATCAGTAGGGAACGATCTTTTGACTAATGGTTTCTGGGCTAAAAATATGAGTGAAGAGCTTCCTAATCC
>CAUQSG010000084.1:0-5998 GCA_963520725.1 uncultured Flavobacteriaceae bacterium | reverse complement strand
TTTTCCTCTGACGCCCTCTCTTTAGCCAAAGCAATGGCTTTATCATATTCTTTTAGGTAGCAATAGGCTTGTATGGCTTTTCCAGAAAAATCCCTATATCCAGCAGGTTTCTTTTCATAGTAGGATATAAACTCCTTATAATGAGCTCCTTCGTACAAAAAGCGCATTTTGAGTATCGCAAAAGGTTCTAATTCCCCATATTTGGATATCATTTCATCTATTCTTTTCAGATAATCAGCGTATTCTTCTTTGCTGTGTTTGTTTCTCTTTCGGTAATCAGCATAAAGTTGCTTGAAACTCTCCATCCAAGGCTTGGGCTTACGATTGTTGGCATACTTAGGAGAGTCATACATTAGGTCGATAACCGAGAGGTGTTTATAGGTTTCAGGTGTAACTCCCCAACTCAGATACTTATCAGCTATTTCGCGTAATATGTAGTATTTATTAAACTCTTCCATGTCGAGACTTTGGTAGCCATAAGAGCGTTTACTCAGTATATAAGGTTTGAACAGTACCAAAGAATCTATTTCTTCTACACGGCCAGCGCCATTCGTACCTATAACACCTTCAAAATCAATGCGATAAGTTTTATTCTTATAGGTAATAACAAGCCCTTGAGTATTTGAAAAATGATTGGAAGGAGGTATAACTATCATTTTTTCCACATTTCTTCCTACATAAAAATCTTCCTCAGCAACGATATTCGCCACTCTGTTCAGTTTTAAAAGCTTTACTTTTAATTGTTCAACATCAACAGGTCGTTTGTGTTCATCATATACATTCAACACACGCAATCCGCCGCCTCCCCCAGGCTGAGCTGCGAACTGAGCGGATAAAAACAACAAAATAAAAACAATAATATTTCTCATAATTTTTAATTTTCTATAAACAAAAGTAAACTGCCTTTATCGTATTTTATGGATATTTCATCGGTATCTGCCCTGTTTCTCGTGCCTATTCTCTCCATCAGTGAAAGGCTCTCTCCCCTCAGCTCCCAGTGAAGCCCTTGGGTAAAGATATTTTCAGCCACTGGAAAAGGAAGCAGCGAAACCATTTTTCCTTTTACTTTCCGAATGGTAAAATCATTTGGAATAAAAAAATAAGTGGAATAATCATCAAAAAAACTAATTTCCAGTTCTTCCCTAAACAAATAAGCCGTATGAATATTCCCCAAAAAGTGGTCTTGCTCGTGCCCGCTTGCTCCATAAACATCCACTTTTTTTATTCCTTTTTCTACGATGATTTCCAGCACTTTATGAAAATCTGTTTTATTTTGGTCTGGTGTATGGACAAATTTACCCTGATAAATAGCCTCATCCGCTCCCGTGTGAGAATCAAAATCCCCTGAAATAAAGGTCAGTTTCTCCAATGGGAAATTTTTCTCCTTTAAATAATGAAAAGCCCCATCCGTACACGCTATCAGCTGATAATCAGCCAACGAAGGCAGTGTTTTGGGAGGCTTACCATTGATAAAAAGCAAAGCTCTGGACATTATCTCTCTTTCTTGAAAAAGGAATCCACGAATTCTTCTCCGTTGAACAACTGTAAATCCTCCATTCCTTCGCCTACGCCGATGTATTTCACTGGTATTTGGAACTGGTCTGAAATCCCAATAACCACACCGCCTTTCGCTGTTCCATCAAGTTTAGTCACTGCTAGTGCATTCACTTCTGTCGCCGCTGTAAACTGTTTCGCTTGTTCAAACGCATTCTGCCCCGTAGAGCCATCCAAAACCAAAAGCACCTCATGCGGAGCATCTGGAACGATTTTCTGCATCACTCGTTTGATTTTAGAAAGCTCGTTCATCAGATTGATTTTATTATGAAGCCTTCCCGCTGTGTCTATGATGACTACATCTGCATTCTGCGCAACAGCTGACTGCAATGTATCAAACGCCACAGAGGCAGGGTCGCTACCCATTCCTTGTTTTACGATGGGAACGCCTACCCTCTCACTCCAGATTACAAGCTGGTCTACTGCCGCCGCACGGAATGTATCCGCCGCACCCAGCACCACTTTTTTCCCTTGGGTTTTGAACTGATGGGCTAATTTCCCTATCGTAGTCGTCTTCCCTACACCATTCACACCGACTACCATGATGACATATGGTTTCTTGGTTTCATCGATATTTCCTGTTTTAGAATGCGGATTTTCCAGCAGAAGAGCAGAGATTTCTTCCCTTAGGATTTTATCAAGTTCAGCCGTATTTACATATTTGTCTCTGGCTGCCCTTTCCTCTATTCTTTGAATAATTTTAATAGTCGTAGCTGCTCCTACATCTGATGCGATGAGGATTTCCTCCAAATCATCCAAAACCTCATCATCCACCTTGGATTTTCCTATGACAGCTTTGGTAATTTTATCAAAAAAACCTTGTCTAGACTTTTCCAAACCTTTGTCCAGAGTTTCTTTTTCTTCTTTCTTAAAAATATTTTTAAACCAACTCATCTTCTATTTTTTAAATTCAAAATTATTTCCCCAAATGTAAGTATTTTTAGGTTTAATAAAAACAAAAACTACCCAGAAAATTTTGGGTAGTTTTATATTTCCTTTGCAGAAATGATGTTTATTTTTTCAAATAAGCATCTACTTCATCTGCATTCATTACTTTTTCTTCAAAAATGTAAGCTCCAGTTTTAGGAGATTTTACCATTTTTACTACTTTTGTCATCTTTTTAGATGAACCATCTTTTAGGGACGCTACTACTTTTTTTGCCATCGCTAATAATCTTTATAGTTATTTAATCTCCTTATGAACTGTATATTTCTTTAGAACTGGATTGTATTTCTTAAGCTCCAATCTCTCAGTAGTGTTCTTCTTGTTTTTAGTAGTGATATATCTGCTCATTCCAGGCATACCGCTCTCTTTATGTTCTGTGCACTCAAGAATAACTTGAACTCTGTTTCCTTTCTTTGCCATTTCCTTAATTATTTAATAAATCCATTTCTTACAGCTCTTTCCAAAGCTTCTTCGATCCCAATCTTGTTAATAACTCTCAATCCATGAGCAGACACTCTCAATGTGATGTGTCTATCCTGCTCTGGAAGGTAAAACTTCTTCTCAAGAAGGTTGATTTCAAACCTTCTTTTCGTCTTGTTGTTAGCGTGAGACACATGGTTTCCTACCATTGCACGCTTCCCTGTAATTTGACAAATTCTTGACATATCTATATGCTCTAATAATTATTTCTACTTTATAATTTTGCAAAATAACAGCTTTTTTTTCGAACTCGCAAATTTTTACCACTATTATTTTTTAATTTTTCTAAAACTTGAAATTATAAACATGCTGAACATCATCACAATAGAAATTTTAGACAGCAGGTCGCCTATTTTACTATAAATAGTTTCTTTTTCATACAGCTGAACATCGGCTGTCAGTGCATTTTTCTCATTGTAAAGCGTGTGCGCAAGGATATCTCCACGGGCATTGATATGCGCAGAAATCCCACCATTAGCCGAACGAGCGACTTCTCTTCGGTTCTCTATGGCACGAAGTCTGGCATACGCCAAAAGCTGCTGATGCCCCTGCGATGCGCCCCACCAAGAATCATTGGTGATGACACCGAGGAAGTTTGCGCCGTTTTTTACATAATCAGTCACAAATTCGCCATAAATACTTTCATAGCAGATGATGGGCGCGATTTTACCTTTGTTGTAAGGATTAGCAAAAACCTTTCGTTCCTTGTCCGTTCCGAGCGAAGCTATCGTCCCGCCAAAATTCAGCATAGCATCGCCCAAAATAGGTTTAAGGATATTCATATAAGGGAAAATTTCCACACCTGGCACAAGTTTTCCTTTGTGATAAATCTGAATTTCTTCCTCTGGAACAATCTGTAATGCCGAATTAAAACTATCCGCCCAGAAGCCCTGCCTATCGTAAAAAGTAGCACTTTCTGGCTTTTCTTCATCGTTATTATAAATCTTATGAGTAGAAACGCCACCCATAAATACTGACTTCGGATGAGTTTTCAGGAAATTCTCCACCATGTGGATAGACTGGCTGTTATGAAGTCCTTTCTCAGAAAGTCCGCCATAACCAGGGAAAGAAGTTTCAGGCGAAAGGTAAAAATCTATTTTAGAGGAATTTTCAGCCAAAGAAAAAAGCTCCTGCACTATCTGAAGGCTGTCTTTTTGGTATTTTTCGTGATAAGGGTCTAAATTCGGCTGAAGCATCATAACGCGGACTTTTCCCATTGGTTTTTCATCAAACTGATGATATTTAAACAAGGAAATTATCATCGGCAAAACAATCAGTCCCAAAACTACAACAGAGGTTTTAACCAAAAACCTTTTCTCAGCCAACCATATTTTAACAATATAAAAAATCAAGGCATTGAGTGTTAAAATCCAGAAACTCCCGCCCGTTGCGCCCAAAGTATCATACCACTGTATGAGCTGAGGATAGTCTGCAAAGGAGTTACCAAGGTTCAGCCAAGGCCAAGTAAATTCCCACGCCATATGGAAATATTCAAAACTCATCCATACAAACACGAAAAAAGCCAGTCCCAAAGGGAGTTTTTTGCCTTTTTTATACCAATGAAAAAGCTGAAAAGCCGTGGACATCAGCAGGGAATTGACCAAAACAGGGAAAACCACTGCCATAAGGGCAGGACTGCCATCTGGATTTTGTGAATTATAAAGCCAGCCTGTGGTTATAACATTCCAAATGATAAAAGTAAGGTACGAACAGCCAAAAACTGCCCAGCCTTTTCTTTTTATATCCGATTGAGAAATGTTTTCTTCCACGAATAACAAAGGGACAAACGCCACAAAAATAAAAAACGGAATGCCGTAAGTAGGCCATGAAACCGACAGCAATATGCCCGACAAAACCGCGCAAAAAAGATTTTTCATACTTTATAATTTCAAGGGCAAAAATACTTATTTTTGCTAAAATCTCAGTTTTTGTATGATTTTTAAGAAAATTTATCGCATTTTCATCCTTCCTTACACTATTTTTCTGCTGTATCTGATGTTCCTCGGATTTGGGAGAGAACAGCACGAAGCGAATATTGTAAGGCTTTTACCACTCGTTTCCACGATTCTTTTTGTTCAAAACACCACTTCTTGGGAAAGCATCATTATCAATCTTTTTGGAAATATCATCATGTTCATTCCTTTTGGGTTTTTAGGCTGGCTGAATGCGAAATATTTTAGTTTTAAAAAACTTATTGTGGATTTTTTATCGGCTTTAATCATCGTGGAAGCCCTACAATACCTCACAAGGCTCGGTGTTTTTGATATTGATGATTTGGCGCTTAATTCCCTCGGCGTATGGATAGGATTTCAGATGAGAAAATTCATTGATCATTTTCAGTTTTAAAGAATTTTCAAGGTTTTATTTCTTACTAAATAAAGATGTAAATTTGTATCCATTAAAATATAATGAAATGAAATTTAAACTACTACAGTTTCTAAAAAATAATTTAATTCTATTTATAATTCAGGTTTTCATTGCTGGATTTGTTTGGCTTCTCTGCGATATAATAGGTATTTATTATACTTCTTATTATATTGAACAAACTCCACCATTTATAAGGGAATGGGAAAATGGGAAATGGGAATGTTTTAAATATATTATAGGAACTTTTATTGGCATAGCTATATTTTGGGGGATACCTTTTATTATAAATTCTATTTTATATTTGAAATATAAGAATTCTTATTATGTAATATTGTTTATTCTATCCGTTTCATTTTTATATACTTACACCATTTTTATTTACCTATTAAATATTCCTGTTTGGAATGAATTATATAGGCTAATGTATTCTACTACAGTATTTTGTATATTATTGCTATTGAAAAGAAAAAAGAGAGGTAAATTATTTTGAAACTATATTTTTTAAAGTTAATTTTAAGAAAGACTTTCTTTCTCTTTTCTTACTAAAAAAGATGTAAATTTGTGTCCATCAAAATATAATAAAATGAGATTTAGACTACTACATTTTGTTTTTTTCTTTGTGTTTATGCACACTTTCGCACAATATAAACC
>CAUQSG010000083.1:0-6298 GCA_963520725.1 uncultured Flavobacteriaceae bacterium | reverse complement strand
TTTAGTAGAAGTTAGATAAAATCTTTGGTTATTATGTTCTAAAAATCACCCTGAATATGAAAATCAACAAAAAGCATTTGAAATCATTAAAGATGCCCTTAGTAAAGTAGAATACTTTTCAATTCCTGAATCTGTTACAAAAGACATAGCTCCTGCTATTGAGATTTTTGAGAAACAAATTAAATCATATGCAGAGGATAATAGAAAAAACAGAAAAGTTCGTTATTCAGCATATTATAATTTGATGAAAATTTATTATTATTTGGACAATTTGGAAGCAGCAGAGAAATATGCTAACTTGTTAGTTGAAAATGATTATGATAAAAAAGATGGGAAAAATATGCTGGAGAGCATACAAAATAGAAAGAGACTACAAGATATCAATAAAATAAATAGTAGTCACATAAAAGTCTTGAATGAAGATAGATACATAATAAAAAATTATTAAATATATAAAAGACTAACTTTTTGAGTTGGTCTTTTTATTATTAAAATCATAATTAATTTTAAATTTGGCATCATGAAGAAAATAGATATCATCGTTCCATGTTATAACGAAAGCGAAAATATTATTCCGCTGTATGAGGCCATTAAGGGCGTTTTTTCTAAAAAATTGCCAGAATATTCATATTCTTTGATTTATGTAAATGATGGAAGTACGGATAATTCCCTTCAAGTTCTAAAAAAACTAAGCAGCGAGGATGAAAATGTAAAATATATTTCATTTTCACGGAATTTTGGGCATCAGTTGGCTGTAAAAGCAGGGCTTGACCACGCTTTCGGCGATGCGGTTATATCGATGGATTGTGATTTACAGCATCCGCCTGCTCTCCTTCCTGAACTTATCCAGAAATGGGAAGAAGGCAACCAAGTGGTAGCCACACTTCGGACTTATCCTGCTGAAATTTCGAAGAAAAAACAGCAAACATCACAGCAGTTTTATAAAATTCTAAATTTACTTTCTGATATTGAAATAAAAGAAGGTTCGGCAGATTTTCGTTTGTTAGACCAAGCGGTGGTAAAGGTCATCCGTTCTATGAATGAAAATGAACCTTTCCTACGTGGAATAGTCCCTTGGGTAGGCTTTCAGCAGGTATATTTGCCTTACACGGCACAAGCTCGTTTTGCAGGACAGACCAAATACACGATGAAAAAAATGCTTCATTTGGCTTTGGTGGGAGTGACAGCTTTTAGTGTAAAACCCTTGTATTTTGCGGTGTTTTTAGGCTTTTTCTTTTCATTTTTATCTGTTTTGTACATTCCTTATGTGATTTTATCTTTTATCAATGGCTCTGAAATATCGGGCTGGGCATCTCTGATAATGACCATCGTATTTTTTGGAGGTTTGCAACTCATTATTTTAGGAATTATCGGAATTTATATCGGAAAAATCTTTAAACAGACCAAAGAAAGACCAAGTTATATCATTCAAGAAGAATATTTGTAAATAAAAAAACATAAAAAATGAGAAATATAATTTTAATATCGTTAATGCTTTTCAGCTCTTTTATTCAAGCGCAAGAAAAATATCAATTGTCAAGTCATATTTTGGATATTTCACAAGGAAAACCCGCTCCAAATGTTAAAATCAGCCTATCTAAGCAGTATAAAAATCAAAATTGGGTAGTGATAGACGAAAAATACACGGATAATAATGGGAGAATTAAGGAATTTTTGAAAGAAGAATCGGGTAAAAATAATAATGGAATCTATAAACTTACTTTTCATATTGTCCCTTATTTTGAGCGATTGAAACAAAAAACTTTTTACCCTTTTATAGAAGTAGTTTTTGAGATAAAGGATACTCAGCATTACCATATCCCGATTACCTTATCTCCGTATGGCTATTCTACTTACAGAGGGAACTAATAATTACAAAAATGATTTACCTAAGTTTTGATATAGAAGAATTTGATATGCCGAAGGAATATGGCTATGATATTGATTTCCAAAGGCAAATAGCGATTTCTCGACAGGGATTGATTTCTATTTTGGATATTTTGAAAAAGCATAATGCAAAGGCAACTTTCTTCTCTACAGTTGTTTTTGCTCAGCAGGTTCCAGACCTTATAGAAAGGCTTATTTCAGAGGGACACGAGCTGGCTTCTCATACTTATTATCATTCTGATTTTGAGAACGAGCATCTGAAAATATCCAAAGAAGCGCTTGAAAATCAGTTTAATGTAGAAGTAAAAGGCCTGCGAATGCCCAGAATGCGCGAAGTGGATTCTGAGGAAGTGAAAAAAGCAGGTTTTGAGTATAATTCTTCTGTAAATCCCACTCTTTTACCTGGGAGATACAATAAACTACATGTTTCCAAACGATTTTTCAATGAAAACGGCTTGTGGCAGATACCAACGGCTGTGAGCTGGTTTAGAATTCCGCTTTTTTGGCTTTCGTTTCATAATTTTCCGTTATGGATTTATAAATTTTTATTAGCAAAGTGCGTAAAATCAACGAAATACGCTGCTTTGTATTTTCATCCGTGGGAATTTACCGATTTGCATCAAAAGGAATTTAATTTTCCAGCTTATGTGATGCGAAATTCAGGAGAAAAAATGATACAGCGCTTTGATGAACTGCTGAAATTTATCAACGAAAAAGGTTGGAAAACAGGTCTTTATAGAGATTTAATACAAAACGAAAGTAAAAAATAATGAAAATAGCATTTGATGCCAAAAGGTTTTTTCACAATACTTCAGGGCTTGGGAATTATTCTCGTGATTTGGTAAGGATTTTAGCGAAATATTCGCCAGAAGATGAGTTTGTCCTTTTAGCCGAAAAAGAAAGCCAAAGAGGGAAGGATATTTTGTCCCTTCCTAATGTTTCCTATGCTTCTGTATCCAAGGGAATACTTGCAAGACAGCTTAAAATGGGCGTGGATGCGCAGAATTTGGGAGCGAATATTTTCCATGGACTTTCGGGAGAATTTCCTCTAAAATGGAATGAAAAACCGATAAAAAAAATCGTGACCATACATGATTTGATTTTTGTGCGCTATCCAGAGTTGTATTCGTTTTTTGACAGGAAAATCCATTTTTGGAAGTTTAAAAAAGCGGCAGAAATGGCAGATTTGGTCATCGCAATATCAGAGCAGACTAAAAGAGACATTATAGAGTTTCTGAAAATTCCAGAAGAAAAAATCAGGGTGGTTTATCAGGGTTGTCATCAGGCTTTTAAGGAAAAATATTCCGAAGAACAGCTGAAAGAAATAAAACAAAAATTCGGTCTTCCAGACAGATTTCTGCTAAATGTAGGAACCATAGAGGAACGGAAAAACCTGCTTTCGGTGGTGAAGGCTCTACAAGGGACTGATATTCCGCTGGTTGTGGTAGGAAAGAAGACCAAATATTTTCAAAAAATAGAGCAAGAACTTGCAAAAAATAAAGTAAAAGCCTTGTTTTTGGAGAATGTTTCCATGCAGGAACTGGCGGGAATTTATCGTTTGGCGGAGATTTTCATTTATCCAAGTTTATTTGAGGGCTTTGGTATTCCTGTGATAGAGGCTTTGTTTTCGGAAACGCCTGTCATTACGAGTAATACGAGCTGTCTTCCAGAGGCAGGGGGAGAACATTCTCTTTATGTTAATCCGCTGGATGTGGAGGATATCAGGCTTAAAATCAAACAGTTATGGGATAATCCCGAAGAATGCAGATTCCGAGCAGAAAAAGGACTTGATTTTGTTCAGAAATTCACTGATGAGCAGATTTTCAGAGACTTGATGAAAGTTTACAACGAGCTGGGAAGTTAGGTTTTGGAATTGGTATTTTCGTATGAGCGAGTGTAAATTTGCCATATTACGACAGCTTCTCACTAAACAATACGAACAAAAAATGCTAAACCAAGAAAATGAAAATGGACGAAAACAAAAAGATAATTATCGAAAAAATGGTAACTTATCAAGATGAATTAATTTCAGAAAATCATAATTTTAATGAAGATACCCTTTCTGAATGGGTTTTGGAAGCCTGCGAATTTGCTTTTGATAATTTTAAAGAAAAAGACAATTCAGAAATGCTTAACTATGCATTTGAATACAGGATTAATACCGTAGCATTGCGGTTAATGATGGGTTTGAAAAAGATTTATCCGCAGCTGAAATTATCGAGAAAGGTTTCCGATACGATTTTAAGCATAATAGAAAATGAAAAATATGCTGATGGTCGGCGAAGTTTTATTTTGACATTATGGGAGAATAAATTAGATACCCAATTCATTGAAGTTATTCAAAAATATAGTCCTTTCTGGGAAAGTCCACTGTTTGCAAGTGTAATTACTCTGGGTTTGACCAAACACAGAATAGCGGGGTTTGCACCACAAGTTCAGGCTGCTTTAGAACGGTTTACGGATAAAAGAGGTTTGCATTTAGAAATCAGGAAATCCTGTCAAAAATATTTAGCAGATGAGCCTAAATATAAACATTTCTCGGTGTTTTTAGAGAAAAAGAATAAATAAAATATGAAATAAATTTGACCTATAAATAGGAAACAAAACTATTGGAAAACTTAAAAAGTAATGAATAATGTTAGAAAAAGATATTATCTCGTATAAAAAATGCGAAAATGAAGATGAAAAGATGGATTTTTTGTCTGATTATGATAATAATCCAAGCAATGAATTCATTAAATTCCTATTAAATGAATTTGATAATGAGGAAGATGAATTTCTTCAAGTAGAAATAATTAAATTTATAGCAACATATGGACAAAAATCTAATGAAATAAAAGAGTTTTTTCTTGATAAAATGTTGCTAAACAATGAGCTGGATGAAATGGTATTGTCTCACATAGCGCAAAATCTTATATTTTTTGAACTAAATTCAAGTGAATTTGAAAAAATCTATGAAAAAATTCTACTTGAAGAGCAGGAAGATGATAAACAAGATGACTTTATTTCTGCTTTGTTACGACTTCTTTATATTAAACGAGATAAGGGCGCAAATGTTTATTTGGATGCCTTGAAAAAGTATGGAATAGACTTTGGCTAAAATAGTAGAAATTGACAAGCTGAACAAGCAGCCGTAATCTGATTCCCGCCCTTAAAATAATGTAAAACTATAGATTTTTATGGAGACTAAATTAATTGAGCAGATAACAGAAATTCTTGATAAGTTACCAAATTCAATATGTAATCGGAATACTTCAATCGATGAAAGCTGGATTGAAGCTGGAGAGTCAGAATTTAATCTGAAACTACCAGAATACTATCGATGGTTTATTAAAAATTACGATTTTATAACATTATGGGGAGAATCCACTAAAACAGTATTTCCGCCTGAGTATAGAGATGATGCCGATCAGGATATTTTCTATACTTATAGCTGGAATGTTAATTATGATAAAAATAATCATGACAAACTTTTCTTCCTAGAAGCTAATGATATAGGATTTTTTTATTTTAAAATCATAGATAATAAGGCAGCAGAAGAGGTTTATTGCTTTGATTTATCTACAGGAGAACATGATTTATACGCAGAAAATTTTTTAGATTTTTTGAAAATAGAAATTTCTAAAAATTATTCTAACTATTTATAGTAATAGTGGGCATTTTTAAAAGAAAAAGCTCTACAACAAATAGGGAAAATGTTTTTGGTTAAGGAAATTATTATGGAAAATATAGTCAATATATTGAGCGATGCTATTTTTACCGATTTAAGTAAAATGGTTTTAAATAGAAATGAGCCTTACGCCATCTCTCTTGTATGTAATGATGAAATGAGTAATTTTATTTTAGCATTGTCAAATTTAGAAGATTTAGATAAATTAATATCTAAAAATAGCGTAACAAATAATGATGATTATTTATATTATAAATGGTCTCCAAATGAATGGGAGAATTTAAGCTACAATCTAGAAAATAGTGAGTTAAAAGAATTTAATAAAAAATTAAACCACTATGAAGATATAGATAAAAGTGATTTTAATAAATATAGAAAAACCATGTTTGATATATGTATATCATCACTTATTAATGTAAAATCAAAAATGGAAACCATTGGAATTAATAAGAATATTCCTATTTTCATCTCTTTCACAGATATGTCTAAATTAGAGGAAATACAGAATTATTCTGCATATAGAATTAATTCCCAATCTGTATATGAAATGTTTAAAGATAGATTCATTGATTTAGATTGGGGAAAAAATCTTGGTCAATATAATCCTTTTGAATAGCAACTGTAGCAAGGGTGGGCTTTTGTAAAAGAAAAACCTCAAACAAAATTGTAACTAAACCAAAGACAACACTATGAAATATATCAGCAGAGAATTGGGAAAACCCAAGCAATTCCAGAAGTTGT
>CAUQSG010000082.1:0-6373 GCA_963520725.1 uncultured Flavobacteriaceae bacterium | reverse complement strand
TCCTATACCTGCTTTTTGAACTTCGGTAAGTTCCAGTGGTTTGCCTTTGAAATTCTTATGAATTTGTGAAAACAAAGGAAATTCCTTGTAATCAGGAATATGGATATTGTTGTATTTTCGGTTAAATTCATTGACAAATTTTTCTTTTTCAGCATCAGATAGTTCCTCTTTTAAGAATTTACTAAATAGGTCATTAGCTGTTTCCTTACGCCTCTCACGGATAAGAGCATTTCGGTCTTTATCACTTCCTGTAACCTGTTCATTATCTACGAACCCACGCACTTCCCATGATGAAGAATTACCAAAGGCTTCATCAGGAAGATTTCGGATAAATTCTTTGAATTTCATTGCCAAAGTAATATCTACCATCTGTTTTTCAGTGGTATAAATAGGTCTTGGGTTTATTGTTCCATAGTTCCAGCCTGTTTGCTGTGTGACCTCTCTCTCTTCTTTACCTAACAAAAAATTATGTACAAATTCATGATTTGGCGAAATAATAATTTCTTCTAATGATTTTTTAGAAGGCAAAACTTTTTCTAAAAGAGCTTTCTGTTTCTCATATTGAGATTGAGAGAGTTCAGTTTTTTCGTTTTCTAACTGTTCTAATTTTTCATAAATATCGCCTTCTGCATAGTAGAAATCATGAATTTTTGAGCCTTTATAAAGATTAGCGTATTTTTCAAGTCGGCTTTCGTGGATTTGGATTTCCCCATCATATTTGGTATTCTGAAATGCATCCAATTCATTTTTAGTAAGATTTGGACTGTTTTGCAGGCCTGTGTCTACTATTTCATCTTGTTTGTTAAATTGATATTTTAATACTCCTTTCTTAATCTCTGGTATGGATTGAATTTTATATTCCTGTTCCTCTGATTTTATATTTTTATTCAATCGCTCTAACTTGCCAGAAATATCTTTTATTCTCTCATTATCAAAGTTTTGTGGTGCATTTTCTGTTTCATGATAAATTTCATTGTATTTTTCAATTTCATTAACAATAACAGGGCTTTTGAATTTGATATTGTGCAATTTAATTAAGGTCTGCTCAATATTTTGCTGTAATTCTTTAGTCTGATTTTCTTCCTGTTTTGTTGCCTGTTCTTTTTCAGCTTTTTCCTCTACAATTTCCTCTACAATAGGTTCTGTATCCCATAAGCTTAATTGTGTTTCTTCAGTTTTTTGAGGTGTTTTTTCTCGCTGGTCTGCATGGCGTTGAAGCAGATGTAAAGCATCATCTAAATTACCTTTTACATAGTCTTCTATTTTGCCAAAACGGTTAGTTTTTTGGTCTAAATCGCCTAAAATTTTAGCTGGATTTTCAATAAAATAATTGGAAATATCTCTTTTTTCTGCATTAGAATTTTTGGTTAAAATAATAATATCCGTTCCTATATCAGTAGCTTTGAAAACTCCATTGGGCAAACGGTAAGCTTCTTTTAATTCTGCATTTTGAAGCTCATTTTGTCTATTAAGCCATGAACTTGGCACAACCATAGCAAGAGTTCCGCCTTCTTTAAGAACATCAAGAGAGCGTTTGATAAAATAATCCTCATAACGAGCAATTTTAGGTTCTTCGCCCAGACCTTTGTAAAGTCCACGATGCTGACCATAAGGAGGGTTTCCGATAACTAAATCATAGTTAGGAGAAAAATCTTTTTTTTGTCCGTTTTCTGTTATAAATTCGGTTTCAAATGAACGGAGGTTTACCTCAATATTTGGATTAAGAATTTTTGTGATTTTTGCAGTAGTTTCATTGATTTCAAAAGAATTGATGTTTGTTTTTACATCTAAATCTTTAACTGCTGAAAGGAAATTTCCTGTCCCGACACTTGGTTCTAAGACACTGATTTCTTTTTGTCTATCAAAATTATCTTTAATAAGATTTCTAACAGCATTTACCAATTTTTCATCGGTATAATATTCATCTAAAATACCTCGCCCCGCTTTGGCAATACCACCACTTTTATAAGCAGAAACGAGGTCTTTGATGTCCTCTGTAATTTCAATATCTTGTTTTAGAGAAATAGTTTTATCTTCGGCTACTTCGGTAAGATTGTTTACTAATTCTGTAATTTGTTCATTGGATATTTTTTGACCTTTTAAATTTTGAACAAGGTCTAATATGGCAGGTCTTCCAAGTCCATTGACATTTCCCACGCCATTCTCTTGATTGTTGGGCTGTCCTCCTCTGTTTTGCTTGTCCAGATTTTGTCCAATTCCGCTATGTTCCCCTCGTTGTATAGTTTCTTCAATTCTATCACTCTGCGGTTGTGTATCTCGGTGGCTGTCATTTGGCTGTTGTCTTCCTCTTCCCAAATGCTCTGATTCTGATGAGCTAAATCCATTTCCAACATTGTAGCTGTCCAAAGTTTCTGGCTCTCTGTCGGTGTTTCTATGCTCGGATTGGCTTGTTTTGTCAATGATTCTATTGTCTGATTCAGTTTTTCCTCGTTCCACTGACTCAGAATCGGATATTCCTGTGGATTGTTCTTGATTTGTTTCATTTTTTATAAATTTATTTTCTACTAAATTACGCTTTTTTGATTGTATTTCCTCTCTATTTTGTAAATAATCATTTAAGTCTTTGATTCCTGTTCCTGTAATCCCAATACTATATTTCCATCTCAAATCTTCTATATTATGACTTGGCATTGAGCTTAATATTGTTGTAGAGGCATCTGTCCCTGCTTTATCTCCATCTAAAAGTAAAGTGATTTTCCCTTTGTAGTCCTTAAATTCTTCTATGAATTTATCTACATTAACCACTGAATTTAGAACTACCAGTGTAGATTTATTCTCTCTGTTGTTAAGCTTCTGTAGTTGCAGAAAAGAAAGCATATCGGTCATTCCCTCAAAAACCACAACATTTTTCCCATTCTCTCTATTGACAATGGCTATATCATTTTTACCCAGTTTAGATTTCATCAATGGGTTACGAATTTCGTAGCCGTTTGATAGATTCTCTATTCCAAGACCAAAGTAGCTTTTATCTTCTACCTTATAATGAATCTGTTTTGTGTATTTCTCCAAAATATCCTTATCAATACCTCTATTATTAAAATATTCAATAAGCTTATCATTGTTTGGCGGGGTTATTTTGGTAACAGAAATATTACTTTTTTCATTAGATTGGGTATCTTTTAATCTTTTTTGTTCTGCAAAATCTTCTGAAATATATACATTAGAAAAATCTTTTAAGAAATCCATCGTTTCACGCCAAGATTTATTTTCAAAATTCATCACAGCTTTTATGATTTTTCCACCTTGCCCTGTTTTGAAATCATAATACCCATTTTCATTCACTGAAAATTTATTCTCATCAGTTCGAAAATAGTAATCATGTCCAGACTTTCTGTCAAACTGGACTTTTCCCTGCTTTTCTAAATATTGGAAATAATCTAAAACACTGACACTTTCAGTGATTTTATTAATTTCATCCGCCGAGTAAGATTTTCGCTGGTTCATTGGGATTATTTTTTAGATTTTTTGTTAATAAAATCATTGAATTTTAAAATATCTTTTGCTTCTTCATCCCATTTTTTTCTTGGCAGTAATTGAAGTGTAACAAAAATATCTTGTTCCTTGTTGTAAGTGTCTATACGCTCTATTCTGCCTTTATAATCTATCTCTGCGTGGCGATAAAGAGAATAAGGCAAAATAGTATCGGTTTCATAGACATAATATCGGCTGAAATTCTTAGGCGAATTAATTTCAAATCGTTTGTATTTTTTCTTAAATAATATAGTGTCTTTGAGTGTTCTTCGGTGCTCATAATTAGGAATTTTGTCTTTGGTAAAAACAGCTCCTATATCTTTCATAGAATACACAGAGCGTGGCTTTTGGGCAGTTACCACTTCCGAAATTGTTTTTATTTGAGCAGGTTCTCCTAATGAATAAAATACGGTGTCTTTTATAAAATTTATCTCTTTGGTAATAACAGAATTGTTAAGGTCTGGAACTAATTCAATAATTGTATCATTAGAATAATTAAGTCTTGAAATAAGAAAACTTTGAGTATTATCCAAATTTTTAGAAGCATCTACATAGATATTAGAAATTACATCTATTGCTCCTTTTTGAGATTTGATTTCTTTATTACAAGAATTTAGCAAAGTGAGTGATAAAAAAGTTAAAATGATTGGCTTTTTCATATTGATGTTATTTAATAAAAGGCTACTTTTTTGGTAGCCTTTGGGATTATAAACTTCTTGAAATGTTTTGTTGTCTTATATTATTCTTTTCTTGTTGCTGAGTATCTAATCCTTGAATAGGTTTATTGGTGTTGAGCCTGTTCATTTCTTTATCGTAAAGATTAAGGGTTTTATATTGAGGGTTCAGCACGGCATTTCCTTCTGTGATTTTATTATCCAAGTTAAATTTCACTTTTACAATATTTCCTTTTTCAAGGGACTTGACAGTGTTATCTTTGTGTTCAGGTTTATCAAAAATAAGCCCTGATTTTTCTACAATTTTAGCTGTATCTACTCCGTAAGCCTGTTGATTATATGTCTGGAATTTAAAATTACCATATTCATTTTTTTCTTCTGCAAAATTGAGCTTTACAAAAACTGGTTCTTTTTCCTTGAACTCAGTCTTTACAGAGCGTCCTTCAAGCAGATTAACTGCCTCTTTTGCTGTAAAATGATTTACGCCAAAATTGTGAGTTCGTTCCTCTCCAATTTCATTTTTTAAAGTTGCATTAAATGAATTTAAAAATACTCCACCTTTCTCAGATTTATTAAAATTTAAAGTAAAATTTACTTCATTTCCCTGCATTGCTCTATCTGATTGAGTCTGAATCTTAAAGGTTTTTTCATTGGAATTTATTCCTTTTTCTAAATCTTGATGTAGTTTATTACTTTCCCCAAAACCAAGATATTTTAATTGGTTTTTGAGATAATCTAACTGGGCTGATTCTATTGGAGATTTTATTTTTTCTTCCTGTTTTGTTGTTTGCTCTTTTTCTGCTTCATTGATAATTCTTTCAAAGTGTTCTTGTGTCTTTTTTATCCCCTCTTGAGAAATTGTTTTTTCTCCTACTTCCTCTATAAGATTTATCGCCTCTCGAACCCCCATCTCTTTAACCATGTTCTTTTCCTCTGGTGTCAAATTTTTATATTCTTGAAGTCTTTCTTTATCAAGCTCAGTTTGAGTTTTTCCATGGTCAGAAAAAACCATTTTTCCTATAAAATTCTGTACATTCTCTTGTTGAGTTTCCTTAACCTCAGGATTTTGGCTTTTTATTCTATTTACCAGATTCTCTTTAAACTCATCAAGATTTATATTCTTCTCAAAAATATTATCAATTTGTAAAGACTTTAGTTTTTCAAAATCATTTTTCAACCCCCAATCTTCTACTTTTCTATCAATGAAATCTGTTATTTTTTCGCCAATTTTATATGGAGGTATATCCTCAAATTTAGCTTTCAAAATAGTTTCAGGTATTCCCTTTTCACGATTGCTTAATTGAGTTTCATAGTTTTCAATATCCGCTCTTATCTGTCTAATAGTTTCGGAATTATCAGCTGTTTGTTCTCCATTAATTTCTCCTTTCAGATTTTGGATTTTTTCTTGGACTTGCTCATTAGTAAGCCCTACTATGTTCTTTCTATTTTTAAAATCCTCTATTTCGGATATATCATTATCAAATAACCTTTCATTTTTTAGATGTTCAACTATATTATTGTATTTGCCAAGATGTAATTTTTCTAATAAATCAAATTCATTATTAATTTTTCCATTAACTTTATCTATCAAATACTCTTTTACTTCTGCAAAAGCATTTTCGTTTTGTGGTCTCGTAGTTTGTTCCATATTTTGTTGTTTTTTGTGAATTGTATTTATTAGCTAATATTACCTTCTAAATCCTCTTTTTCGCTCTTGTTCCTGTTCCTGTTGTTCCTCTCTCTCTTGGTTTGCATCTTGATACCTGTCAGGGTCATTTACTCCCAGCTGAATATCTGATTTCTCCTGTTTTTGAGCTTGTTCTCGGTTTGGTGTAGCATCATCAAGTGTATTAATCGTTTTAGATACGATATTTATATCATTGCTGATTTCTTTAGCGATTTCTGGGAAATTGTCCATTTTATCCAGCAGAAAATCTTTAAGTTTTTGCAACTCATTTTTGTATCGGTTGGTTTCCTCTATATTTTTTCTTTCTGCAATAATCTGCGTAAGTTCTTTACTGTTTTTTACTAAATCAAATTCTACAATTTGATTTAGTTTTTCATCATACAAGAATGCCTTTTTTTCAAATCCTAAAATATCATTGGCACTATTTTTCTTTTCAATAGAGGAATAAGAAATGCCTTTTTCAGCTTCATTAAGAATATCTGAAATAGCTCTATCTCTTTGAAAAACATTGACTTCAAGG
>CAUQSG010000081.1:0-6455 GCA_963520725.1 uncultured Flavobacteriaceae bacterium | reverse complement strand
ATCATATCCCATTTTTCTCGGTCGTTTTGGCGTTTTTGGCTGATGATTTTATAGAGATTAGCACCGCTTTCTCCAACTGTAAAAGACCCAAACTCAGTATAAATATTCGGTTCTTCTACGCCTTCTTCTTCGCAGAATTTCTTGATTTGAGATACAATTTCGTTAATCATATACTCATAATCATAATCAAAATTAAGAGAAGTTTTTATAGGCAGCCCTCCACCTATGTTTAGGGAATCCACTTCTGGCGCAATCTTCTTTAAACGCGCATAAACACGCAGACATTTGAACAATTCGTTCCAGTAATATGCGGTGTCTTTTATTCCTGTATTGATGAAGAAGTGGAGCATTTTCAGCCTTGCATTCGGATGCTCTGCGATTTTTTGGCTGTAATAAGGGATAATGTCCTTGTATCCAATTCCCAGTCTTGATGTATAAAATTCAAATTTCGGTTCTTCCTCTGATGCGATACGAATACCGATATCAAAGGTTCTGTCGATGCTTTCTGTCAGTTTGTCCAGCTCACGATAATTGTCAATTATCGGCATTACATTCTCAAAACCATCATTGATTAAGTTTGAAATTTTTTCAAGATAATCATCTGTTTTAAAACCGTTACAGATAACCTCTATATCTCGGCTTACTTTCCCTTTTTCAAAGAGTTTTTTCACGATATCGATGTCAAATGCAGAGGAAGTCTCCACGCTGATATCATTTTTCAGAGCTTCTTCCAAGACGAAAGAAAAATGGCTGGATTTCGTGCAGTAGCAGTATCTGTAGCCGTTTTTGTAGTTGTTTTTATCGATGGCTTCCGCGAACCATTTTTTGGCTCTTTGTATGTTTTGTGAAATTTTTGGAAGGTAACTTACTTTCAGCGGCGTCCCGAACTGCTCCACCACATTCATCAGATTGATTCCGTGAAAGTGCAGGCTTTCGCTGTCATAGTTGAACTCTTCCTGTGGGAAATATAAGGTCTGATCTATTAGCTCAGAATATTTTATTTTCATTTTTTGTAGGTATAAATTTTGAGTTAAAAATGATATGCAAAAATGCAAAAAAAATACGAACAATAAAATTTTATATTATAAACACTTATACACAATTATAAAAGATTTAGGTTTTAAATAAAATTCATAATTTTACGCCCATGATTACAAAAGAAACCATAGACAAGATTTTTTCTGTCATTCGTGTGGAGGAAATCGTCGGCGAATATGTCCAGCTGAAAAGAGCGGGGTCTAACTATAAAGGCCTCAGCCCTTTTGTAGATGAGAAAACGCCGAGTTTTATAGTTTCTCCAAGTAAACAGATTTGGAAAGATTTTTCTTCTGGAAAAGGCGGTACGGCAATTTCTTTTCTGATGGAAATTGAAGGATTTTCCTATCCAGAAGCCCTCCGATACGCTGCTAAAAAGTACGGAATAGAAATAGAGGAGCTGAAAAAAGACCTCACCGAAGAAGAAAAAAAGGCGCAGACCGACAAGGATTTGTTATACAAAATCCATGAAGTAGCGAATGATTTTTTTCAGAACCAACTTTATGAAACTGAAGAAGGGCGGAATATAGGGCTTTCTTATTTCAAAGAACGCGAACTGAAACCAGAAACCATCAAGAAATTTCAGCTCGGATATTCTCCAGAGCTCAAAAATGCCTTTACGCAACATGCCATAGGAAAGGGCTATTCCAAAGAAATTTTAGAAAAATCTGGACTTTCCATCTTTTCGGAAAAATCTACCGAGGGAATAGACCGTTTCCGTGAAAGGGTGATTTTCCCTATTCATGGGTTTTCAGGGCGTGTGCTGGGATTTGGCGGCAGGATTTTAAAATCAAATACAAAAACCGCAAAATACCTAAACTCTCCTGAAACGGAGATTTATCATAAATCCAATGTGCTGTATGGCTTGTTCCAGTCTAAACAAGCAGTTTCGCGCGAAAATATGTGTCTCTTGGTGGAGGGTTACATGGATGTGGTCGCCCTGCATCAGTCTGGAATAGAAAATGTGGTGGCGAGTTCTGGAACTTCCCTGACTACGGAGCAGATAAAGCTGATAAAAAGGCTGACCGAGAATGTTACCATTCTTTTCGATGGCGATGCAGCAGGAATAAAGGCGAGAAACCCAAGTAAAGACATGCTCCTTGCGGAAAGTATGAATATCCGTATTCTGCTGTTTCCAGAGGGACACGACCCAGACAGCTTTGCGAGGGAAAATTCGATGGAGTTTGTTAAAAATTTTATTAAAGAAAATTCAAAAGATTTCATCGATTTTAAAGCTGAAATTCTCCTTAAAGAAGCTGAAAATGACCCAATAAAAAAGGCTGAAGCCATCAGAGATATTGTGAAATCTGTGGCGCATGTGGATAATGGGCTGAAACAGGAAATTTACCTCAAACAGATAGCGACTCAGTTTGGGCTCACGGAAAGAAATCTTTTTGATGAACTTCAGGTTCAGAAACAGATTTTGAAAGGGCAGTCACAATCGCAGCCAAAATCAAAATTAGAAATCGTCCCAAAAACGGAGGAAAAGCCTTTTGTAGATTCTGATAAAACAGCGGGATTATTGGTTTTGGAAGAAAAATTAGTAGAGCTGATGCTGAAATACGGCGACAGGATTTTGACCCGAAGAGACTCTGAAAATAATTCTTATCAAACCACTGTGATAGAGGAAATTATCCAGCATTTTCAGGAAGATGACTGCGAAATTCTTACGGAAACCAATAGAAAAATTATAGATGAAGTTCGGCAGGGCTTGGAGCAGAACGAAATCCGCTCAGGGAATTTCTTTTTTGGGTTGATGGACGAAGATATTTCAGGGAAAATAGCCGATGCTCTGGTGGAAAACCATGAAACGAGCAACTGGAAGAAGTTTAATATTTATTTCCCAATTGAAGAAGAAGTTTTGGGTAAAGTCGTGAGGGATGTTATCCTTCGCCATAAAAGAGAATATGTGCTGAAAATGATAGAAGATCTGAAAAAAAGTCTGGATGAAACGGAGGAAAAAGCAGAAATTTATGAACAAATCACTAAACTAAATCAATTGAGAATTAAAATAGATCAAAAACTTTTTCGAAATTTATGACAGATTGGTTACCTTTGGGAATTGGAATAATTTTTGAGAAAAAGGAGATAAATAGTATCATTAGATTTTGCTTATTTTGTAAATAATTAACATTAAAAAGATTTATATATGGACATAAAGAAAGAATTTAGAGATTTTTCTGTAAAACATTTAGGAAATAATGGGCTGGTAACGGACCAATATATGGGAATGTTCAATCCTACCAACCTTACACCATACATCACCGAAGAAAGAAGGCTGAATGTAGCGCAGATGGATGTTTTCTCAAGACTGATGATGGATAGAATCATCTTTTTGGGAACAGGAATTGATGACCAAGTGGCGAATATCGTGACGGCACAGCTGCTATTTTTGGAAAGTGCTGACCCGAGCAAGGATATTCAGATTTATATCAATTCGCCTGGTGGAAGTGTTTATGCGGGATTGGGAATTTATGACACGATGCAGATTATTAAGCCTGATGTAGCTACGATCTGTACAGGTATGGCGGCTTCTATGGGAGCGGTGCTTTTGGTTGCGGGTGAAAAAGGAAAGCGTTCTGCATTGAAGCATTCCAGAGTGATGATTCACCAGCCGAGCGGCGGCGCACAGGGAGTTGCGAGCGATATGGAAATCAATTTGAGAGAAATGCTTAAATTGAAAAAAGAACTTTATGACATTATTTCCGAGCATTCTGGGCAGTCTTACGAATGGGTGGAAAAGGCATCAGACAGAGACTACTGGATGACTTCCACTGAAGCAAAAGAAATGGGAATGGTAGATGAAGTTTTGGAGAAAAAGAAATAAATAAAAGCTATAAAATTAAAAGGTCAGAATTTTCGTTCTGACCTTTTTTTGATTTAATCTAAATTCTGTTCTTTTAGTAGTCTTTTATGGATAATTTGGGCCATTGCGACACTCATTTCGTAGAGTAGCAATAGCGGAATAGCTGCGATAAACATGCTGACTACATCAGCAGGCGTGATGATGGCAGCGATAATCATAATGATGACAATGGCGTGTCTTCGGTAAGTTTTCATCAGCTGAGGAGTAAGAATTCCTAATGAGGTCAAAACATAGACGATCATCGGAAACAGGAAGATAATCGCCATTCCAAAAACCACTTGTAGGAATATGGAAAGATAGTCAGACAGGTCATAGCTCAGCCTGATTTCATCTGAAATTCTAAAGAAATACCCAAAATTGATAGCGAATGGTAAAATGATGAAATACCCGCACAGCGCTCCAAAGAAGAACAAAATCCAAGTGCCGTGGATGATGATAAGCGAATATTTTCTCTCGTTCGGCAGCAGAGCAGGGCTGATAAATCTCCATAGCTCCCAAATAATATAAGGAAACGCCAAAAGAATCCCTCCAAAAATAGAAATAGACATCATTACATTAAACTGCTCGTAAAGTTTTCGCACTTGTATAGGAAATGTCTCAGGAAGCGAAATGCTTTCTTCGCCCAAATATTCTTGGGTAAAATAATTGATGTATCTAAAAGTAGGAAAATCAGGTTTGGTAGGGTAGAAGAGGATATTATCCACTACCCAATTGGTATTGATTCCGATGAAAACCGCGGCGATGATTATGGCTATTACAGACCTTATAAGGTGTCCGCGCAGTTCTCCCAAATGGTCTAGGAAAGACATTTCTTTTTGGTCGCTCATTCTATTTTTTAGTTTATGCCCTCATCCAAAAGGCGGTGTAGGTCTATAATTCCGAAGTATTTCCCGTGGTCTGTCACGACCAGCTGTCCTATATTGTTCTGTTTCAGTATCTGCATGGCTTCCTTTGCGAGGGCGCTTTTCTCTATGGTTTTAGGGTTTTTACTCATGATGTCTCTTGCGAAAATCCCTGAAATAGAGTCTTTTTCGGAGAGCATTCTTCGCAGGTCGCCATCGGTGATTACACCTTTTATTTCTTCGTTTTCGGTGATTACGGTGATGCCGTGTTTAGAGCTGCTGATGGAGATAATGACTTCTTTTATAGTGGCATTGATGTCCACTTTTGGTTTATTTTGAGAGAGAAACTGCTCTACTTTCGCGGTTTGTTTGCCCAAAGCTCCACCAGGGTGGAATTTAGCAAAATCTTCTTTTTTGAATTGGTTAAGTTCCATCAGACACACTGCCAGAGCATCGCCCAGAGCCAGCTGAACCGTAGTGGAAGTGGTAGGAGCCAGCTGATTAGGACAAGCTTCCTTGGAAACATGCGTGTTTAAGGTGATTTCTGAAAACTCAGCGAGTTTGCTATTCATGTTTCCTGTCATCCCAATGAGCGCCGAAGAATATTTCTTTAAAAACGGCAGAAGATTTACAATTTCAGGCGAATTTCCTGAATTGGAGATGCACAGCACTACATCATCTTTCTGAATAACTCCTAAATCTCCATGAATAGCCTCGGCGGCGTGCAGGAATTGTGACGGCGTCCCTGTGGAATTCAGCGTTGCCACTATCTTATTCCCGATGTGGGCGCTCTTCCCGATGCCTACTACAATCAGTTTTCCTTTGGCTTTATGAATGGTATTTACAGCCTTATTAAAGTTTTCATTGATACGATTTTTCAAGGCTTCCAGCTCTTCCATTTCTACAGAGATGGTATTTTTTGCTATTTGGATTAAATCTATTGAGTTCAATTTGGTAAAATTTTATTACTTTTACATTTCCGTTCAAAAATAATAATTTTTTTTCTAAAAATATTCATGGGAATAAAATATGATACAATAACTATGAGATATTTAATTGTTTTCTTATCATTCGTATTTTTCCATTTAAATGCACAGCCCTTGCCTACAATAATTATTGTTGATAGTATCTCTGTTTCGAAGAAACCTCTTTCTGTGAAAAAGATAAAGACAAATAATGCAGAAACTATTTATTTTTTGTCTTCATCTATGAAAAAAACGATACCTATGGCAATAACAAATAAGAGCAGAAATGTTTTTATTTATAAAAAAGATACTATGGATATTCACATAAATTTAGAAGAAAGAAAACAAATTTTTATTCAAAACCTACATTTTCAGAAAGGAAAATTTTCAATAAACTTTAAAAATTGTAGATTTGATAGTGATTATCATATAAAAAGTTTCCCTAATGATTGTTTAATTTATAGAAAAGATGAAGAATAAAAACTTTATTAGCAAATATTTATCCAATGAAAAAATAGGTGTAATAGGTGTGAAATTGGTATCAATTATTTTTTTATACAGTTATAGTTATGTAAATGCTCAGCCTCTTTGGGAAGGTTTAAGTGTAGATAAATTCTATAGGGAAAATAAAGAAATCTATCTACAAAAAATTGAAAATGGTATAAAATACTTTTCTGATAAAAAGGAAAGAGAAAATCATGGACTATCACAAGGGATGAATATCTTAGTTTATAAAAAAGATACCAT
>CAUQSG010000080.1:0-6495 GCA_963520725.1 uncultured Flavobacteriaceae bacterium | reverse complement strand
AAGGGCATCTTTAATGATTTCAAATGCTTTTTGTTGATTTTCATATTCAGGGTGCTTTTTAGAACCTAATAACCAAAGATTTTCTCTAACTTCTACTAAACTTTGCCCATAATCCTTGTTCATATAATCATTTAACCTTTGATAAATGAGCGTTTGCAAATCTGTTTTAAATTTATTTCTCCAAACATCTTGCTGTACTAGAAAATTTTCTCTAGCCATAGTAGAAGAAGAATATTCTAGCGTATTAAAAGTTTCTGAATGTCTCACAGAACCATAATTTTCTCCATTTAATAGATATCTTTGGGTTGCTTCCATTCTTTGCATTACTCTATAAAAAGTTCTTACAGACTTCACATTACCTTCCTTGTCTTTAATTTCCTCTTGTCTTACAATAACTTCTGGATTAGAATATGTAATTGGATTGTTCAATTTAACATCAAAATTCAGATGAGAGCATTTCTCTCTTCTCGTTTAAAACTATTTAAATAAAATAGATTTGGGTCAATATCAACACCGATTGTATTATCAGAAACTACTACATTATAAGTTCTGCGTTCTGGCTCTGTATACTTCTGTGGAAGTCTAACATATTTAACATAAAAATAAAAACGATCCAAATCTGTACTCTGAGCGAAAAATAAATTTTGTACTAAAAATAGAGTTAGTAAACTAAATAAAGATTTTAATTTCATATTATTATAATTTATTGAACGCAAAATTAACACTTTCAATTATATTTTCCTAATACTATATTTTTTTTCTTCAAAATTTAAAAAACACATTTCCCAAATGATACTCAGCCAAATAAGTGCTGGCGGAACTGCCCGTAAAGAATACCTAATAATATAAGGTTCTTTCAGCGGCTTGAATATATCCGTCGGAGAAAGTGACGCTAAAATAGCCAAAGATAATAAAATGATTTTCAGGGTTTTATTTTTATTTGGAGTAGAAACAAACCAAATTCCTATTCCTACATAAGCGATGATATAGGTGCTATTTTCTGTCCCTGTGCTGAACAAACAAAGAAATATACTCACCAAAGCCAGTAATAACAATCTGAACCTTAGGTTTTTATACTGATTTATTCGTAAATAAGGTAATGCAAACAAAACTAATCCTATAGCAAGCACCACCAAATTATTATTATAAATTCCCGTTCGCTGTAAAAATCCTAAAAGGGAAAGATTTTGCAAATTATAATGCGAGGTGTCTAAATTTGACCCGTTTTTCTCCGAAAGAGAAATATACCATTCATAATATTGAGAAATCACATAATCCGTTGAGGAATAAAGCATTGGTAAACAAACCAACAGCCCAAGCCACAACAGTCCAGACCACACAAAACGCCATTTGTCTTTGGCAAAAAAGAAAAATGCCAGACCTACAATTCCATAAAGTTTCGTTAAAAGCCCAATAACGATAAACAGCGTAGCCCAGTGGCTTTTCCCTTTTTCAATGAAAACAAACGCTCCCAAAAGCAGGGCTATAATGCTGATATTAAACTGTTGCATCGCTGCTGCAGTATATAAATCGTGAGCAGAGATGAATAAAACGCCTATAATTGCCCATTTCGGGAGAGGAAGCTGACGAATAGCCCAATACAAAAATGCTGAATTAGCTAAAATCCATAGCGAACAACCAAGCCAATTAGGCAAAACAGCAAAAGGTGCTATAATCCCGCTAAAAAATATCCCATAATGATTCATATCAAAATATTCCTCTGGATATGGAACATAAAGTGGAAGCTGCTGTATCGTATGCCAGAAAACTCCTCTGAATATCAAGTAATTATTATACTCTCCTTTAATGAATACATTTTGTATAATAGTAGCCAATGCCAGTGCAAACCACAAAACAGTGATAAAACGATAATCCTTGAAGAGTTTTTTTATCATTAAATTCATAAACCTAATAAAATAGTGGCAAATTTATAGTATTTCTATCCATTTTTCTAAAATCTTTCCTTTTTTCCATTTTTGGGATTCTTCATAGGAAGATTTATTTAAATTATTATAAATATCCTGATTCATTATTAGATATTCCAACTTTTCTCTGAATATCTTCTTGTCTCCCAATGGTATCAGAAAACCATTATTTTCATTAATAATATCCGAAGGTCCATAGTTACAATCATAAGCAACAAGAGCGTTAGAACAGAACATAGCTTCCACTAACACAGTGGGCAGACCTTCCTTTAAAGAAGTGGATACGAAGATTTTAGATTTATCTAATAGTTTTGAAATTTCATCTATATTTTTTGAGCCTAAAAAACAAACATTTTTTTCTAACCCTTTATCTTTTACATATTTTTCTAAATTATTTCTTTCCACTCCATCACCTATAATCTGTAAAATCCAGTCTTTTGGAAGATTTGATTGTTCAAAAATTTCTAATAATTCTCCTGCATTTTTGCCTTTATCCAGCCTCCCCACAAAGGAAATAATATTCTCTTTGCTTTCCGATGGTATAAAACTTTTACTCTCAAATGGCTCTCCTATAATATTAGGAATAAAGAAAGTTCTGCTAAAATGCTTATAATACAGGACAGAAGGAGTATTGATACATACTATACCTTTTAGATTTTTATAAAATTTTCTTAGTTTTTTATTATAGAGCCATCCACCCACATTGTAATCTGTGTGTTCCCAAGCTATTGTTTTAGCTGCAATATCTTTAAATGTACCTAAAAAAGATGAAATTTTATACCAGCAGGATATAATGGTATCATAATTCTGATGGTTTTTCAAAAGCCAATTTTTGAGCAGCAGATAAACTCCAATATGAGAAATATACGAATTGATATTCTGTATTTTAGGAATGAATTTGAGATATTTTACATTAAATTCACAAATTCCCCATGCCCAGTGCGAAAACATATCCGCTGTATGGATTTTAATATTTTTATTTAATGAATAAAATGCCTCTGTTTTACTCGTCAGCAATAGGATTTCAACTTCATGCCCCTGTTCCACAAGTTCATTGGCAAGATTAGTCATCACTCTAGCAACTCCTCCAGGGTTAAAAAGCACATAATATATCAATAAAATTTTCTTTTTTTTCATTTTTTACCACTTATTTTAGCTTATGATAAACAAAACTCATAGGAAAAATCAGTATTCCTAATGTTTTAATGATTATATTTTTAGGAGAAGATATAATCTCTGATATTGATCTTCTATTTTTCAATGAATAATACTGATAACCAATAAGATTCCTAAGCAGAGTTTTGGGATAACTGTAAATTTTATCAGCATAGACATTAATGAAGGTAAGATAGCTTTGTGATAACCCAAAAGCATTTTTTACATCATAGAAACTATTCGCCAAAGAATGCTCATCTTCCAAATCCCTGTGATAGACTCTCACTGCTTTATTGATAAATCTATGTTTCCCCTGCACATCAAACAAAAATTGATAAACACCCTCTGGAATAAAGCCTTTTCCTAAGTATTTTTCCTCCTGTAAGTTCATGTTTCGGAAAACCTTTGTAAAACCAAGCCCCCATTTATCGCCTCTCACTTTATAGTGATATCTCATCTCAAAAATAGAACAATCCAATGGCGATTTCGGATATTCTTCACCGATAAGTTGGCCGTTTTCATCCACTGCCAACCCACACACAAAAACAATATCGTCTGGAACATTTTTTATCTCGCTGAGTAAAATTTCTAAAGCATTCGGCAGAATAGCATCATCTGAATCCAAAATCGTGAAATACTCTGTATTACAAAGTTTTACCCCTCTTATAATGGATATAAATTTATGGGCATTTTCCTGATAATGATATTCAATCTCAAAATCAGCATTCTGCTTAAAATTTTCTACCAAATCTCTCGTATTATCGGTAGAACCATCATCTATAATGAGCCATTTAAAACCTCTGATAGTCTGGTTTTTAAGAGATTCAAAAGTTCTTCCAAGAGTATGCGCCCTATTATAAGTAGGAGTAAAAATGGTAATTTTTTCCATGCTAAAAATTAGTTTTTCAGGACATTTTCAAAAACTTCTGTAATCTGTTGGTAGATTTTCTTTTCATCAAATTTCTCATCGGCATTTTTTGTCCCTTTTGTTATTTTTTCCACCAGATTTTTATCTGTTAAAAATTGTTTCATCGCTTCATAGATAGCGTCTTCATTACAATCCACCAAAACGCCATCTACTCCATCCTCTATCATCTCTGGAATCCCCCCTACATTTGTAGAAATAATAGGTTTTTCCAGCCCCATAACTTCTCCTATTGTCAATGGATAACTCTCTGATTCAGAAGGCATAACGAAATAATCTGATGCTGTGATATAAGGCCAAGGGTTTTTCTGACTATCTCAAAGCAAAAAGGTCTCCTCTACTCCTAATTCTTTACGCTGTTTTTTCAAATTTTCCATTTCATTCCCTCCGCCAATCACAGCTATAGAGTGTTTTAATCCATTATCTAACAGTCTTTTATGAACTCTCATCAGAGCGCTATAGCCTTTTCTGCTGTGCAGCCTTCCCATAGAAGAAAAAACAGGTCTTATAGGATAATCCACCTCAAAGGCATCCGCTTTACTTCTAGATTCTGATAGTTTTATGACATTATATATCACTGAACTTTTGGGATAGCTCACTCCATAGATATCCTCTATCACCTGCCGCGTTTGTTTCGCCCCAAAAATCATCCAGTCAAACTTTTTCATTAGGTTTATTCGATTCATTACACGACTCTTATTATTGTCATAACTCACATCTGTATGAAACCAGCCCACTTTTTTTGATTTTTTATTGGGAGAATTTAGCACCTGCTCAAACTCAGCGTAGCCAGGAGAAACCTCTATATCATAGTCTTCTTTCACTTTTAGAGCATACAATAAAGATGGAAACTGCTTATAAATTTCCAATCTTATTCGCCTCATCACAAGCTGAATTTTCTGGATAAAGGGATTTTTAGACATCTGTTCTCTTCCTTTTTCCACCACGATGAGTTTTATATCTTTCGGAATTTCAGAAACCAGCTCACCTTGATAAAGATTGAGCATCAGGGTCAAATCAAATTTCTCCTTAGGCAGATTTCTCAATAAATCTAGCACAACCCTAGGAACGCCGCCCATCTCGATGGAACGCAAACGAAAAAGAACTTTTATTTTTTTATTTGTATCACTCATTATTTTTCTCTCAAAACAATATGAAATTCAAGGAAATATTTAAAAACTACCCACTCTAATCTCACCGCACAAATTTAATAAATTTCTAGATAGTTCGCTTCTTTCTTTAAAACCTTTATTTCATGAGATTTGGGAATAATTATACTTTAAACTATTCCGCTTTCATTACAAATCAGACAAAAATCATTCATGCACTTCCAAATATGTAATGTCATTTTCATCTTTTTAACTCTAATTTAAAAACCATAATCAGTTGCCATATTTCCTTTGAAAATAGGCTTTTCCTCAGTGGGAATTAGGTTCAAGCCAAAAGTTTTACCTAAAACATCATCTATATAACTTACAATTATGAGATGATACCAACCATTAGACACCACAAATGAGAGACTTTTGTTTTCAGTGAGCATTGTAATATCTGATAAATAGCCTATTCCTATTACATTTATTTCTCCAGAAACCACCTGTAACACCCATCCTTGAGAAATTACTTTATAATTAACAGGAAGTTTTTCAAGGATTCTAAAAGCATAATTATCAGCTGTTACTCCTATGATAGGAACAACTATTCCTTCTTGAGTAATATTATCACCATGCTGTGTTTCCGTAAAATACGCAAGCACATTTTTATCATTAAGATGATGGCGATACAAATATTCCTGCATCAGCTGAGGCTCATAAATAGCAAAACCTTCTAATTCCGCAAAAATCTTCTCAGTATTCATTGATTTACTAGATTTTAAAGAAATATATGATTAAAACCTTTATTCAGTAACTTTTATCCAATCATAAAAACCGCTTTCTCGCAATTTAGCTTCATACTCTTGAATAGCCTGTTCATCGTACTTTTCTCTTTGGATAAACTTTTCTTTTTCAAAATAAACATCCATTGGGTTCAGTCCATAAAGTTGAGCGATGAGAGTTGCTAAATTCATACCAGAGTAATGCTCATAATGCTCATAAAGCACATAAGTCATCAGCCTAAAATCTGTTTCCTCTATCTTAGGAAAAGCCTTTTTGATAAACTGAATAGATTTGTAATGCCGAACTTTATCAGGATCTACTATTTCATTCAGCCATTCGGTATACCACATTTCAAAGGTGAGTTTTTCTCCTTTTTCATTAAACTCAGGCCATATTCCGCCATAATCCTGACGGCTATCCAGCCATATATAGCCTTTTTCCTTACCATTTACTACCAAAAGATAGGAGGCACCGTGCCCTATATGGCATATTTGCAAGCAGCCACTGATGCGCCTTGTATCCATATAGGCTTCCACCTGCTCTGGTGTAGGGCGTTCACCGCCGTCCCAATCAATACTATTCAGCCATTCCTCTTCATTCCAATGCTCGGTGTAAG
>CAUQSG010000079.1:0-6912 GCA_963520725.1 uncultured Flavobacteriaceae bacterium | reverse complement strand
GGTAAGGAAGATACGGCAGAAAATATAATTTTGCTTCTTTTTAGCTCGTAAAAGCTTGTATTTACCTAAAAATCAAAATATTATCTATTTGTAATATTCTGATATTTTTGCGTATTTTTGTCCTAAATCGTTCATTGCATTTAATCGTTTGATAATCATATGATTATTTGCGCAAAAGATTAAATATATTATGAATAAAATTGTAATTTTAGTTTAAAAAAATAATGATATGAAATTTAATATAAATAACATTGGTTTGGTTTTATGTGTCTTTTTATTGACTAGCTGTGTATATACTAAATTTACAGTGTATAAATCATTTGAAAATATAGAAACTAATACCCGATATTATAAGGTAGAAGAAAAAGATGGAGTTTATAAATGGGTAGAAATAGGTATTCATACTTTTTTTGGTGCGGGCAGGAAAGATTATCTGACAGTTTCTTTTAAAGAAGAATTACCAAAAAACTTGACTATAAAATCTTCCAATTTTGGGAATATAGACAGCGCATATCGTGAAGATTATAAAATTTTCAGTAAAAGAATAAATATAAAAGATATTAAATCAGATACGGTCTATTTAGAATTTAATGATAATAAACGATATAAATTTTATTATGATTTCGAAGAAAAATAATACTTCTTGTAGCAGCAGTTGCTACTGATATTTTTGTCCTAAATCGCTCATTACATTTAATTAACAGATTAAATATATTATGAATAAAATTATAATTTTAGTATTAAGTTTAGTTTTGATTTCTTGCGAGAAAAAAGACAGAATAGAAATTGATAATATTGATGGCTACAAAGTAGAAAAAAATTCAAAAATAATACTTTGGTAAGTTCTAAAACATATGATGGAGATATACTAATTTGGGAAATACTTTATAATAAAAATGGGATAGTCAAAAAAGCAACCGAATTTTACCCGACAGGTTCTATAAAAAGTGTTTCTACATTACAAAAAGAACCTAACTATTATTATGATATTGAATACTATGAAAGTGGCGAGAAACAAATGATGGGAGAGTCTAACCTTATAAAGTCTAGACAATCCCGACTGAGAAGAGGTGCAGCAATATTTTACACAAAACAACAAAAGATTTCTTCAATATTGGTATTTTTCAATGATGGAAAAGAAAAAGAATATCTTGTAAGAGAGACCATATTGGACACAATAACAGATAAAATACTGACAGACAAAGAATACGACCCGCCTGCTCTTCTAAAGTAAAAAAGACAAAATAATGAAAAATAAAAAATTTCTATTAGCCATATTATTAAGCCTTACAGCATGTAATAATAAGACTAAAACCA
This sequence comes from uncultured Flavobacteriaceae bacterium, assembly GCA_963520725.1. Lineage (GTDB taxonomy): Bacteria > Bacteroidota > Bacteroidia > Flavobacteriales > Weeksellaceae > JABCPE02. Next base: position 5,595 of record CAUQSG010000079.1, on the reverse strand, counting down.
TCAGCACTCTTGAATTAGAGAAAACAATTATAGATTACAAAGATTTACCTTCAAAAGTTAAAGAAAGGGTATTTTATGGAGAAGTTATGAAACTTGGAGAAGAAGATGAAGAAAGATTTCAAGCCCTCCAAGAAACTAATAATCCTAAAAAGTATGAATACTATACTAAACAAGATCCTCAATTGGCATGGGTACATTATCCATATATAAGAAATAAAAAAACGAAGCAAGAATATTCTATTGATAAAGATGGACCAATGGGAGGTAGATACATTATTTATGGAGATTCTCTATACATTTCAAATCATTATAATATCTATGAAAAAGATAGTTTGAGATATACTTTCACAAGATACATATTACGATAAGATACATCCACAGAGATTGATAATGTTCCAAATACATTGTTTTTACTATAAATAAAATACAATTCTCTGATAAACATAATAATATAGATAGGCTCCTGCCTGTCTATTTTATTTTTGCTCAAAAAACATTTTTAACAAAATTTTCATAAAACGAACTAATATTTAATAAATAAATACTATTTTTGTCACTTGCTTTAAAAATAAGAAGAAAAATGAAGAAGAAGTTATCAATTCAAAAAATTCTAATTACCTCTTTTGCTATGTTTTCTATGATATTTGGTGGAGGTAATTTCATTCTGCCGCCGCTTTTGGGCATCAAGGCTGCCGATTCTTGGGATGTTGTAGCGATTGCATTTGGTATTTCTGGCGTTTTGATTCCTCTTATGGGCATTATTGCACAGGCAAAAATACAAGGAACTGTAATAGATTTCGGGAAAAAGGTGCATCCAGTGTTTGCGCTAGTTATAGGAATTTTGATTTACGGCATTTGTCTTTCTTTTCCTATACCGCGCACAGCATCAGTAGCTTACGAACTTTCCATAAAGGACAGCATCGAGATTTCTTCTCTGTGGTTTGGAGTTATTTATTTTTCGCTGGTGATGTATCTTTGTTTCAACCGAGGCAAGATACTGGACATTTTGGGCGAATATCTCACTCCTATCCTACTGATAATCATTTTGACTATCATTTTAGGAGCGGTATTTTTCATTGATAACGAAATCCCAAAATCAAATTTAGAAAAACCCTTTTCGTTAGGGCTTTTAGAAGGCTATCAGACTTTTGACGGAATGGCTTCTATCATCATAGGTGCAGTAATCATCACCTCTCTAAATATGGATGATTCACTAGACTTTTCACAAAAAAGAAGGCTTACCATCTATGCAGGATTGATAAGCGGTTTGGCGTTGTTCATCATTTATGCAGGGTTTATCTATACAGGAGCAGTGCTAAAATCTCATTTCCCATCAGATGATATTTCCCGTTCAGAAGTTCTTTTGAAGGTAAGCTGGCATATTCTAGGCGACATCGGGAAAACTTTACTAAGTATAAGTGTCAGCATCGCTTGTTTCACTACTGCTGTCGGTATCATTACGGGAGCGGCAGATTTCATGAAAAATATTTTTGGAAATTCTGAAATGGTCTACAAGCTGGTGGTAGTTTTCTCTTGTATTTTAGGCGTTTTTGTAGGACAGACAGGCGTAGAAAACATCGTTTCTATTGCAGTTCCTGTGCTTGTGCTGATTTATCCTGTCATCATGGCGCTTATTTTGCTCAATTTCGTTCCCGAGAGCTGGACTTCCATTTCTATTTTTAGAGGAGTTACGCTGGTTGCAGGGATATTTGCGATACCAGATTTTATGATATCCATTGGTTTTGAGAGCTTTAAGCCTCTTCACGACTACCTTCCTTTGGCAACTTACGGCTTGGCTTGGCTGCTGCCTTGTCTTTTCATTTGGAGTATTTTATTTATCTTCCAAAAAAATAAGCAACTTTAACACTTTTTTAACTAAATATAAAATGATGCGCCGGTTTTAGTGTTATAAATTGTTAAAAATTAGGCATTTCTATTTTTATGCGTAATTTTGCAACCAAATTTAAATGATATGAAAAACGAAATTAATTATTTGAAAGTAGTAATCATGAGTTTGGTTTTAACATTATTTTCTGTTTCAGCAAACGCTCAGCAAAAAAAACACAACTACATCACAACTAATGAGCAGCTAGCAGAAGAGTTATCCGAAAAGTACGGAATACCAAGTGGAGTTATCCTAGCTGTAGCCTTCGTAGAGACAGGCGGCGGAACAAGTAAAGGAGCTAAAACTTACAACAACCATTTCGGAATTGTAGGTAAGAATACGGTAACAAAATCAAAATACAAAAGTTTTGATTCCACAAGAGAAAGCTATGAGGCTTTCTGTCAGATTCTCTCAAGAAAAAAATACTACTCAGATTTAAAAGGTATCAAAGATACAGCTGAATGGGTAAAAGCCATAGCCGCAGCGGGATATTCTACACAGCCTGTAGAATGGAAAAAAAGAGTCAAAATGATTATCGAAAAATTTAATTTATCTTAAAAACATAAGCTGTCTGAAAATTCAGACAGCTTTTTTATTTAAAATTTGTTCAGTTTGGACAAAATAAATAAATTTGCGCTTCGTTGTAATAAAAAAAATTATCTTGAATAATAATAGAATTCACAGGGTGGTAATCTTGGTTACCTCCTGTTTTTTAGTCTATCTGTCAGCATCTATCCTATCATATGTATATGGATGGAAGTTTGAAGCTTTTGATAAAATAAATTTGGTTTCTGATATTTTTAAAAAATCAGAAGAAGAGCAAAATGCAAGTGGTGAATCTGCTATCGCAGGGAAAACAGCAGAAAAACCTGCTAAAGAAGCCGCACAAGAGGATTTTGAACTGTATAAAAAACCTGAATTTATCACTAATTTCCACAAAGGAGACAGCATCGTCGCTTTGCCTATTTTAGCACAGAAATTAACTGAACTGAAAAACACTGGAAAAGGCAAAATCCGTATCGCCTACTTTGGAGACAGTATGATAGAGGGCGACCTCATTACCCAAACGCTGAGAAAACTTCTACAACAGGAGTTTGGCGGGCAGGGAGTTGGTTTCCTGCCGATGCATTCTAATGTAGCACAGTTTCGCCAGACTGCGAGAGTTTCTGGAACAGGCTGGGAAAGCACCAATTTCATGACGCCTAAAGCACAAAATATGTACATCTCTGGGCATACTTTCAGAGGTGCAGGAAGTGGAACTTACCAAGATAGAACCCTCACAGACAGCGCTTTACCTATTCAAAAATACATTCTCTACGGAAAGACAGAAAACGCTGAAATAGAAATAGATGGCGTGGCACACACATTACAGGGACATCACTTGGTTAATAGAAAAATATTAGCTGATAACACCGATAACACCCTAAAAATCAAATCCAAAACATCATCACTGCCATTATTTGGCGTTGGTTTTGAATCTGAAAACGGGATAATTTTGGATAATTTCTCTTTCCGAGGAATCACAGGTGTGGAGCTGAGCAGAATAAATGAAGAATTCTTGAAATCAATTCAAGAAGCTAATCCTTATGACCTGATAGTCTTCCAATATGGTGTAAATCTTTTATTTAGACCAAAAGATACCAACTATTCTCATTATGAAAAAATGATGCAGCCTATTCTGAGCAAAATGCGAAACGCTTTCCCTAAAACTGATTTCTTACTAGTAAGTACCGCGGACAGGGCGTTTAGATACGGCGGAGAATACAAAACGGCTATCGGAATTCCTAATCTGATACAAACTCAAGCAAGACTTGCTTTTGATAATAAAATGGCATTCTATAACCAATTCGAATCCATGGGCGGAGAAAACTCTATCGTAAGATGGGCTACACAAAGCCCGCCACTGGCAAACAAAGACTACATCCACCCGAATGGAAAAGGCGCAGAGGTTTTAGCCGAAAAAATATACAATGCAATCATCCAAGACTACAAAAAATACAAACAAAAATAAATGAAACCATTACAAGAATTTTTTGCAACATTTGACTGGAACGCTTTCCTTCAGCAGTTTCTATATGATAGTAAAAACCCGTTGCTGTTTAACAATGGTTTTTTCGTATATTTTTTCACACTATTTATTTTATTATTCTTTGCTTTAAGAAATCACCACAAAGCCCGCAGGTATGTCTTTTGCATTTTTTCACTTTATTTTTTCTATAAAGCGAGTGGCTGGTTTGTTGGTTTGGTGCTGATTTCAGCAGTGGTGGATTTCTTTTTATCCAATGCTATTTATAGAGAAAAAAGCCAAAGCAGGAAAAAATTCCTGCTGGTTATGAGTATTTTATTTAATCTCGGAATGCTTTTCTATTTTAAATACACGGATTTCTTTATCGAGATTTCTAATTCTCTATTTGATACCAATTTCAATCCTTTGAACCTCATTCTTCCGATAGGGATTTCATTTTATACTTTTGAAAATCTCAGCTATACGGTAGATGTTTATCGTGGAGAATTTAAGCCTGCGAACAAATTTTCTGATTATCTTTTGTTCTTGGCGTTTTTCCCAAAACTGATGATGGGGCCTATCGTTCGTGCGCATGATTTCGTTCCACAGATTAACGAGCCGTATGTGATTTCGGAACGCGACTTCGCAAAAGGGTTTTTCTTGATTATTTCGGGATTGATTAAAAAACTGGTCATATCAGACTACATCACCCTAAACATGGTGGATTATATGTTTGATAATCCTGCCCTGCACACAGGTGTAGAAAACCTGATGGCAGTCTATGGCTATGCGATGGTGATATATTGTGATTTTAGTGGTTATAGTGAGATTGCGATAGGTATTGCGCTTTGGCTTGGCTTTAAAATCCCTCCTAACTTCATGTCGCCATACCAGAGTTTAAACATTACTGAATTTTGGAGAAGATGGCATATTTCTCTATCTACATGGCTGAAAGACTATCTTTACATTCCTTTAGGCGGAAACAGAAATTTCTCGGTGGCTTCTTTCATTTTTGTGGGAGGATTCCTAGTGGGTTCTTTCATCATGGGAGTAGAACTGTTCCACTTATCCAATCTTTGGGCAGCAGTGATTTCGGCTGTTTTATTATTGATTTTTATAATTCCAGCTCTCATCACAAAGAAAACCAGCGGAATCGCGGCTAACTTTAACCTATTGACTACCATGCTTTTGGGAGGATTTTGGCACGGAGCCAGCTGGAATTTCATCATCTGGGGAGCTATCCACGGCGTGGGACTTGGGATTCATAAAATATGGATGCTATTGACTGACAAAAGTTTATCATCCCTTAATCAAAGCCGAATTTACAAAATCATATCTGGTATTTTGACTTTTCATTTTGTTTGTTTTGCTTGGATTTTCTTCAAAGCTGAAGATTTAGAAATCGCTAAAACGATGATTTATCAAATCTTTAACAACTTTGATATCAGCGTATTTGGTCCTTTTTATGATAATTATAAAGGCGTGGTATGGATGATTTTAGCAGCGATGGTTCTTCACTTAATCCCTGATAATCTGGCTGATAAAGTAATCGCAAGAACCAAAACCATTCCTATGGTGGTCTATATCTTGGTTTTCTTCCTGTTTTTGATTCTTTATGGATATTTCAAATCTGCGGAACAAGTAATGCCTATTTACTTACAATTCTAATTAAAAAACATAAAACACAATTAAAAAAAACTAACCT
>CAUQSG010000078.1:0-7368 GCA_963520725.1 uncultured Flavobacteriaceae bacterium | reverse complement strand
CTTATAAATAAAGACAAACTAATCCAAAATATTATTCGTTCTTGCTTGTTTCTTTCCTCCAAATGTTGTATTTCTTTCTGCTGTTCTTTATTTTTATACTGAGCTTCCAAATCCAAAATTTGTATTTTTTCATTTTCAGTCTGTATGGTATCATTTAAAAATTTAAACTGTTCCAGATAACTATAAGCATCTTTATAATTGCCCATTATTTTCTGTAATTCAGCCATTTCATTAAGAAGTATAAGTCTGTTTTTTTTACTTCCCATTTTCTTATCCAAAAGTTCAGAGAGTATTTTCTGCGCTTCTAAATATTGAGAAGAGTTTTTTAAATAATTATACTTCTCATAACTCAGGGATAAAAAATCATAATCCAAATTCATTTCCTTTGCTAGGTCTATCCCTTTTTGAATAGCATTCAATGCTTTACTCTGCTTACCTATTTTATTATAATATTTGGATTTCAGCTGATAAAGAAACACATTATACTGAGAATGAGATAGTTGTCCTAATGCTTTTTCGGCTTTTAAAATATTGTCCTCTACTAAAGCTAATTCTCCTATCTCCAAATATACCGTTGCAAGATTTAGATATGCCCAAACTATTCCCTCGCCTCTTTTTGAGTTTTTTTCTAAAATATCAACTGCTTTTTTTATATAGTCTATTGATTTATCATATTCTTTTGAATTATTAAAAATCATCCCCATATCTACATAATATCCCGCCAAAAGTTCCTTATTCTTTGACTTTTCAGCAAGAGGAATACATTTTTTCAGCGTAATGTCCAGAAACTCCATATTGTTTCCCTTCATCTGTTCCAATGCTCCGTAATTATGCCACAGTTTCGCTCTGTAGTAAAAAGCCTCTTCAGAGGAAAATGTTTTCAGGAAATTTTCGGCTTTCATGTAGAGTTCTTGGCTTTTACTAATGTTTTTATCATAATAAATTCCTGCTTTATAGAAGGCATGAAGTCCCTTTAGGAAATTATCTCCTCCTATCAATAGCTCTGCTTCTCTAAGTTTTGAAAAAGCTGCTGCTGTATCTCTATATGACCAGTAATCAGAAATTTCCATCAAGATGCGAACTTTTTTCTTTGAATTTTTCGCATTCAGATATTCATTGTTTAGGCTGTCAATGTATTTTTCAGAAGAACTATTCTGCGAAAAAACAATGATTGAAAAAAAGATGAAAAATATACACTTACTCCGTATCATTTATTTAAACTATATGATTGTAAAATTAGTAAAATTATTACTCCAAGCATTATTCAAAAAACAAAATCCCTAAAAACAGGGATAAAATTTTATAAAAATACACGCTTTTGGGGGATTGTGTAACTAGTTTATTCACAATACCTTTGAATTGCTAAAATCATTTTCAAAATCACTAATGTGATTTACAGGCAATCTTTATATTGTTCTGTATAAAATTGCCTGTTTTTAAAAAGACAACTTTTAATTTTTACCATATGAAAAAAATAATTATCGCTGTTTTATGTCTATCTACGGGATGGGCAGCAGCACAAAAGAAAAAAGCAGTAGCTAGTAACAAATCTAATAGAGTAAGCAGCCCCAAAAAAAGCTATTCTAAAAATCAGCCGCTCACTTTCGGTATCAAAGCTGGTGGAGGACTCAATAAAATATCAGTTAAAGACGAAACTTATCGAAATCTGAAAAGCAAAATAGGGTTCTATGGTGGACTTTTCATAAACTACTCTATCAGCGAAAAAATGGCTGTTCAACTAGATGCTCTCTATCAGCATTTTGGAACAAAAATAAACTATAAAGAAGATACTAATGTAAAGGGTGTAAAGGGATACTGGACTCTCAGCCACATTAATATTCCTGTTACATTTCAATTTAAATTTATTCCTCAGGTGTATATAGAAACAGGTCCAGAGGTGAATATTCCTATAAAATCAGAGGAGGTCATCACCGATAAAGCTGGATACAACAATATTCCAGACAAAAAAAGTTTTAAGGAGTATACCAAAGGCGCTTTCTTTGGATGGAATTTTGGAGGAGGATATTTCATCACAGAGAAATTTAGTGTTAATCTGAGATACAGCATGGGAATAACTTCTCCTTACAATGAAAAAGAAGACCATAATGGCAAAAAGGATAGAGCTAAATTCCGTACAGGAAATCTCCAATTAGGGCTCTCCTACCATTTCTAATTATAAATTTGTTTTTTAAAAAATTTCTAAACTAAAATTCCTTCCTCCAAAATTTTGGAGGAAGTATTTTCTATGAAAAGCTTTATTTTGTGTAAATGTTTTTTGTCTTTCACATTATTTTGCTTTTTTGGCATAATCGACACAAGCCAAGAAAAAAGTTAGATTTTCAGCCTGAATATGAAAGCTTTTCATTATCACTTAGATGATTATTTTAGTTTAGAAAATATTTCCTCGGCTATCTTTTCGCTGCTTTTGATGCTTCCTCCCTCAGTGATATCCACAAAGCCAGTTTTACACTTCTTTTTCTTTTTCGGATCCAATTTATCGTAATGAAATTCTTCAAAACTACTGTCCGTTTGTCCTGTTTTAGGATAAAGCAACAGCGCTTTTTCGGCATTCCAATGCAAATTATAAACGAACATCTGTTTCAAATCCTCATCCGAAGGATTATTGGTTTCTATGATTTTCCATTTGGTATCGATGACAAAAGTTTTTTGCTCTATTTGCAAAATAATATCAGGGCGTATGCATTTGTTTTTCCAGAATTTCTTGGAATCTTGGCGAGACACCTTCTCCTCATCCTTCTTATGTTTTTGGAGAATGCGGAAAATATATTCTTCCCACAGAGCATTCATATCAAACAAAAGCGTGAGCAAATTTTCGCTTCCGTAGTTCAAACTCGGAGAATAATTCAGGATGATGATTTTAGCAATATCAAACGCCTTTTGGTAGTCGCTGTTTTTTCTGTCAAATACTATTTTTCGGAAATGCTTCTCGCTTATTTCTATATTTTCGATTTCTTGAAACTCAAAAAGCAGTCGGTTCAATCTATCCTTCAAAGCATCATTTGCAAAGGTTTTCAGAATCCGTAATCCCTTGTACAAAATCTGATGCAGCAGATGATTCCTGTCATAAACCTGATGTTCACAATAAAACCGCTCCCGGTGCACCAAATTTTGCTGAATATTTTTCGCAAAAAGCAGTTTTCCTTTTAGTGCATTTTGATTGGATTGGCTCTTTTGGTATCTCTTTATCAAGCCTTTATTCACAAGTCGTTCTATCTCAGCGAGATACAACTCAAAATAAACATCCAAAATAGAATGATACCTTTTTTTGAGCTGGGTTTCCGAAACAGATTCTACCTGAATACGCTTGCAGACTTTCAGCATATTGAGCAGTACGCTCTGCCACAAGTTTTTATCTGCATCAGCCTTTTTATCAGCCTTGGGAAGGATTTCTATGGTCAAACCACCAATCTGAACAACTCCGACATAGCTCTTAAACAGAATTCCTTTATCAATGACTGTAAAATATTTGTTCTGATGCAGGTCATTAAACTTCACCATCGCATCAAAATGATGTTTCCGAAAATCTCCCGATTCATCATATTTCAATCTTTGATGCTCAAAAACCTGTATAAACTTCTTGTTCTGCATAGTTTAACCCTCATAAATAGATTTAAAGGTATCCTCTTCCCAGCTTTCAGAAGGAGTAAAATGATATATTTTTTTGTCTTCTAAAAAGTCTTTTTCGTAAGGGAATTCTGCGAATACTTTTTCTTCATATTTAGTTTGTTTAATAAATTTTTCTCCTAGAACCAAACCTATTTTCCCAAAATCTCCGTAGAAATATTCCTCCAAAAGCGGAATGATTTTATCCTTGAAAGTTCTCCTCAAACCATCTATGTCCTCAATACCAATAAAATACGAATGACCAATCTGGTGGTCTTTGTCTATCAGCACCTCTATTCGCTGGTTGATAGTTTCTAAAAGCTTGGATAAATCCACATCTTTATATTTCACATATTTCTTGTCGGATAAAATGCCAGGTTTAGGCTGCATTTCCACAAACGAAAATCTTCTCCTAAGGGCAGTATCCAGAGCCTCTACACTTCGGTCAGCAGTGTTCATCGTCCCGATGATGTATACATTATTCGGAACAGAAAACTTATCTCCAGAATAAGGCAGAACTGCCTCGGTATGTTCTTTATTTCCTTTTCTTTTGTCTTCCTCTAAAAGCGTGATGAGCTCCCCAAAAATAGCAGAAACATTACCACGATTGATTTCATCAATAATAAGGACATGGGTTGGGGCGTTTTTAATAAAATTTAGAACCGCCCAAAACGCCGTACTATCGCCTCCAATCACAGAGCGAAACTCCTTAATTTTAGCAGCCGACAAATCTGGAAATGCCTCTTGTAGTTTCTTTGCGCGATCATATGAAACACCATCATTATCTGATTTATCTAATTTACCTCCTTTGTATTTTATTTTTAAAACTTCATTATCTGTGATCTCTGTCACATATATCTCCTCCCCCTTAAAGGTACGAAGCGAAAAGTTGGGGTTATTTTTCACTTTGTCTTTTAAATAATTCCAGCCTTTATCAAAATCAGAAATTTTATTTGCTCTACTGCACAATTGCTTAAAAATCCCATCTTCCACCTCGTAAGTCACATTACCACTTTCGGTAATTTTGGGTTTTATTCCTTCAATAAAATCTTCGTAGCTCAAACTCTGATGAAAAGTCGTGAAAACGATTTGCCCTGCTTCTATCAGCTCTTCATATTCCTTGTTAATTTCTTCTCTGGTTCTGTCTTTCTCCTTTTTTCCGTTGATGATTTCAACAGCCATTTTCTTCGTGTGGTAGGTTTTCCCTGTCCCTGGAGCACCAAAAAGAATTTGATTCAATGGGACAGCTGGTGTTTTGTCTGTGTTGCTCATTAGTTCATTGATATTTTTTATAAGTTCATCGATATTTATTTGATTTTCTGATTGGTCTAAAACTTCTTTTCGGAAATCAGCATCAAAAGCCATTTTTTCCAATTCTTCTTTGTTATGCTTGGAATAGCTAGATTTTTGGGTTCTATTAAGCTCTTTCTCAATTGCGTTAAATATGGATTGCTGGTGTTTTAAGACTTCCGAAATATCATCAAATTTATTCCAAAAAGCCGTAAGACTACCTTTGTAATTTTCAGAGTCATTGTTTATTGGTTTTTCGGAAATCACTTCAAATTTAAAACTTTTTTCATTAGCTCCTGTGATCCAAACATATCTCTGCCCGATTGTAAAAACAATTTGATTTTTATTACTTAAATTAAAAACTAATCTTTTATCAGTTTTTTCAAGACCAAATCTTTTGATTATTAAATCTAAAAAACTGTAATATTCTTCTAACTGTTGTCTATTGAATTTTTCCAAATTGAGTTCCATAATCCTTCTTTTTCAACTTTTGATTAGTTACACGCCTACAAAAATCATTAGCTACAAATATACTAAAATTCCCCCCTCCCCAAACTACAAAAAACCTCCGTTTTTCCTGAATTCATTTTCTCCCCGAAAAACAAAAAAAATTCCTTCCTCCCAAGTTTGGGAGGAAGGAATTTTCTATGTAAAAACTGTTTATTTTACTTCTTCGAAATCAGCATCTCGGACATTGTCTCCGCCTTGCTGCTGACCGCCTGCTGCACCTGCATTTGGCTGTGCTTCGGCTTGGGCTTTGTAGAGCTCTTCAGAGGCTGCCATCCACGCTGCGTCTAGGGCTTCTGTTTTAGACTTGATTTCCTCTACATTTTTAGTTTCGTAAGCTGTTTTCAACTCTGCTAATGCTGTTTCTATTCCAGCTTTTTTGTCCGCAGAAAGCTTGTCTCCAAATTCTTTTAGTTGTTTTTCAGTTTGGAAAATCAGTCCATCAGCTTTGTTTATTACTTCTGCATCTTCTTTTTTCTTCGCATCGGCAGAAGCATTTTCTTCAGCTTCTTTTTTCATTCTTTCGATTTCCGCTTCAGAAAGTCCAGAGCTTGCCTGAATCTTGATAGATTGCTCTTTTCCTGTTCCTTTGTCCTTTGCAGAAACGCTAAGGATACCGTTGGCATCTATATCGAAAGTAACTTCGATTTGTGGAACACCTCTTGGCGCTGGTGGAATATCTACCAAGTCAAATCTACCGATTTCTTTATTGTCATTAAACATTGGTCTTTCACCTTGTCCTACTCTGATCGTAACTGCTGGCTGATTGTCCGCCGCTGTAGAGAACACCTCTGATTTTCTTGTAGGGATAGTCGTATTCGCTTCGATTAGTTTTGTAAATACAGACCCCATAGTCTCGATTCCGAGAGAAAGCGGCGTAACATCTAATAGCAATACATTGTTCACATCTCCTGTAAGAACTCCCCCTTGGATAGCCGCACCGATAGCCACTACTTCATCTGGGTTTACTCCTTTAGAAGGCGCTTTTCCGAAGAATTTCTCTACCGCTTCCTGAATTGCTGGAATTCTGGTAGAACCACCTACTAAGATAATTTCATCAATATCAGAAACGCTCATTCCTGCATTAGCCAAAGCTGATTTACAAGGCTCTATCGTTCTTTCGATAAGGTTGTGAGCCAATTGTTCAAACTTCGCTCTTGTCAAAGTTTTCACCAAGTGTTTTGGTCCTGAAGCCGTAGCCGTGATGTACGGAAGGTTGATTTCCGTTTGTGTAGAAGAAGAAAGCTCTACTTTTGCTTTTTCAGCCGCTTCTTTCAATCTTTGAAGCGCGATAGGGTCAGTTTTTAAATCTACACCCTCTTCATTTTTAAACTCTTCTGCCATCCAGTCGATGATTACATTATCAAAGTCATCTCCTCCAAGGTGAGTATCTCCATCTGTAGCTTTCACTTCGAAAGAAGCATTTCCGTCCACTTCATACATCTCTAATACAGAGACATCATGAGTACCACCACCACAGTCAAACACTACTACATTCATGTCTTTTTTACCTACTTTGTCTAATCCGTAAGCCAAAGCCGCTGCCGTAGGTTCGTTGATGATTCTTTCTACTTTAAGACCTGCGATTTCTCCCGCTTCTTTAGTTGCCTGTCTTTGGGCATCATTAAAGTAAGCTGGCACGGTAATTACCGCTCTTGAAACCTCTTGTCCAAGGTAATCTTCTGCCGTCTTCTTCATTTTTTGAAGAATCATTGCAGAGATTTCTTGTGTAGTATACTCTCTATCGTCTATTTTTACTTTTACAGTGTCATTTGGTCCAGCCACCACTTCATACGGAACTCTTGAGATTTCCTCTTTATCTTTTGAGAACTGTGTTCCTATGAATCTCTTGATAGAGTAAATGGTTTTCTTTGGGTTCGTTACTGCTTGTCTTTTAGCAGGGTCTCCCACTTTTCTTTCGCCATCCTCTGTAAATGCTACGATAGA
>CAUQSG010000077.1:0-7383 GCA_963520725.1 uncultured Flavobacteriaceae bacterium | reverse complement strand
TTTCTTCCAAGACTAAAAATTTTATATCTTTATGATAAAAACAATCCACTGCTATCATGTGGATGCTCCCTTTCGGAAAATGTGAATAGGAGTTTCTGACAATATATGCAGTCTGTATAATGTCGTGAGGCTCAATATGATGCGTAATATCTACAATAGGAACATTTTTCTCCAAACTGAGAATGCTTCCTTTAATGCTTGCAACTTTGTGGTCTTTCGTCCCTAAATCTGTAGTAAGTGTAATAATCGACATCGTATTTTTTCTATTTTACAAAGATATTGCTTATTTTTGGATATTTAAAACAATAAATTTTTAATAAAATAAATGTTTGAATTAAATTACGAAATAAAAGACATTGACACTAAAACCTTTTATGGTGTTCAAAATCAATATTTTAACTTGATAAAATCTACATTCCCGACCCTAAAAATTACAGGTCGTGACAGTTATATTTTTGCGGCTGGAAATCAGCAGGCATTGGATATTTTAGAGCAAAAACTGGATGATATTGTAAAATTTATTCAGAATCATCATACAATAGAGCTAAAAGATGTAGAAAATATTTTGAGTATAAAAGATGAAACTGAAAAACAGCTGATTTTCGACCAAGACATCATTGTAAAAGGTGTTAATGGAAAAATAATAAAGGCAAAAACGACTAATCTGAAAAAATTAGTCAAGGAATCCGAAAAAAAGGATATGATTTTTGCCATAGGCCCTGCGGGAACAGGAAAAACCTACACGAGTGTCGCTTTGGCAGTGAAAGCCCTTAAAGAAAAAAATGTAAAACGCATCATTCTCACAAGGCCAGCCGTGGAGGCAGGAGGGAGCTTAGGGTTTCTCCCAGGAGATTTGAAGGAAAAACTGGATCCATATTTACAGCCGCTGTATGATGCGCTTCGTGATATGATTCCACATGAAAGATTGGAAAATTTTATAGAGAAAAGGGTAATAGAAGTGGCTCCACTGGCTTTTATGCGAGGGAGAACCTTGGATGATGCTTTTGTAATTTTAGACGAAGCCCAGAATACGACTCATTCACAGATGAAAATGTTTCTTACGAGAATGGGAATGAATGCTAAATTTATCATTACAGGAGACCCGAGCCAGATAGATTTGCCTAAAAATCAGCAGTCTGGATTACAGGAAGCTATGAAAATCCTCCAAAATGTGGAAGAAATAGGATTTATACACCTGAATGAATCTGATGTAGTAAGGCATCCTATCGTAAAAAAAATAATTTTGGCGTATAACCAAAGCGAAAAGAAATAAAAAAAACCCATGAAATCATGGGTTTTTTTATTATGCCTAAGGTTTAGATTAGAAACCTTTACTTTTGATTCTTGCTTTTTTACCTCTAAGGCTTCTGAAGTAGTAGATTCTAGCTCTTCTAACTTTACCTCTCTTATCAACTTCTATTTTTTGTAGAGCAGGCATGTTGATAGGGAATACTCTTTCTACACCTACATCCCCACTCATTTTTCTGATAGTGAAGGTTTTAGTAGCTCCAGTTCCTCTTAACTGAATAACCACTCCTTTGAAGAACTGAGTTCTTGTTTTCTGTCCTTCTTTAATTTCATAATAAACAGTGATAGAATCACCAGCTTTGAATTCAGGAAACTCTTTTTTTGTAATGTACTTGTCCTGAACATACTTAATTAAATCCATTTTTTATAAATAAATAAAAGGTTTAAAGTCAAACAACATACACGGCTCTCGTCAGAGGTTGATTAACGAGGTGCAAATTTAATAAAAAAAATTATATAGCCAAATATTGTTAGCAAAAATTAAGGCTCAAAAACCTCAAATTTTCCATTTTCATAAAAGAAAACGATTTTTTTTATGTTGTTGCCCTTTTCGCTGGGAGTTTCTACTTCTGGAATATTTTTGTTTTCTGAAATTTCAGGAGTGTTTTCTACTATATTATATTGTATAGGTTCCGAAATTTCAGATTTTACTTCTTCCTGTTTTGTATTTTCCTCCATTTCTTGAGAAGGAATAGAGAAAAGCCCTGTAATTATAGGTTCATCATCATTTATCTTACTTTCCTCTAATGAATAGGAAGAAGGAGTAGAGGCAGCTTCATTTTCAGAAGAAATCATTGCTCCTTTTCCTTCGATAAGCCATTCCCATTGTATCTCAGGAAATCTATCTTTTATTTTCATGAGAAAATCAAGAGAAGGTTTGTTCCTTCCAGAAAGAACATGAGAAATATTAGACCGCTGAACTCCTATTTCATCTGCAAATTCAGAAGAGGATAATTCAGAATAATTAATAATTTTTTGAACTCGACTGTTTAAATCCATACACAAATGTAAAAAATATATTTTACACTTGTAAAAACATTTGTAAATTATTTAATTTTTATTTTGTTACATTTGTAAATATAATTGTAAGCAATTCATTTTTAATAAATTATAAACTATTTATTTGTAAAAATATTTTTTAGAATTTATTTTGATTTTTTATCAGGAACTAATAATGATGCAAAAATACTTACGCTTAAAATTCCCAAAATTATCATCAAAGAATGAGATGTAGTGAAGCCCCATTCGTTTAGGTACGAATGTAAAATCATTTTTAAGCCGATGAAAACCAATAAAAATGCTAATCCGATTTTCAAATATTTAAACTTATCTATAATTCCAGCCAATAAAAAGAACATGGAACGAAGCCCTAAGATGGCAAAAATATTGGAAAAAAATACGATGTATGGGTCTTTGGTCACTGAGAAAATAGCAGGAATGGAATCCACAGCAAAGATAAGATCTGTAAATTCTATAATAATCAAAACAAGAAATAGTGGAGTTATTTTTCTTACACCATCTATTGTTACAAAAAATTTATTACCTACAAATTGATTATGAACCTTGAAAAATCTATTCGCAAACTTTACGACAGGGTGGTTTTCAGTGTCTATTTTCTCTTCATTTTCAGGCATAAACATTTTTATACCAGTGAAAATAAGAAAGCCTCCAAAAATGTACGTAATCCAGCTAAACTTAGTAATCAGGGCTGCTCCGATGAAAATGAAAATAAAACGCATCACAATAGCCCCTAAAACTCCCCAAAATAAGACTCTGTGATAATTTTCCTTTTCTACACTAAAAGCAGTGAATATAAGAACGATAACGAAAATATTATCCACAGAAAGAGCTTTTTCCACGATGTATCCTGTCATGTATTCAAGGCCTAAATTCATATTATAAAGCTGGATGCTGTGTTCTAAATTATTAGGAATCACATCCACTGGATGAGAATTTTTATTTATAATGTATTGGAGTTTTTCCATGCTGTCGATACCGTGGAGTAGGTGGCCATAGCTGACCAACATAAAATAAAAAACTACTGAAATAAATATCATGAAAAAACTCATAAACCCAGCTTGTTTTAAGCTGATGTTCCCAGTTTTTTTAGCGAAAACACCTAAATCTAGTGCCAATATTAGTCCAATAAATAATAAAAAACTTATTAAAAATATAATCTCGTTTGACATTGTTGTAAAGTTTATTTCGCAAATATATTGAATAAAAAATGATTTGAAATAACAAATGTAAACAGTAGATTTTAACACAAAAGTAAAAACAAGTGTTTTACAAATGTTTTATTCAAAAACCCTATAAAACAGCGATTCCTATAGTTAAAGTAAAATTAAAAACAACATTATATAAAACTTATAAAAATCTGATTTTTAATTAATAACAATTTGTAATTAAATAAAACGCAATTAACAATCTTATATACTGACAAATTGACAGAAGTGGATTGTGATAATAAGATTTTCGATATACATTTGTAAAGTAAAAATATTGTATTTTTGCAGAAATTTTCAAGATAACAAAATATGCTGTTTAAATATTTTAAAAATGTAAACTTTCCAAATCGTTATATTTCTCCTAAAAAATTGTTTTCATACTTAGAGGAGAATTATGGCGCGGAAATTCAGGAAATAGGAAAATCAACTTTAGGAAAACCGATTTATCTTTTTTCTAAAGGAACAGGAAAAACTTCTGTGCTGGCTTGGTCGCAGATGCACGGAAATGAAAGCAATGCAACTTTGGCAATGCTGGATTTATTGGCTTCGCTAGAAAAAAATCCTGTGGCTGATTTTTGGGATAGAATTCGTTTGGATTTCATTTTTATGCTCAATCCTGATGGCTCAGAGATTTGGACAAGAAGGAATATTTTAGAAATAGACATCAATAGAGATTTTCTAAAAGAATCTAGCATCGAGATGAAAATTCTGAAAAAACAGGCTTTCTCTAAAAAATATGATTATGCCCTAAACCTGCACGAGCAGAGGACTATTTTTAGTACTGATTTTGAGAATCCTGCCACACTTTCGTTTCTTTCGCCTTCGGAGGATGTTGATAGGAATTTGACAGAAAATAGAAAGAAAAGTATGGCTGTGATTGCCGAGATTTATCAACAATTAAAATCTGAAATTTCTAATAATATAGGGCGCTATACGGATACTTTTTACCCTACATCTTCGGGAGATAATTTTATGAAAGCAGGAATTCCAGTTATTTTGTTTGAAGGCGGGCATTTTATTGATGATTATAAAAGAGAAAAAACGAGGGAGTTTTATACAAAAGCTTTATTTTATGCGTTGCAGGCGATAGGAAATTTAAAAGGAGATGTGTTTGGCTATGAAAGCTATTTTGAAATTCCAGAAAATAAAGAATCTCATTATGATATTATATACAGAAATGTGAGGTTAAATACTGATTTTGAATGTATTTTGGATATTGCAGTTCAGTATAAAGAAATTAAGACCAAAGCCAGCGAAGAGATAGAATTTATCCCTTATGTAGTGGAAGTGGGAGATATTGGGAAAAAGAAAGGCTGGAAGGAGATAGACTGCACGGGCAAGAAATTTGTTTGTGATAAAAAATATCCTAAAATAGATGCTCCTGTGGAGTTTCAGATAATTTAAATTTTAACGAATAATGCCTATTTTTAAGGAAATAATATCAGAGCAAACTCAGATTTTGATTTGGAAATATTCAGAAGAAGAGAAATTTTCTGCTGATTTGATTTCGAATAAAAAAGAATTTGAAAATTTAAAGCAAAAATCGCCTAAAAGATTGATAGAGAAACAAATGGTAAGGCAAATGCTCAAAAAAATCCTGCCTAATCATAAAATCAGATACTATGAAAATGGGCAGCCTTATCTGGAGCCATTTGATAAGTTCGTGTCGGTCAGTCATTCCTTTCCTTATGCGGTTTTAGCGATTTCCGAAAAAAAAATAGGAGTGGATATAGAACAGGTGAAGGATAGAATAGATAAAATCAAACATAAATTCCTGCATCCCACGGAAATAGACTGGCTCGGCAGGGTAGAATCAGGGATAGAACATCTGACGGCTATCTGGTGTATAAAAGAAGCTTTATTCAAAATACATTCTTCGAAACAATGGTCTTTTAAGGAATTTTATGTAGTTGATGAATTTCTTTTAGAACAATTTTCTAAAATAAAATGTAAGGTTTTTGATAAGAATATAGAAGATAAATTCTTGGCTTATTTAGAAAAAATTGAAAATTATTATCTGGCTATAACAGAGGAAGAATAAAAAATAGCGCCACAAATTATGGTGCTATTTTTATTTATAAATTTTTATTTTTACTCACTGATATCCCAAACAAGTCCAAATCTAAGGGTGTTATCCAACGCGTTATTGATTTTAGCAGTATTGATAAGGTAAGAAACATCAAGTCCAAAAGATTTGTATTTCAATCCTACACCTATAGTCGCAAACTGTCTTCCTCCTTGCTCGGCACTTTCGTGGAAGTATCCTGTTCTTATATCAAAAGTATCATTGTATGAATAATCAGCAGCGATGCTGTACATTACACTTTTTTTATTGCTGAAAGATTTACCCATACCATTGATTACACTTACATCAGGATATGAATAAGAAACTCTGTTAGTAACAGGATCTACCACTGCTTCAGCTCCTGGAACTAATAGTTTTGATGCTTCTAAAGTAAGCCCTAAACGATTTTCTCCATCAAGGAATAAATCATATCCAGCACCCAATCTTGCAATAGTAGGAAGATAAGACTTTGAATCTATACTTTTACTATAGTTAAGTTTTGGCCCTACATTTTGAATTGCAAAACCACCTCTTACTCTACCTTCTTTTTCACCAAAACTCTGCATTTTAGGAGATTGGTAATATCCTGCAATATCTACAGCAAATGTATTGGCTGCTTGTAATGTGCTGCTGCTTTGTCCTAAACTAGACAAGTCTGAACGGATATATCTCCCCGTAACAGCCATTGAAAAACTTTCAGAAAGTTTCAAAGCATAGGCTAAATCGATAGAGAATTCATTAGGTTTAGATTGTCCTTCACTTACTGCAACTCCTCCTACAATTCTAGACAAATCCACTGTTCCCATATTAAAGTAATAGATACTTGCACTCAGTGTACTTCTATCTTCTTCTCCTAATTTTGTGTAAAAAGAACCATATAATAAGAATATATCATTGGTAATTTTATTCATATATGGAGTGAAACTAACACCCACAGAAGTCTTTGCACTAGCAAAAGGGTATTTCGCAGCATTCCAATATTGAGAATAGGTATCTGGTGTAGTAGCTACCCCTTGGTCAGCCATACCTCCTGAACGCGCATCTGGAGCTATCCTTAAGAAAGGTGCACCTGTCAATACAGGACGAATTTTTGTAAGATCTTGAGAATAAGCATTAGCAGCTACTCCCAATCCTAACATGATGATAAGTTTTTTGTTCAAATTCATATTAATGTTTTAATAATCATGCAAAAATAAAAATTTTAATTTAAAATTTATGATTTTTTTATATTTTTTAGTTAAAAAAAGTTATATTTGTATTAGATAAAGTATTTGGTCATATAATAAGGCTGAGTTGATTTTAAAGTTTAAATAATTTTAAGAAAATTTTAAGATTTTATATTTTTATTTAACTTGTTAAAAATGTGGCTTTTATCTTGTTTTGTGTATTGATTTTTGATTTGTATACACAATAAAAACAAAAAATATTTGTTAAAAAGTCGTAAAGAAATTTTGATAAAAGAAATAATTTAGCGTTATTTGCACTTTGAAATTTAAAGTTTATAAGAATACATATTATGAAAAAAATGAAATTGTTTTCATTGTCTGCTTTAGGAGCTTTAACTCTACTTACTAGCTGTGGAGGAGGAGGTTCCACTAAAAGCGGTGGAGGAACAAAAAAATTCACAAGTAAAACAGGTTGGAAACCAAATGATCAAAAAGGTTGGTTTTTCACAAGAAAGGAACAGAAACAGAAAGGATGGCCAGGAATGGTATATGTAGGAGGTGGAACTTTTACTATGGGATTAGTAAAAGATGATGTAATGAGAGATTGGAACAATAC
>CAUQSG010000076.1:0-8000 GCA_963520725.1 uncultured Flavobacteriaceae bacterium | reverse complement strand
TAGCAGAGATGCAGAAGGCATACACTTCTGTAGGCTGGATTAGTATGGACCACTCTTCTGACTACACAGAACTTGCAATGTATGGCCCTGGTAGTGAGAACCTTAAATCATTTATCAGAAATACCGACATGCACAATTTCCTGCTAAATGCAGCGCATGTGGAAAATAAGTTTTAATTGGAAATAATTAAACTCTCATAATAAAAGTGAAGACGCCTATGCATCTTCACTTTTTATTTTATAAAATTTCAGAAAGTTTTTTTGTGAGATTTCTTCTAGAATACTGCTGAACACTTTGCTGGTTGGTTTCCAAATTTCCAGTTTTCCATTGCTGATAAATTTCTAAAATATAGTTTTTAATTTCGTGATTATCAGCATATCCAAAATGCCTACCTGAGCCTGTTTCTTCCAAAATATCGGCTACATCACTATCCTTCGGGCCAAAGGAAACTATCTTTTTCCCAACTGCCAGATATTCAAATAATTTCCCTGGAATGATTCCCTTGGAAGAATCGCGGTCAAAATTTGTAATCAGCAAAATATCCGAATTACTCATTTCTTCAACAGCCCTATTATGAGAAAGATAACCGCATAAATTCACTTTTTTTCCAAGAGCAGAAGATTCTATCTGCTGTAAAATTTTATCATCTATCCTGCCCACAAATTTCAGCTCAAAATCTTTTGAAAAATCCGCATTTTCCTCTACCAAAGCATTCAGGATTTCCCAAAGATTTTCAGGATTTCTAAGCTGCTCCAAAACTCCGATATAACTTAAAGTAAATTTCTGCGTTTTGGTATTTTCTGCAATCAGCTCATTTTCATCAAATCCGTTGGTTATGCAGACTGCATTTGCGCCTTTTTTCCTGAAATTTTCAGCATCTGTGGGACTTGTAGCAAGGGTAATATCTGCATTTTTAAAGACTTTTTCTTCCAGAGTTCGGTGCTTTTTGTCCGCCCATTTTGTCAGTTTAAGATGCTTGTAATACGAAATTTCCGTCCATGGATCTCTAAAATCTGCAATCCATTTCAGATTTGGGAAATATTTTTTCAGTTCCAAACCTATCAAATGAAGGCTGTGAGGCGGCCCTGTAGTCACCAAAGCATCAAAATTATTTTCCTTTAAATACTTTTTCAGATATTCTACGGAAGGTTTTACCCAAAAAACTCGGGCATCGGGAATGAAAAAATTACCTCTGATAAAAATAGATAATTTGGACATAAAAGACTGGTTTTCACCAATATCAAACTGTCCTGACTTAAATTTCTTATTCTTTTTACTGAATATTTCGGCAAGCTGGTAAGGCTCCCAAATTTTAGTTTTAATAATCTCCAAATCAGGAGATAAATCCTTACTCAAACTCTCATCCAAAAGTGGATAAGATGGATTTTCTGGAATGAAAACCGTGGGTTTCCAGCCAAATTCCGGCAGATATTTTGTGAATTTCAGCCATCGCTGAACTCCTGGCCCGCCCGCAGGAGGCCAATAATAAGTGATGATAAGGATTTTTTTATAACTCATTGTTTTTATTACAATTCCATTTTCATCATTATATCAGTCTGCTCATCATCCCCCAAAACAAAAATATGTTTATCAAACGGCACAAATCCATTTTTTTCATAAAAATCGATGGCTTTTTGGTTCTTTTCCCAAACTCCAAGCCAAATATATTTCACTTTATTTTGCTTGGCTACTTCTACAGCTTTTTCATATAATTTTTGCCCTATTTTCTTTCCTTGAAAATCTTTCAAAACATAAATTCGTTCTATTTCAAGCGATTCATTATCATTTAATTCCGTTTGAGAATGACCAAAATTCAGTTTTAAATAACCTACTATTTCATCATTATATTTTGCAAAATAAAATAGAGAATCAGGATTATTCAGCTCTCCCAAAAGTTTATTAGAAGAAAAGCTTTCTTCCAAATATTTTTGCATATTTTCTTCCGTATTAGTTTGGGAAAAAGTTTCAAAAAAGGTTTGTCTTCCTACTTTTTGCAAAGAAGTAATTTCATTACTATTTACTTTTGTAATCTCAAAATTGTCCATAATCCTACTTTATATTTTTTCTTCTTCTAAATTTCAAAAATCCACCCACACTCAGCAGCAGGAATATTCCAAATGCACTCATGGAAATCATCTTCCCTTTTTCGATCACTTCTGGCTCAAATACCATTCTAACTTCATGATTTCCAGCAGGAACGAATACAGCTCGGAGAAGGTAGTTTGCTTTGATATAAGGAACTTCCTTACCATCGAGAAGCATTTTCCAGCCTTTCGGGTAATAAATCTCTGAAAACACTGCCAACTGAGGAGTTTTTGACTGAGTTTTGAATTCCAACTGATTAGGCTGATAATTTTTCAGTTCAATCACCGCAGTGCTGTCGCTCTGCAAGTTTTTTCCCTCAAAATATTTTTGGTCTTCCACTGAAACAACAGCCGTTTTCTTATTATCAATTTCGCCCACAGCTTTTATTTCCTCATTTGGAGTTTTAACAAACTGAATATCAGACACAAACCAAGCATTTCCATTTGCATTAGGATTGATTTCAGCCCTTGGTTCTTGTAGAGAACCAATAAGGATATATTTGGTATTCAGCATATTAAGAATATTCAGCGTTTTCTTATTGTCTGTTTCAGAGAAATATTGGTTAATCAAATCATCATACCTACGCAGTTTTACGGCATGATAACCACCGACAGAAGATTTGAAATAAGAAGTCGTAGTTTCATTGAAAGGACTTGTAATAGAGTTAAAAATTCTATAATGCCCCTTGTCTTTCTCTGTCAAAATAGAAAGTGTTTTATTCATTTCTGCTTGAGCAAGAAGTCTCTGCACTTCGGTATTATCTCCTGCTTTTTCTATCAGATAATCAGATACTTCGGTAACGAAAGGCTCTTGGACAAATTCTTTATCTACAAAATTATCATTGTTCAAATATCGCTTATTTACCGACCATAAATCAAAGAAACTAACTGCCCCAATGATGATAAGCGCTATATTTTGAGTCAATTTTTGTTTCATCGTTAAAAACAAAACACCCAGCACGGCTCCAACATAAAAAATGGCTTTTATGCTGTCTTCCCTAAACATTCCATATCTTTCATCTATCAGATAATCAAGTAGATAAGGCGGAAGGTATCTTTTCTCTGTTTCGGTATAAAATCCAAGTAAAGATTTCCCAAAAACCAGCATTAAAAGTAAGAACGCCAGCACTCCTCCTCCTGCATACATCAATACTTTTTGCTTGTATTCAGTTGTCAAATTTTTATTGTTAAAAAACGAATAAAGCCCTACAATAGCGATGAGCGGGAACAAAAGTTCAACAACCACCAAAATGGAAGATGGCGCACGGAATTTATTATACAACGGAACAAAATCAATGAATAAATCACTAACAATCAGGAAGTTGCTCCCCCATGCAAGCATAATCGTAAGCACAGAAGCCCCTAAAATCCAATATTTATATTTTTTAGGAGCGAGGAAAAACCCTAAAAAAGCAAGGAAACAGACTACAGCTCCTTGGTATGCAGGCCCCGCTGTACCAGGCTGTTCGCCCCAGTAAGTAGGACTGGAAAAGCCTTTCACGATGTTATCCACTTCTTCTTGTGAAGTAGCATTTTCCTGCACCAAATCCTGAATATTCTGCATTATTCTATCAGAACCTTTTTCTTGGGAAGAGCCCCCGTAAATTCTTGGAATAAAGAGATTTAGAGTTTCTAATTTTCTGTAACTCCACATCAGCATGGCATCCCTATTCATACCATCTTTGGAAGCATGATTTTGTTTTTCATCTTCTAAAATTTGTTTCCCTCTCACGGTTTCCTCCGCATATTCTCTATTTGCCAAGAGTCTTTGTGAGTTCATACCTATTCCCAAAAGAAAAGCCAAGACCAAAACTCCAGAAGAAATCCCAAAATGTTTCCAATCGCTCTTTTTGAGCAAAACTCTTATCAATTCCGAAAGGAATAAAAATCCTATCCCAATGAAAAGATAATAAGTCATCTGAAAATGGTTCGCTGCTATCTGCAATCCCATGAACAGAGCCGTTACAACAAATCCCAAAAGATATTTTTTCCTAATATAAACCAATAAAATCCCTGCCAAAAGCGGCGCGAAATAGGCAATAGTATGCACTTTCCCATTATGCCCAGCACTTATAATGATATAAAAATAAGTGGACAGCCCGAAAAATGTAGCTCCCAAAAGAGCGTATTTCCAGTTTCTAACAGCTGACATCCCAAGCAGGAAAAAACCAGCAAAAAGTAAAAACAAATAGTTAGCAGGCTTCGGCAGAAAATTCAGAGCATTATCCACATGTTTTATAATATCTCCGCGAAACTGCGCTCCTGTCTGATAAGTAGGCATCCCGCCAAACATGGCATCACTCCAGTAGGTTTCCTCACCATGCTTTGCACGATAGTCTAAAAGCTCTTTTGCACCGCCTTTATACTGGACTATATCATGCTGTATAATCTCTTTTCCTTGGAAAACAGGATTAGTATAAATCAAGGCGATAGCAATGAACAAAATAAGGCTTCCTGCTATATAAAAAATATTTTTATTCTCTTTAAACATAGTTTTAAAACTTAAAAAATCTGCCCAAAAATACTATTTTAATATGGATTTTTATAAAACATTATACAAAAAAGAAAAATTTTGCTGTTTTTAAAAACGAAAAAAGCATAAGATAACTCGTTTTATCCTATGCTTTCTTATTATTTTTCTAGATTAAATCTAATCTTTCACTTCTTCGTAATCTACCGTTTCTGCATCCCATTTTATATCTTTCTTAAATTCCTTTTTAGATGCAGAACTGCTGTTATTTCTTTGATTTTCATATTCTCTCCGCTGTGCATTTGCAGCTTTATAAAACTTAAAAAACACAGACCTTCTGATAAACTGCAAAATCAGATAACATATAAAACAAAATAAAAGAAATCCTATAAATTTCATAACGATTTAGTTTATTGTAATTGTGCTGTCAGAGGTTTGAGTGACGGATTCTGTCTGTTTTCCATCTGTCATGCTCTGTTTGTTAGTTGTTTTGATATTAAGGGTAGATTTTTTAATCCATCCTGTATTTTGGTCTATCGTGATATTTCCCTGCTGAGTTCCTTGTATGCTTATAGTAGCGGTAACTCCCTGCTGAGTTTGTTTTTCAGATTTTAGAGGAATTCCTCCTTTTATAGAAATCTCTGCGATACCATTTTCCACCTTTGCAAGAGTGTAAGTAACAGAAGATTTCACTTTTCCATCTGGAGTGATGTTGTCCGTTTCTGTCCAGCTTTCTCCTATTTTCACACCTTTTTTAGGTAAAATATTGATTCCTTTGGAGAATTCTTCTTTTATCAATTTTTCATTAAAACCTTGTTTAAACTGCTCTACGAAAGCCTTTTTAGCTTTTGCATCTTTGATTAGAGGCGAAACAGCTTTTTCGATTTTTGCATAAAGGTCATTGATTCCAGAAATGGAAATCACCTCTCCATTTTCCTTCATTTTAACCGTAAATTTACTTCCTGCCAATACTTTATTGATATTCCAGATGTTTTTCAGTTGTTCTTCCTTCGGCGCTGCAGCTTTGGTATCTACTACTACTGTTTTTCCTTCAGCTGTAGAAGACATTTTCTTTCCTACAATATTCAAAGTCAGTTCATAAACACCATTTTCAAAATTTTCCACCACTATATTTCTCTCATCTACTACTTCCTGTGTTCCACTCATGGATTTTCCTGTGTGGTCTTTGATAGTTTGGATTTCTTTCTGTGTTGATGAAAACGGATAAGTTTTCCCTTTCTCCAAAACAAATTTCTGCGTATAAACTCCCGCACTATCCGAAATCGCCATTACTACTGCCTCCGTTTTTTCCTCTTCTGTGGTTGTTTTTTCCGCATTTTCAGTAGTTGCAGTTGTTTTTTTATCTGTATTTTCAGTTGATTTTTTATCCTGACTACACGCTACAAGGGTCATTCCTATGATTCCTATTGCTAAAATTCTCTTTATCATTTTATAATTATTATTTTAAAATTTAACTTAATCTCTGTCTTACCGCTTCATAAAGCACCGCTCCACAAGCCACGGATACATTGAGCGACTGGGTTTTTCCCTGCATTGGGAGTTTTATTTTCTCATCCGAGTGATGGAGAACTTCTTTAGAAATTCCCGTTTCCTCATTACCCATCACGATGGCACATGGCTCACGAAAATCAACCTCGTAGAGCAATTTCTGTGCCTTTTCCGTAGAGGCATAAACCAATATTCCCGACTGCTGGAGGTAATCCACCGTATGGGCAAGGTTTTTCTCTTTACATATTTTAATATTATAAATAGCCCCTGCCGAAGTTTTCATCGCATCAGAATTGATAGGCGCCGCCCCTTTATCTGGGATAATTACAGCATCCACGCCCACGCATTCAGCAGTTCTGCATATTGCCCCAAAGTTTCGCACATCGGTCAATCTGTCCAAAATCAATAAAAACGGAACTTTCCCCTCTTCAAAAAGCTGTGGAACGACATCTTCCACCTTATAAAAAGCAACATCCGAGATGAAAGCCACCACACCCTGATGATTTTTTCGGGTAAAGCGGTTTAGTTTCTCCACTGGGACATAATTTGCCCTGATTCCGTGCTTTGAGAGGAGTTTTTTCAGCTCTGCGATGATGTCACCCTGCAGTCCATTTTGAATAAAAATTTTATCAATGGTTTTTCCTGCCTCTATGGCCTCTATCACTGGTCGCAGACCGAATATAAAGTCGTCTTTTTTATCTTGATTTCTATCTGTCATTTTTTCTTTATCCTAATAAAATTTTTCTTTGAGCCATAACATGTCCGAGATGAATCCCTTCATGTATATTATTATAAATAATGGCATTTTCAATATTTTTCAACTCTAATCCAAAACTCGTGGAATAAGTTTTATACTGAGTAAAATATCCTTCATCATAACCAGAAGCCAACAGCTTGGAAGTTTCTTTTAATATAAAAGCCAAATTCTCTACATCTTCCTCCTCTTCATCAAAACACGGAAAAGTTCCCTTTTTATACAGTTCTACCCATTTTTGGTCTACTCTAAAATCATTTCCTGTAAGGTAATAATGTAAAAGCTGCTGCGTGGCAACACAATGGGCTATATTCCAAAAAATATGATTATTAAGTCCATCTGGAACCACAAAAAGAGCATCAAAAGGCGTTTCCAAAAGAAAAGTAGGTATATGAAACTTTAATATTGAATGCCCAAAACACAATAGATGATAAACCTGCTACACCACCCGTACTAATGTCGTTTGGAAGTAAAAACATGGTCCAACCAATGCTGTAGAGATACACCCGATAGCAATCATGATATAATCTAAAGTTTCTCGATAAAGTACCCTTTTTGAAATTGTTATAACCATTTATTAAGTCTATTTATTTTTTGCAAAAGTACTTATTTAAATTGAATAAAGCGATTTTAAAGCACAAAAAATGCCCCCATAAAGCATAAATTGCAATATGAAGGCATTCGCTTTTGATTTTATATATTATATTGTTTTTTGTATTGGCATATTCTTTTTATGGCGTTAAAAGAATATACTTATTTTACCTTTAAAGCTCGTGTGGCATTTAAAACGGCAAATACCATAACACCTACATCGGCAAAAACTGCCATTCCCATTGTTGCTATACCAATGGTGGAAAGTGCAAGTACTGCAACCTTAACGCCAATAGCAAATATTGCATTTTGGCGTGCAATGCCTATTGTTCGACGAGAAATACCGATGGCTTTGACAATTTTGGAAGGTTTGTCGTCCATTAAAACTACATCTGCAGCTTCTATGGCTGCATCACTTCCAAGTGCTCCCATGGCTATGCCAATATCTGCTCGAGCTAATACTGGAGCATCGTTTATTCCATCGCCAACAAAAGCAAGCGTGTTGTTTGCCGATTTTTCGTTAAGCAGGCGTTCAACATGTTCAACTTTATCGGCAGGCATTAGTTCACTATAATGCTCATCTATACCTAAT
>CAUQSG010000075.1:0-8082 GCA_963520725.1 uncultured Flavobacteriaceae bacterium | reverse complement strand
ACATGGTGACACGATACTGATTGCTTTTGAAAATGTAGTATTTTTCTATGGATTTCAGGACTTTATCAACGAGTTTTATCAGAACATAAGTCCCAAAAACACCGATGACAAAATCTAAAAGCTCATAACTTTTGGGATGTCGCCAGAAAACTTCCTGAATGAAGAAATCCGCAAAAACCCATGGTATAAAATGCACAAAGGAAACATGCACTTCGGTTTCCAGTATCGCCTTTACCCATGCATTATCATATTTACTTGATATGAATTTCAGCGCCCAGCCTACTATTTTTCTGATGACAAAATCCACCAAAAAAATGACTAAGACAAAAAATATAGACTTTAATGCTATTTGAGTAAAAAGTATGGTTCCATCAGGAAAATTGTCCCTCACGAAGAAATGGATGCTTTCGCTGATTTGCTTTATTAAATCCATGAATTAAAAAATATAGAAGCAAATTTAACTTTTTTATTCGTTCCACAAAAGAATATAAGGACTATTATACCCATAAACAGGGTATTACCCGTAGTATTGTTTTTTAAACAGCCACATTGCCAACGAAGTAGGCAGGGCTAATTTTATGGCTTTTTTCTTGGTTTCTTTTGAGAATTCAGATGAAAAATAATCCATAATTCCCAAAGAAGACAAAGTCTGATAGTTGCGGTGGCTTTCTTTCCAAAGTTCCTCATTCTGCTGGGCTTTCCAGTTCATCTGAAGTGTCAGTGTTTCATAATCCACGAGATATTTCAGGATTAATTTTCTCCTCTCGCCTTTTTGTTTTCTCAGCTCTTGGTCTATGTGCTGACCGATGGTAAACCAATTGTCAAAATTTCGTTTGGTTCTGTTATGAATCACCGATTTAGCATGTAGAAAATAAGTGTATGTTATTCCTTTATACAGGGCTATTTTGTTCATTTTCAAGACTAAATGAAAAGTCCAAAGCTCATCTTGAGCAAAAAGTCCCTTCACAAAATACAATTTATTTTGGCGTAAATAATCTACAATAAACAATTTATTCACCGCATAAGTCACCAAATTTCCTTTAGAAAACTCACGCAAAATATTATCATTCCCTTCGATTACATCCTTATCCGAATTTATTTTTATCGCTATGGATTTCTTACCTGTTTCCAGCTCTTCGCATTCCAGCTGGGATATGGTCATCTCGGCCTGCGTTCTTTCGGCTATTTCTACGAGAGTTTCTATGCAGTCTGGCGTAATGACATCATCACTATCCAAGAAAAAAAGATATTTTCCTTGTGCGGTGTCTATTCCCTTATTTCTCACAACAGAAAGCCCAGAATTCTCCTCCAAATGGTATATTTTCCAGTTTTGGAGATGATGTTTTTGGATAAAATCTTCTGCTATCTGCACGGAGTTGTCAGGCGTTTTGTCATCTATCAAGGTAATTTCTAAATTTTTATATGTCTGATTAACAACGGATAACAGACATTTCTCTAAAAACTCCTCACATTTAAAAAGCGGAATAGATATGGTAACTAACGGCAACATTCTCTCTTATTTTCTTTCACACAAAAGTAATTATTTTTATCATAAAAGTTATATCTTTGTCTGATAAATAGAGCAAAAATGCATTTTCTATCCAAAATTATTTTAAAATTACTTAAAAAAAGTAGCTTAAAAAAATTAAGCAGCAGTCCTAACAACACCATAGGAGGAAATATAAAAATTGGTGATTTTTGTAATTTTTCTTTTTATACTAATGCTAAAAAAATAAGCATCAGCAATGGTTTTAGTATAAGAAACTATTGTAATATTTTGGTGAGTAATGATGCGGAACTCCACATCGGCAACAATGTTTTTATGAACAACTATTGCTCTATCAACTGTTTAGAAAAAATAGAAATAGGAGAAAATACGCTTTTTGGTGAAGGAGTGAAACTATACGACCACAACCACCAGTATAGCGCCTCTCCAGATTTCAAAGTGGAACATCAGAAATTCAACTCTGCTCCCATCAAAATAGGGAAAAACTGCTGGCTCGGGAGTAATGTAATCGTGCTGAAAGGAGTAACCATCGGTGATAATGTAATCATCGGCGCTGGATGTGTTATCCACCACGATATCCCTGCGAACACCATGATAAACCACACACAAGACCACATTGTAAAAAACCTTTGATAATGATACCCGTAACCCACCCTTTCCTCCCTCCAAAAGAGGAATATCTACAATATATAGATGGAATCTGGACCCGCCAGTGGCTTACTAACATGGGACCTCTGGCAAGTCAGCTAGAAATGGAACTGAAGGAATTCCTTGATGTCCAGCATTTATTATTCGTAACCAATGGAACTGTGGCTATCCAAATGGCTATCAAGGCTTTGGATATAACAGGAGAGATTATAACCACACCGTTTTCGTTTGTGGCGACCACAAGTTCTATTGTTTGGGAAGGTTGTACGCCGGTGTTTGTGGATATTTGTCCCGATTCTCTATGCATAGATGCAGACAAAATAGAAGATGTCATCACAGAGAAAACCCAAGCTATCTTGGCTACACATGTCTACGGAAACCCTTGTGATGTGGTTAAAATAGAGCTGATTGCTAAAAAACATAATTTAAAAGTAATCTACGATGCCGCCCATGCTTTTGGTGTAAAAGTAAATGGAAAATCTGTTTTTGAATATGGCGATATCTCCACTTGTTCCCTGCATTCCACTAAACTCTATCACTCTGTGGAAGGCGGACTGATTATTACCCAAAATCCTGATTTACTAAAAAAACTGGCATCTATTCGTAATTTTGGGATTTCTGGATTTGATTCGTTTTCGGAATTAGGAATTAATGGTAAAAACTCTGAGTTTCACGCCGCTATGGGATTAGCAAACCTAAAACACACCGAGGCAATCCACAACCAACGCAAAAAACTATCCGAGTGCTATGATAAAAATCTAAAAAACCTAAAAGCACGAAAAGTAGCTTGGCATGAGGATGCAAACCAAAACTACGCCTACTATCCTGTGGTTTTAGAATCGGAGGAGCTTTTATTAAAAATCAAAGCAGAGCTGGACCTTAATGAAATCTTTACCCGAAGATATTTTTATCCGAGTTTGGCCTCTTCTCTACCATACCTCCCAAAGGTGGAATTCCCTATCACAGAAGATATTTCGAGAAGAGTGCTTTGTCTTCCGCTTTATTTTGATTTGACAGAAGAAGAAATTAATTATATTTGTCGTTTAATGCTAAGAGTACAAAATAATTAAAATTGAATAAAAAAGTGTGTTTTTATTGATTTTACCACTTTGAATTCAAAAACGCTTATTCCATTAATCCTAAAAAATATAACTATCAATAAATACTACAAATGCAGCAAAAAATATTAGTTAGTGTAATTGTCCCTACTTATAACCAAAGTGAATACTTGGAACTGACTTTACTGAACATCATTAATCAAAAAACAAATTTTCATTACGAAATAATCATTTCTAATGATGCTTCAACAGACAACTCAGACGGCGTAATACAAGACATTATAAAATCTAAGGTTAATAATGAAAATATCTCAATAAAATATTTCAACCATGAGAAAAATCTTGGTATGATTAAAAATTGGATGTTTTGTATTGAACAATGTGAAGGAAAATACATTGCCATTTGCGAAGGTGATGACTACTGGATAGATGAAAACAAACTACAAAAGCAAGTAGATTTTTTAGAACAGAATCATGATTATGGGCTTGTTTTTACAAATTCTAAACGGATAATTAATAATACTATTTATGAAAACATCATTAATGTTGATCCCAATGATTCTAAATACAAATATTTATTACCCGAAAATGTAATCTCTACACTTACTACTTTATTTAGAAATGATAAGGAGATTATGGAAGAATATTTCCATCTTCTAAACACCAAAGACTGGACTATTGGGGATTATCTCTTATGGTTCTTATTTAACAAAAAATACAAGATACATTTTTTAAAAGATTACACTACTGTTTATAGAATCACGCCCAATACTGCTTCACGCCCTAATGACATTGTTAAAAAATATCTTTATACTAAAAGTATCTATGAAATTCGGAAATACAACATTGACAAAGACTATGATTCTTCAAGCATTGATGATGATTTTATATTAACATCCATGTGCTTCCTGCTTCAAAACTATAATAAATTGGCTGATTTTAAAAATGAAATTATAAATAACACCAAACACCATAAATTCAGAAACTCAAAAAAAGAAATTTTCAGACAGTTATTTTTATTATCAATTCATTCTTCCATTTTAAGAAACCTACTAAATAAAATCATAAAATAGTAAAGTTTGCATAAAATCTTACAGGAGAATTAGAATTCCCTTTATTCATATAATCTATAACTTATCATTCATTCTTTTATGAAATTTTCAATCCTAATTGCTCACTACAATAATTTTGAATATTTTAAAGATTGTTATCAAAGCATAATTTCTCAAACTTACAAAAACTTTGAAGTCATTATACTTGATGACTGTTCCACTGATGATTCTTACGAAAAAGTCAAAAATTTAGTGAAAGATGACCATAGATTCAAAATTTTTAAAAATGATGAAAACAAAGGTGTAGGCTATACAAAAGGAAAACTAATCGAACTGGCTTCTGGTGATATATGTGGTTTTCTTGACCCTGATGATGCGATTACACCTGATGCCATTGAAGAATCTATCAAATGCTATGATGATCCAAAAATAGTGGCTACTTATTCTAAAATGTATTTTTGTAATTCAGAACTAGTTCCTCAAACAATAGCTAAAATAAATCGTAAAGTAAAAAATAACGATCCTCTTTTTTTAAACATTTTCTTTGAGGTTAATCACTTTTTCACCTTTAAACGAAATGTTTATAATAACACTTCCAAAATTAATGATAAAATCAGACTTGCTGAAGATCAAGATTTGTATCTCAAACTCTATGAACAAGGGTGTTTTAAATTCATAAACAAACCTCTATATCTATACAGAAAACATGAAAAAGGTATTTCACAAAGTATAAATAAATCAAAAATTGCAGAAAAGAATAAACAATGGGATTTAGTTTTAAGAAATACTTTATCAAGAAGGGGAATAAAAATCATTTATGGAAAAAAGGTAGAGGAAATAGATGATTTACCACATTTTATTTTTGAAAAGCAAAATACCCTACTAAAAAAATTATTAAGATACTTACAATGACAGACATCCTCATAAAATCCTTTAACCGAGCTTTTTATCTTGACAGATGTCTTAAAAGCATTAAAACCTACGTAATTGGTAATTATAAAGTTACCATCCTAGATGATGGAACACCACAGAAATATTTGGATAAAATACAAGAACTCCATCCTGAAGTTACCATACTAAAATCTGAAAATTACAAGGATAAAGAACAGGCCATAAAAGACAATCTGGAAAAAGGAAAAGAAATCAATGGTTTTCAAATTCCAACCAAATTATGGAGAAATGCTGCTCAAGAGGCTTCGGAGTATTTCATCATGACAGAAGATGATGTTTGGTTTACCGAAAATGTGGATATTGACCAATTAAAAGAAAATGCCAAAAATCACAACATCAACCTTTTAAAATTAGGTTGGTTAGGCAACACCAAAGACCTGCAATGGGTAGACAAAGAGTCTATCAATGACTTACTAGACAGCATTTATCCTAAAGATTTATTCCTATCTAATCCGCTCGTTATGGATTGGTTTTTCTACAATAAGTTTAAATTTTTCTCACTATTATTTAAACTAAAAAAGGTTGATAATGAAACCCCTTTGAAATATTGGGCATTAAATTCCATTCTTATGGGATTTTGGAAAAAGGAATACTGGCTCTATGTTTGGAAAGATTCTTTTGGTAAAGTAGATGAAAAACAACAAATTAGAAACGCATCTGTATACTACCGAAAACATAGAAACAATCGCAATTTCATCGCTCAACTGAAAAAAGAAAGTATGAAAACCACATTCCAGTCCTCCGCCACCAATTCCTACCATTCGTATGGATTTGATTTTGATGTGAATCTGTTCAATCACCTTATCAATGAGGCTTGGCTTGCGGGCGAGTTTGATGTTTTAGAAAACTTCCCAAAAGACTTTTCTACTGAGTATTTTGAAACTTTTATCAAAGAAAAAATCAATATCCAAGAATTCAGAAAATGGGTAGAATGTTTTAAAAATCAATACAGAAATCTAGGATGTGAAATAGAATAAAGAGACTTTTTAGAGTCTCTTTATTATTTTAATTTTATTCAAAAAATAGTTTCTTCAAGTCTCTATACTTCCACCATTGTTTTTTCATGGTCGGACGCTCCACAAATATAAAAAATACAGCAGATATCAGAAGGGTGATAATAGATATGATGATAAATCTTGTAAAAAAATTGTAAATCGGATCGCCGAAAAATTCTTTTCCCTTGAAAAACATCCCAAAAAACACATATATTATCTTATGATGCAGCATATAAATCGTGTAGCACATCCCTCCAATAATATACACTGGGCGAAATTCCATCATTTTTTTCCAAAAAATAGAAAACGGTGTAAGAAACAACAAAATAAATATATACAACCACTGAAATTCCAGCCAAACATTTCCTTGCCAAAATATCAAAAATGCAATAACACACAGAATATCAAAAATATATGAAGGTTTTATCTTATCCGAATATTCAAGGGATAAATCTGCCACTAAAAAACCAATGATAAAGAAATGCAAATAATTCAGAATGTTATGAAATCCTGTATTAATCCCTAAAAGTGGCCATAAAACAATAATTCCAAGCATCAAAGCCCTTCTTACCCATTTAGGAAGTTTGAAAATCCCCAACGAAAGAAGTGGTGCTAATATGTAAAACTGAACTTCTATTTCTAATGTCCATAAAACAATATTAATCAATGGATAGCGCTCCTCAGAAAAAACAATATTATGCACATAAAACAGCGATGCCAAAAAATTTGGAAATAATTCCTGAAAACTCTTGTTCCCTAGAACTGTTGAAATAAATAGAAACAATACTAAATGTACGATATAAGGCGGTTCCAGCCGAGTTAGCCTTCTCAAAAAATAATCCTTAATAGAGACTTCCCTACCGCCATATACATATTGTTTTAAAAAAGGAAGCGATAATATAAATCCACTAATTCCAAAAAATAGAAAAACTCCCGTATGTCCTATCCCATTCCCAAAAAAAGGATAAATATAACTATGTTCCTTTATCTCAGGAAAGTTTACCTCATGATTAGCCAAAAAATGACAAATAAAAACACTTACAATAGCGATAAATCTCAGTCCATCAATATATTTTATAATATTCCCCGACGAAGTAACCCTTTCTAATAGATGTGTATTCATAATGTTATAGTTTTTTTATATTTTATCAATTTCTTCTTATAATTCTACTATCGTTGCTCCCCAAGAAAGCCCCACTCCAAAGCCTATCAGCATTATCTTCTGTCCTCTTTTTATCTTTCCTGTTTCTAATGCATCTTTCAGTGCTATCGGAATGGTAGAAGAAACCGTATTTCCATATTTCTCTAAATTGATATAGAATTTTTCCTCTGGAATATCCAAAATTTCTCGCTGTCTTCTTAGAATATGTGCATTTGCTTGGTGAAAAATATAATAATCCACATCATTTTTAGTTAAATTATTCTTCTCTAAAATTTCCTTCACCAGCGCAGGAATTTTCTCTATCGTAAATATAAATATATTTTGTCCATTCATATACAGACAGTTACCAACCTCATCTTCCTTATTTATACGATTTCTACCACCGCCATTTCTCACAATGAGATTATCATATCCGCTACCATCTGTCCCTAAAATGAATTGAAAATTCTCTTTGGTTTCATCCTTTTGTATCAAAGTAGCCGCCGCCCCATCCCCAAAAATGGTTCGGTTAGATTTATCAGATTTTCTAAGATATTTAGTATAAGTTTCGGCTGTTACCAATAGAATATTTTGGGCTGCACCTGTTGCGATAAGCCCTTTTGCTATACTCAGACCATAGACAAAACCTGAACAACCAAGATTAAAATCCAAAGCCCCTATGTTCTTTCTCAGTCCCAATCTGTCCTGCAAGATACAAGCCGTAGTAGGA
>CAUQSG010000074.1:0-8092 GCA_963520725.1 uncultured Flavobacteriaceae bacterium | reverse complement strand
AATAATCATTTTAACTAAATATTAATTATTATGGCAGCAGAAAAAGAGACAGTACATGCAATGTCTTACTTGAATTATGCAGCAATTTCACTTGCTGTATTAGGAGTAGCTTACGGTATTTCTAAAATTGGTTCTCACGCGATGGATGCTATCGCTAGACAGCCAGAAGCGGCTGATAAGGTACAAGCAGCGATGTTGATCGCTTGTGGTCTTATCGAAGGTGCTGGACTTATCGGATTGATTTTCAGTGCTCCGTTCATGAAAGGATAATCAAAAATCCTAATAATCTTGGTAACACGGTTGGTGTTTACCAAGATTATTTTAAAATTTTGTATTAAAAAATATTTAAAGTAAAATAAAAAATAAAATAATTTAGAAATGATAACACCGGGATTAGGTTTAGTTGTTTGGATGACTCTTACTTTTTTGATATTGATGTTTCTTTTGGCAAAATATGCATGGAAACCAATTCTTAATGCACTTAATGAAAGGGAAACAACAATCGTAGATGCTCTTAACCAAGCTAAATTGGCAAGAGAGGAAGTTCAGAATTTAAAAGCTGAAAACGAAAGAATTATCCAAGAAGCTAAAATAGAAAAGGATAATATATTGAGAGAAGCAAGAGAAATCAGAGATAGAATGATTAACGAAGCGAAAGATACAGCTAAAGTAGAAGGAGAGAAAATGATAGAGGCTGCTAGACATTCTATCGCTATGGAGAAGGCTGCTGCTATAGATGATATGAAAAAGCAGATCAGTTCTTTATCTGTGGATATTGCAGAGACTATATTGAAGAAAAAATTGGATAATAAAGATGCCCAAAATGATTTAGTGGCTAATTTATTAAATGATAAAAACTTAAACTAATCCTTATGAGTAACACAACAAAAGTTGCTAAAAGATACGCTCAGGGATTGTTGGATTTTACAACAGAAACTGGCAACACGGAGACTGTATTCAATGAAATGAAAGATGTGGCAGAAACTATTTCTGGTTCTAAAGAATTGAGAAGTTTTTTCGCTACGCCTATTATAGACTACAGAAGAAAGCAGAGTGTTGCAAGTGAGATTTTTTCTAAATTTTCTGTTGTAACTAAAAACATGATTACCCTTGTTATCAAGCAGGGAAGAGAGAAATATTTAGAAGATATTGCTAAAGAATATGTAGAGAAAGTAGAGGAGATGAATGGGGTGCAAAAGGTAACCCTTACAACTGCTGAAGAACTTTCTCAACAGAGCTTAGATCAGATTGTAAAAACTTCATCTTTGATAGATGTTAATAAAAAGTATAAGATAAAGTCTATAATAAAACCAGAACTTATCGGTGGATATATCCTAAGAGTAGGAGACCAACAGATTGATAACTCAGTGAGAACCCACTTGGCTAATCTTAGAAAAGAATTTCAACTTAATTAGAAAAAACAACCAATAAAATGGCAGGAATAAATCCAGCAGAAGTATCTGCAATATTGAAACAACAGTTAGCAAATTTTGATACTCAGTCTAATGTAGAAGAGGTAGGAACCGTATTACAAGTAGGAGATGGTATTGCTCGTATTTATGGTTTGGAAAATGTACAGTACGGAGAATTAGTAAAATTTGAAAGTGGAGTTGAAGGAATTGTATTAAACCTTGAAGAGGATAATGTAGGGGTGGCTCTACTTGGAGAATCTAAGAGAGTAAAAGAAGGTGATACAGTAAATAGAACTAAAAGAATCTCTTCTATCAAAGTAGGAGAAGGACTTTTGGGAAGAGTAGTAGACACTTTGGGTAATCCTATTGATGGTAAAGGTCCTATTGGAGGAGATTTATACGATATGCCTTTGGAGAGAAAAGCTCCTGGGGTTATCTATCGTCAGCCAGTAAATGAGCCTTTGCAAACAGGTATTGTTGCGATAGACTCTATGATTCCTATCGGAAGAGGACAGAGAGAGTTGATTATTGGTGACCGTCAGACAGGTAAAACTACGGTAGCAATAGACACAATCTTGAATCAAAAAGAATTTTATGATGCAGGTCAGCCTGTATTCTGTATATATGTAGCAGTAGGACAAAAAGGTTCTACAGTAGCTCAAATCGTAAGAACACTAGAAGAAAGGGGTGCTATGGCTTATACAGTAGTAGTAGCAGCTAACGCTTCTGACCCTTCTCCAATGCAAGTGTACGCTCCAATGGCAGGGGCTGCTATCGGTGAGTATTTTAGAGATACAGGACGCCCAGCATTGATAGTTTATGATGATTTATCTAAACAAGCGGTAGCATATAGAGAGTTGTCACTTCTATTAAGAAGACCACCAGGGCGTGAGGCTTATCCTGGGGATGTATTCTACCTTCACTCAAGATTGTTAGAAAGAGCAGCGAAAATCATCAAAGATGATACTATTGCATCTCAAATGAATGACCTTCCAGAAACATTGAAACCTATGGTAAAAGGTGGTGGTTCATTGACAGCGCTTCCTATCATCGAAACTCAGGCAGGGGATGTATCTGCATATATTCCTACCAATGTGATTTCCATTACAGATGGACAGATTTTCTTGGAGTCTGATCTATTCAATTCAGGGGTAAGACCTGCGATTAATGTGGGTATTTCTGTATCAAGGGTAGGGGGTAATGCTCAGATTAAATCTATGAAGAAAGTTTCAGGAACATTGAAACTTGACCAAGCTCAATATAAAGAATTAGAAGCATTTGCTAAATTCGGTTCTGACCTAGATGCTGCTACTTTGGCGGTAATTTCTAAGGGAGAAAAGAATGTGGAAATTCTAAAACAACCAGTAAACTCACCGCTTCCAGTGGAAGACCAAGTAGCGATGATTTATGCTGGAACAGAAAACTTGTTAAAAGATATTCCTGTAGCAAAAGTGAGAACATTCCAAAAAGAATATATAGGATTATTAAAAACTGCACATCCAGAGGTAATGTCTGCACTAAAAGCTGGTAAAATCGATAAAGATTTGACAGAGGTATTGAAACAAGTAGCATTAGATTTAGTAGCGAAATACAATAATTAAAATATAAACCAATTTGTTCTAAATTTTTTGGGACATAAAAAAGTAAGTTTATCAGATGGCGAATTTAAAGGAGATTAGAGGCAGAATAACATCTATATCATCTACGATGCAGATTACGAGTGCGATGAAGATGGTTTCGGCAGCGAAACTAAAAAAAGCACAAGATGCCATTACGATGCTTAGACCTTATTCTGAAAAACTTCAGGAACTTATTCAAAAAGTGAGTACAGGTTCTGAAGGAAGTTTGTCAGAGTATGCTCAGAAAAGAGAAGTCAAAAAAATACTTTATATCGCTATTTCTTCTAATAGAGGTTTGGCAGGAGCTTTTAACTCATCAGTGATTAAAGAGCTGAATGCTAATTATAAACAAAAAGAAGATGTAGAAATAGAGGTTCTTACGATAGGGAAGAAGGTTTTTGATGCGGTAAGAAGAGTGAGAACAGTGTATGATAACCAAAGTTCTATTTACGATAGTGTAAGTTTTGAGGCTGTTTCTAAACTGACTAGTGCTGTTATGAAAGACTTCAGCGAAGGAATTTTTGATGAAGTGTATTTGGTTTATAATAAATTTATCAATGCAGCAACACAGGAGGTAAGAACAGAACAGTTACTACCAATTACGATGCCAGAACAAGCTGAAGAGGATGCAGAATCAGACTACATCTTTGAACCTGATAAGCAGACTATATTGGAAACATTGATTCCTAAGTCTATAAAAACGCAGGTTTATAAGGCGTTATTAGATTCTATAGCATCTGAGCATGGAGCAAGGATGACAGCGATGCACAAAGCGACAGACAATGCTAATACTCTGAAAAATGAACTCGTTATTTTCTATAACAAAGCTCGTCAGGCAGCGATTACTAATGAAATCTTGGAAATCGTTTCTGGTGCAGAAGCATTGAAAAAAGGATAAGATTATATCATAATATAAGGTTTTAAAGTTGAAAATGAGTATCAGTTTTTCTGATACTCATTTTTTATGCGCGATCATTGTTGTTTAATTTTATTTTGTTTATTCATGGTGTGTTTTTAATATTGTTTAATTGTAAATTAAGGTAAAATGATACTGAATTTTATAACCTGTTTATTTATAGTGTATTAGAAAGAGTGTGGAAAACTTTCATAAGAGAT
Organism: uncultured Flavobacteriaceae bacterium; assembly: GCA_963520725.1. Taxonomy (GTDB): domain Bacteria; phylum Bacteroidota; class Bacteroidia; order Flavobacteriales; family Weeksellaceae; genus JABCPE02. The sequence goes on along the minus strand of CAUQSG010000074.1, from coordinate 3,945 downwards.
GATTTTTATAGAGAGTATTTATTTCTACTTTTGCAAATACTAATCTGAAAAAGTATCATCATGGGAATATTTGATAAAAGAGAAAATTACAAACCGTTTGAATATCCAGAAATCATGCAGTTTGTAGATTCCATGAATAAGTCCTTCTGGGTGCATTCTGAGGTGGAATTTACAGCGGATATTCAAGATTTCAAGGCGAATCTGAGTCCGATAGAAAAAGAAGCTGTAAAGAGAGCCTTGCTGGGAATAGCACAGGTGGAGGTTTCTGTGAAAACTTTTTGGGGAGACCTATATGACCTTTTCCCAAAGCCAGAGTTTAATGGACTTGGGGCCACTTTTGCCGAATGTGAGTTCCGTCATTCGGAAGCATATTCTAGATTGCTGGAAGTATTAGGATACAATAATGAGTTTGAAAACTTGCTGGAAGTTCCTATTTTCAAGGAGAGAAATCAAGTTTTGAAGGAGTATCTTTCTAAGAATAAAGAAAATGCGCTGGAGAGAATTTTGTTTTTTACTCTGATTATAGAAAATGCTTCTTTGTTCAGCCAGTTTGCAACTATTTTGTCATTTACTCGTTTTAAGGGATATATGAAAAATGTGGCGAATATCATCGCTTGGACATCCGTGGATGAGCAGACACACGCTAACGCTGGGATTTTTATCATCAAAAAGATTTTTGAAGAAAATCCAGACATGAAGGAAAGAGGAATGAAGGAGATAGAAGGCTTTATGAAAAACTATATAGAGTTGGAAGACAAGATGTTAGATTGGATTTTTGAAAATGGCGAACTTGACTTTTTCAGCAAAAAAGATTTGGCTAACTATATGAGATACAGGCTGGATGATTCTTTGGTACAGCTGGGCTTGGGCAGACCTTTTGGAATAACAGGAGATGAAATAAAGCCGATGCTTTGGTTTGAAGAAGAAGTTTTCGCGAATGAATTAGATGATTTCTTTGCAAAAAGACCAACAGCATACACAAAACACGATAAATCCATCACGGAGGACGATTTATTCTAAACTCTAAAAAACAATAATAAACCATGTATAGTAGAATTCAACAAGAGAAAGAATTGAGCCTAAATGATGACTTTCGTTTGGGTGAGTATATCTATATGGGAATGGGATTAGAGGGAGAACATAGAGTTTGTATTTCAGTGGGCTACAAGATAGAATATTGCATAAAAAAAGCAAAACAATTTGCGGAAGCAGACCCAAATGTGAAATTTACCCATGTCAATAAAGTGAAAGTAGGAGAGTTGGAAGCTTGTGAAAGATTTGAAATAGAATAAAAATTATGGGACATTTTGTAGAAAATAAAGTAGGAGCACAAAAACAAATTCTATGCGTATTTGCAAATATATCTAAGGAAGAACTGCACGAAAAGATTAAGCAAAGAATGGCAGACGCAGGCTACAAAGCGCTTTCAGAAAGTATTGGAAATACAGTCTACGAAAAAGGAAATAGAACGATGAGACTTTTATTTGGGATATTTGTTGATTACTTTAAATGTTCTATCCATATCAGCGAAAATGAAAATAATCAAATAGAAGTATTTGTAAAAAAAGAAACTACGGGATTTTCAGGAGGAATTATCGGAGTGACTCAGGTAGATGATAAGCTGAAATCAGTATACAAGCTCTTAGAAACTTTGTAATTTGCTTTTGATGGAATTTAGAAAAGCGGAGCAGGCGGATTTTGAGCAGATTTGGGAGATAATTTCCTTTGCAAAGGAAACTCGTAAAAACGAAGGCAGTACCCAGTGGCAGGACGGCTATCCAAATGAAGAAACAATACAAAATGATATTCAGAAAGGATATGGTTTTGTTTTTGAAGAAGAGGGCGCTGTGAATCTTTATGCTGCGATTATTTTTGACAAAGAACCTGCTTACGAAGAACTAAAAAACTGGGAAGGGCAGGGAGATTATCTCACGCTCCACAGAATAGCGGTTTCCAAAGAAGCAAAAGGAAAAGGCTTGGGACAAAAAGTCCTGCAAGAAGCGGAAAAATTAGCAAAAGAAAAAGGATTAGAAAGTATCCGTATAGATACTAATTTTGATAATATTCCGATGCTGAAAATTATAGAAAAAGAAGGCTATAAATACCGAGGAGAAGTGTATTTCCGAGGCAGCGCTAGAAAAGCATTTGAGAAAAATTTAAAATAAAACTATATTTATATAACAGAGAAAAAGTGATGGAAGAAAAAACAAACATTTGGTGGTTCAATGAAGAATCAGAACAAATGCTTAACAGAGGATATTTACTAAAAGGCGAAACACTAGAAGGGGCAATAGATAGAATAACTGAAGCTGCAGCAAAGAGGCTGTATAAACCAGAATTAAAGGAGGCTTTTAAGGAAATGATTGTCAAAGGATGGATTTCTTTTTCATCTCCTGTATGGGCAAATATGGGGACGCAGAGAGGGCTTCCTATTTCGTGTTTCAATGTCCATGTGCCAGACAGCATAGAGGGAATTACCCATAAAATGGGAGAAGTTATCATGCAGACCAAGATAGGTGGCGGGACTTCTGGGTATTTCGGTGAGCTGAGACATAGAGGAACAGCAGTTACGGATAATGGAAAATCTTCTGGAGCTGTTTCTTTCATGAAATTATTTGATACCTCAATGGATGTGGTATCACAGGGAGGTGTGAGAAGAGGAGCTTTTGCGGCGTATTTGGATATTGACCATGATGATATAGAGGAGTTTTTGCAAATCCGAGACATCGGTAACCCTATTCAGAATTTGTTCATGGGAGTTTGTGTGCCAGACTATTGGATGCACGAAATGATAGAGGGCGACACGGACAAACGAAGAATTTGGGCTAAAGTATTGGAAAGCCGTCAGCAGAAAGGGATGCCGTATATTTTCTTTACAGATAATGTCAATAGAAATAAGCCGCAAGTTTATAAAGATAAAGGATTGACTATCAATGCTTCTAATCTTTGTTCTGAAATCATGCTGCCTTCTACTGCAGAGGAAAGTTTTATCTGTTGTTTATCTTCCATGAATTTGGAGTTTTATGATGAGTGGAAAGATACGAACGCGGTGAAATTAGCCATTTATTTCCTTGATGCTGTTTTATCTGAATTTATTGAGAAAACAGAAGGAAATTATTACCTTTCTGCTGCAAGGAATTTTGCAATTCGCCACCGTGCTTTAGGACTCGGAGTTTTGGGGTATCATTCTTATTTACAGCGAAATATGATTCCTTTTGAAAGCATGGAAGCAAAAATGTTTAACGCAAAAGTGTTTAAACAAATCCAGGAGCAGTCATTAGCAGCTTCTAAGGAATTAGCGAATATCTACGGCGAGCCAGAACTACTGAAAGGTTACGGAGTTAGAAATGCCACTACTATGGCGATAGCACCCACAACATCTAGCTCGGCTATTTTAGGGCAGACTTCGCCAGGGATAGAGCCTTTTGCATCGAATTATTACAAGGCTGGTTTAGCGAAAGGAAATTTCATTAGAAAAAATAAATATTTAGCTAAGTTATTGGAAGAGAAGGGATTGGATACGGAAGATGTTTGGAGAGATATTATGCTAAATCATGGTTCAGTTCAGCATATGACCCAGCTTACACAAGAGGAAAAAGATGTGTTTAAGACCTTTAAGGAGATTTCACCTTTGGAAATTGTAACTCAGGCGGCACAGAGACAACAATATATAGACCAAGCCCAGTCATTAAACCTAAATATTCCATCTTCTATGCCAATAAAAGATGTGAATAAAGTGATAATAGACGCTTGGAAATTGGGAGTGAAAACGCTTTATTATCAGCGTTCGCAGTCTGTTTCTAAGGAATTAGTTATTAATTTTATGAATTGTTCAAGTTGTGAAGCGTAATGATAAATAAAAATGTAAGCTTATTTTAGCTTACATTTTTATTTTAAAATCTATCTTTTTTACAAATTCATCTACCAAAGGTATCATCACTTCTT
>CAUQSG010000073.1:0-8206 GCA_963520725.1 uncultured Flavobacteriaceae bacterium | reverse complement strand
ATTCTTAAAATCGCAACAAATTACTAATCAGTGAAATAAAACCATTACAGCACTTAATGTTTTTAGAAGCTTTTACAATTTAATTATATTTTATGAAAAAATATATAAAACTCCTTAGAATAGAACAATGGATTAAAAATATTTTTGTCTTTCTGCCCTTATTTTTTTCAGGGTCTTTTCTTCATTTGGAGCTATTTAGTGTGAGTTTATTTGCATTTTTTATTTTCTCTTTTACGGCAAGTTGTATTTACATAATCAATGATTATATAGACATAGAAGCAGACAAAAAACACCCTGAAAAGTGCAAAAGACCTCTGGCTTCGGGTGAAATCAGCAAATCGGTAGCAAAATTGGTTTTTGCAGGTTTAGTTTTTCTAATTATTTTTTTGACAAGCCTTATTGGGTTTATTTTTTCAATAGACCTACTCTATTTTTCTCTTGTCATTAGCGCCTATTTTATTATGAATATCGCCTATACTTTTAGGCTGAAACATATCGCGATAGTTGATATTTCTATCATTGCCTTAGGCTTTGTTTTTAGGGTTTTGGCAGGTGGATATATTACAGGAATTTGGATTTCTCAGTGGGCTATTTTACTGACATTTTTACTGGCTTTGGTTTTAGCAATTGGAAAGAGACGAGGCGAACTCATAAACTCACAAATAAACGGAAAAACGAGAAAAGCTCTGGATGGGTATAATATTCAGTTTGCGGACATTGTATTGGCGGTAAGTTGCTCATTAGCAATCATTTGTTATGTGATGTTTACCCTCTCTCCTGATGTTCAGTCCAGATTTAATCAAAACATTTTTTACACTACATTTTTTGTTATTTTTGTTTTTTTGAGATATTTACAGCAGACTTTGGTGTATAATAAAACCGAATCTCCTACTAAAACCTTTTATAGAGATAAATACATCCAAGTAACTGTTTTACTTTGGATTATATCTTTCGTATTAATGATTTACTTTAAGTAAGATTATGCAAAAAAAATTATATTGTTTTGACTTTGATGGCACTTTGACAAAGAAGGACACCATGTTCGCTTTTCTTAAATTTTATGAACCTAAAAAATTCTACACTAGTTTCATCAAACACATTCCTCTTTTCATCATGCTAAAACTAAAATTAGCCAATGCTGGAGAGGTCAAAAAAAGTTTTGTCAATTCTATTTTAAAAGGAAAAACTCGGCAGGAAATAGAGTCCAAAGCTCTGCAGTTTTTTAATGAAAACTACCCGAGCATTATCCGCGAAAGCGCCATAGATTTTATCAATCAAATTGACCGAACTACTACCAAATGTCTCTTGGTAACAGCATCTCTGGATATCTGGGCAAAACCATTTGCAGAAAAATGGAAAATGGATTTGGTAGCCACGCAGGCGCACTTTGAAAATGATATTTTTACAGGAAAATTCAGCACCAAAAACTGCAACGGACAGGAAAAAGTCAATAGAATAAAAAAACTTATCGAAAAAGAAACTTTCGATAAAACCATCGCTTTTGGTGACACCTCAGGAGACCAAGAAATGCTTTCTTGGGCGGATGAGGGTTTTTATCGTTTTTTTCATTAAATTTGTCAAAATATTGATATGAAACATTTTATTTTAATAGGATTTATGAGCATTTTCACATCTTGTTTTTCTCAGAAAAAAGTGAAAAATGACGCTAAAACATCTTTTTCAGCGAAAAAAGATATTTTCTATTCCAACCAAAATGGAGGTACATTATATCCAAGTTTTTCTTTGATTAAAAACCAAGAAGAATTGGATAAAGCTCTGCTGGGCGAAGGGACATTTATAATAGACAACGAAAATACTGATAATCAGAAGATAATATTTCCTAAAAACAGAAAAGTAATAAAGTACAATTTGGGCGAATTTCGATCTGGAAGCCATACACCTGAGAAACTTGATGCTTACAGTGTGAATGGAGAAACTTTGGAATTGTTCATCAAAAAAGGAAAGTTTGAGAAAGAACACGAAACAGATTTAGAGTTTAGTATTCAGGTAGTTACCAGACCTTACATCATTTTTTCAGTTCCAAAAAAAATAGAATTTAAAAAAATCTCAATAATCTATGAATAAAATATATTTAGACAACGCAGCTACTACTCCTCTAAATGAGCAGGTTATAGATGAAATGCTGTCTGTGATGAGAAATCATTATGGAAATCCGTCCTCTACGCACAGCATCGGGCAAGAGGCCAAAACCTTGATAGAAAATGTCCGAAGAAAAATAGCAGAATATCTACGAGTAACTCCTGGTGAGATTATTTTCACTTCTTGCGGAACAGAATCTAACAACCTGATTATCAAATCCTGTGTAGAGCATCTCGGAGTAAAAAGAATTATTTCTTCTGCCCTTGAGCATAAATGTGTGTCAGAATCCTGCCTTGAAATGAAAAACTACAAAGGCGTGGAGCTTGTCTATCTTCGCCCTGACAAAAACGGTAATTTTGATTTAGCCGAGCTGGAAAAAATCCTAAAATCTTCTGACAAAAAGACTTTGGTGAGCCTGATGCATGCGAATAATGAAATCGGAAATTTATTAGATATAGAAAAAGTCGCTGAAATATGTAAGCAAAATCATGCTCTCTTCCATTCTGACACTGTGCAGACGGTAGGGCATTTGGATTTAGATTTTTCAAAAATTCCTATTGATTTCGCTTCGTGCAGTGCGCATAAATTCCATGGCCCGAAAGGTGTAGGATTTGCATTTGTCAGAAAATCCTCTGGTCTGAAAGGGCTTATTGTGGGAGGAACGCAAGAAAGAAGCCTGAGAGCAGGAACGGAAAATGTGGTCGGAATCGTCGGTTTAGGGAAAGCATTAGAATTATCAATAGAGAATTTAGAGCAGTATTCTACTTATATTCAAGGGATTAAAGATTATGCTATTTCAGAACTGAAAAAAGTATTTCCTAACATTAAATTCAACGGACAATCTTCCAACAAAGAGAAAAGCCTTTACACGGTACTGAGTCTGGCACTGCCGTTTAAGAATCCTTTGATAGGCCTACAGCTAGACATGAAGGGAATTGCAGTTTCCCAAGGAAGTGCGTGTAGCTCTGGTGCTAGCAAGCCTTCTATGGTTCTGATGTCCATCCAGACAGAAGAAGAGATGGATACTACTACTCCGCTTAGAGTTTCGTTTAGCAGTAAGACCACCAAAGAAGATATAGATAAATTGATATCTGCTCTAAATGAAATTGTTCAAGAAAATAAAATAGAAATCAATAATAATTAGTATAGATTTTACAATAAAAAGATTGTTGTATTTTTGCATCAAGTTTAATATAAAATATATTTATCATGGCACTAACAGTTACAGACGGAACATTTAAAGAATCCGTATTACAATCAGATAAACCAGTATTAGTAGACTTTTGGGCTACTTGGTGTGGACCTTGTAGAATGCTTTCTCCAGTTATAGAGCAGCTTCATAACGAGTTTGAAGGTAAGGCCGTAGTTGCAAAAGTAGATGTTGATAACAATCAGCAAGTATCTTTGGAATACGGTATCAGAAGCATCCCTACTCTTCTTATTTTCAAAAATGGAGAAGTGGTTGATAAAATAGTAGGACTTTCTCCAAAAGAAGTTATTGCAGAGAAACTTTCTGCACATTTATAAAAAATATTTGTTTGATAATGAATGCTTTTCGTAAACGGAAAGCATTTTTTTTATTATTTATTTGCTAGTGAAAATAAATATGTATATATTTGCACTCACAAAATAGAGAATAGAAGTTCATAATAAAGAAAGTAGATCCGGTAGTTCAGTTGGTTAGAATGCCGCCCTGTCACGGCGGAGGTCGCGGGTTCGAGTCCCGTCCGGATCGCACCCTCTTCATTTGATGAAGAGGTTTTTTTGTTATTATAGCTAAGATTAAATATCATTCTTAAGTAAAATTTATTTACTTTTGCAGTCTAATTAAATAAGATTGAAAATGTCATTATCAGAACAAGAAATCATACGCCGAGAGAAGTTAGAAAAACTTACCCAAATGGGAATCAATGCATTCCCAGCGGACGAATATACTATTACGGACTCTGCACAGTCTATAAAAGAAGGTTTTGAAGAAGGAAAAAAGGTAAAAATAGCAGGAAGACTTATTTCTAGAAGAATACAAGGAAAGGCTTCTTTTGCCGAATTGCAGGACTCTTCTGGGCGTATTCAGGTTTATTTCAACAGAGATGAAATCTGCCCGACTGATGATAAAGAACTTTATAATGAAGTGTACAAGCACCTTTTGGACATCGGTGATATCATCGGTGTAGAAGGAGAATTGTTCAAAACTCAGGTAGGAGAAATGACAGTAATGGTGAAAAATTTCACTCTTTTGACTAAAACTCTCCGACCGCTTCCTTTTGCTAAAATAGATGAAAACGGCGTTGTTCATGATGCTTTCAACGATCCTGAACTTCGTTACCGCCAGAGATATGTGGATTTAGTAGTAAATCCAGAGGTAAAGGAGGTTTTCGTAAAGAGAACTAAACTTTTCAATGCGATGCGTCAGTTCTTTAATGACGCTGGATATTTTGAAGTAGAAACGCCTATTTTACAATCTATCCCAGGAGGAGCTGCCGCGCGGCCATTTATCACTCACCATAATGCTTTGGATATCCCTTTATACCTTAGAATTGCCAATGAATTGTATCTAAAAAGGCTGATTGTAGGTGGTTTTGATGGTGTATATGAGTTTTCTAAAAACTTCCGTAACGAAGGCATGGACAGAACCCATAACCCTGAATTTACTGCAATGGAAATCTATGTGGCATACAAGGATTACAATTGGATGATGGACTTCACCGAAAGACTTTTGGAACATTGTGCCAAAGCTGTAAATGGAACAACCAAAGCCGTTTTCGGAGAACACGAAATAGACTGGAAAGCGCCTTACGAAAGAATTTCTATGACAGATGCCATCAAAAAATTTACAGGATACGATATCACTGGTAAGAGCGAAGAAGAACTTAGAACATTCGCAAAATCCATCGGTATAAATGTAGATGAGACGATGGGTAAAGGAAAACTGATAGATGAAATATTTGGAGAAAAATGTGAGGGTAACTTTATCCAGCCTACTTTCATTACGGATTATCCAATAGAAATGTCGCCTTTGACTAAAAAACACAGAGATAAAAAAGGTTTGACCGAAAGATTTGAGCTGATGGTCTGTGGGAAGGAAATTGCGAATTCTTATTCTGAGCTAAATGACCCAATAGACCAGCGCGAAAGATTCGAAGAACAAATGAGACTTTCCGAAAAAGGAGATGATGAAGCAATGTTCATAGACCAAGATTTCCTGCGTGCTTTGGAGTACGGAATGCCTCCAACAGCTGGTTTAGGGATAGGTATGGACAGACTGATGATGTTCCTTACCAATAATGCGTCTATCCAAGAAGTGCTGTTTTTCCCTCAGATGAGACCAGAAAAGAAGATGCCGGCAATAGAACTGGGAGATGATGAAAAACTGATTTTGGAAATCTTAAAATCTGGTGAAGCGATGCCACTTTCTGAGGTTAAAGAAAAATCCCAACTATCTGGTAAAAAATGGGACAAAGCAACCAAAAACCTTACGAAAAGCAACATCGTAAAAGTAGAAAAAACAGAAATTGATTTACTAATGCAGTTGGTTTAGAAAATATAAAACAAAGGTTATTCTTTTTTGAATAACCTTTATTTTTTTATAAAAACTCTATTACTTTTTCTAATGCAATTCCTCTGGAACCTTTTAGTAGAATATTTTTATTCTTGATAGGATTTTGCTTTAAGTATTCTATAAGCTCATCGGTATTTTTAAATGATTTTTCAGAAGGGTTCACCTGCTTAAAAATACTGCCCACGGTTATGATTTCATCTAAATTCAAGGACTGAGCAAGCTCCAATATCTTCTGATGCTCCATAACACTCTCCTCACCTAACTCCAGCATATCTCCTACGATAACAGTCTTAGAACCAGTAAATTGGCTAAAATTATTCAAAGATAAAGCCATACTGCTGGGATTAGCATTATAAGTATCTAAAACTAATGTTTTCCCATTTTTCTCTACAACTTGTGAGCGCATATTGGTAGGCTTATAATTTTCTATTGCTGCTTTAATCTCCTCAAAATCAATATCAAAATACAAACCTAAACTTACCGCTGCACAAATATTAGTAAAATTATAATCTCCTGTAAGATTGGACTGAATTTTTTGACCTTTATAAGTGATTCCAACGAGATTATTTTCTACAAACTTTTCAAAATAAAACTGAGAATCACCTGAACCAAAAGTTATTTTTTTTGGATAATTTTTAGTTTTTTCTCGCTGAATTTCATCAGCTTCGTTTACTAATATTGTTTGATTATTCTGTTTTAAATAATCATAAAGCTCTGATTTTCCTTTTATTACACCTTCAAAACCACCAAAACCTTCTAAATGAGCCTTACCAAAATTAGTAATGTAGCCTATATTTGGCTCTGCTAGTGAACAGAGAAGTTCTATTTCTTTTTGGTGGTTTGCTCCCATTTCTATCACAGCAATTTCGTGTTCTTTCGTTATGGAAAGCAAGGTAAGCGGAACTCCTATATGATTATTTAAGTTCCCAAAAGTATATTGAGTTTTGTATTTTCTAGCCAATACAGAAGAAATCAGTTCTTTTGTTGTAGTTTTTCCATTACTTCCTGTAAGTCCTATAATGGGAATTTGTAATTGTCTACGATGAAATAAGGCCAATTTTTGTAAAAAATCTAGCGTAGAAGAAACATAGAATATCTTTTTATCTATATTTTCATATTTTTTTTTCTCTACTATTACAGCTCCAGCTCCGTTCTGTATAGCATCCTCTGCCTTTGTAGCAGCATCAAAATTCTCTCCTGAAAAAGCAAAGAAAATAGTTCCTTTCTCTATTTTTCTACTATCTATACTTATCTTTCCAGCTTGGAAATAACTGAAATAAAAATCTTTAACATCCATAGTCCAAAAATAAAAAAACCTTTCCAATTAGGAAAGGCTTTTTTTAATATTTAGGGATATATTTTATCTTTTTGATCTTACATTTGAATTATCCTTCGCATCTTGTGCTACACGGAAACCAATCCATCCGAAAGCTTTATTCTCATCCTTAAATCTTCTTTGTCCTGGATCTAACCAATAAGCTGTATCAACCCAAGATCCTCCTTTTACTACTCTAATACTATTTGACATGTTTGTAGATCTGTCTTTTGTATCTTTTTGTAGAACTACTCTTCCTTGTCCATCTACGATAAATCTTCTTTTTACAGAGTTATACATACTGAACTTAGCTGCAGCACTATCTTCAAGAGCTCTACCATACCCAGATTCCATAGAAGACATATAGTCACCGTCCATAAAGTTACTATTATCTTGTCTTACAACTCTTTCGTATTGTCCAGGTAATCCTTTATAAACTAATCTACCATCATAAAGAGTATCATATGCTATAGTATTTCCTTCAATTTTCTTGAATGAACCATCTGAATTTTTAACAACATCTTTAATCATATTACCTCTATGATAGTTGAAATCATTAGCTTCTTCATCTATTATAGGTCTATAGATATCTGATGTCCATTCAGCTACATTTCCTAGCATTCCATAGATACCTAGATCATTAGAAGGATATCTTTTCACATCAGATGTTGAAGGAGAACCATCATTATTCCATCCTCCTATACCAGAATAGTCACCTTTACCTTGTTTGAAGTTTTCAAGATAAAGTCCTTTGTTTCTTCCTCTTGTCCCTCTCAACACATTTTCTTTAGGAGTTTTTCCTAAATAATTATTGTAGTTTCTATTTTTCTGAAGTCCTAGAGCAGCATATTCCCACTCAACCTCAGTTGGAAGTCTAAACTTAGTTACTAAACTAGCTGCTGCATTTCTGTTAGCTGCTTGAATTCTAGCATTTTTAGTTTTGATACCTTGTTTTTGCTCCATTCTTTTAGCGTCTACATAACTTTGAAGTTCTGGATCATTAGCCTTGAACTTATCTAAATTAAATGTATTTGCTCCTTGGTTGTTAGCATCACTAGTATAGAAGTCTTTTTTAATAACTCCTTGATCCATCAAAGCTTTCTCATTAGCTCTATCTGTCAACCAGTCACAATATCTTGTTGCTTGAGTCCAAGAAACCCCTACAACAGGATAGTAATCATACTCAGGTGCACGAAAATAAGACTCTGAATAGTCATTACGAGACAACTTGT
>CAUQSG010000072.1:0-8286 GCA_963520725.1 uncultured Flavobacteriaceae bacterium | reverse complement strand
TTGGGCTTTGCGCTAATGGAAGTAAGAGACGAGATTAGAAAGGTATATCAGAATGTACATTTGCTGAAAAAATAGAAATGAATATAGCAGAAAAATACGCTGAAGAAATTCTACAAGGGATATTAGAAAAGATAGGAAGTGAAATAAAAACTCCTTATCAGTATCGCTACCTTGTGGAAGGCTCTGCTAACTATATTTTAATTGAGCAAGATGAAAATCGTGATAATACCTTCCTCTTTTATACTTCACTCAAAAGGTATAGCACCCCTCAAGACATAGACATTCCCAATTTCTCTACACTTTCTAAAGAAGAAAAGAAAACTATTGCTAATACTTTGCAGGAGAAAATTACTAAGATATTTTTTACAGAAGCTTTTTTTGGAAAGTTCCAATACAAAACATCGGTAAATATTGAATTTAAAGATTACACACTACAGTTCAAACTGGTACACGAAGCACGCAAAGCAGAGCTTAAGAATCGTTTTGATACTTTTATGGAAGAGGTAATCAATCACTCCAGTAGAAAAATGGAAGATGGGGAGATAGTTAGCTTTTTAGATAAGTTATTTGATACAGAGCTCAATGGCTATACAGCGAGCCAAATCATAGCTATTGCTGAAAAAACATTAAAACTTTATGCTGGTAAAAAAGATTGGCTAAAAGAAAATGCAAGATGGCTTACTTTTAAGGCTAAATATTGGAAGTATGAAGTTTTCTATCCATTGTACTATGATGAAAAAAGACCTCAATGGAATATTGAATATACGCTCAAAGAAGGCATCACCCCCGAAAAGATTGATACTGATAAGCTAACCCTCTATATACAACAAGCTCTTTGGAAAATCAAATACAAACAATACAGTTGGGATGTAAAGTCTGCTCAAGAAGATTTAGAACGAGCAGCCAATGAACTGGGTTCGGAGAAAGCTAAGCAATACCTTAAAAAAGGTACGGGCGAGCTACCCGATTGCCTAATTCACTACAAAGATAACGACTTGGAAGCTGATGCTAATGATGTATTTGCTACTATTAGCCTTAAAATAAAGCAAGAGACCGCTGAGGCTTACGGCAAAGCATTGGATTTTATCATTGCGCTGCTTAAAGCAGGATTCCACCATAGTTATCAAATCAAGCTGAGTTCTAAAGCTCCTAAACAGTTTTTGGATATAAAAGGTCTTGTAAAATCAAGCACTCATCGCTTTTTTGCACAGGCATTGCAATATGAGACCTTGCATCCTAAATTAGAGGAATATGCGAAGGTAGCGATAAAAGAGCTTGAATGGTATACCGATACGGAATATATTGAAAATAGTTGTGCAACAGGAAGTTATGCCATATTTGGCTTAGGACTCACCAGCAAGAAGTATTTTCCTTTGGTTGAGCAATACTTTAAGCTAGTAGATGATGAGGACCAGATGATGATACACATAAATTTTGTGAATGCGCTGATAAAAAGGCATGGGTTTAGCGTAGAGACCTTACCTACGATATATGAGGGAGTGATTTCTTCACAAGATGATGTGATATTCAAGTCTCTCACAGAGGCGATGAAAAATCCTAAAAACAAAGCACTCCTCAACGACTTTTTGAAAGATAAAGAGGATTACTATCAAGAAGCGATGTATTATGCCGTGTATGGCAAAAACTGGGAAAAGAAAAAATGATTACCTTTATCCCTAAATTATTAATTAAAAAAAATGAAAGAATTACTTGCACCAGAGGCGCTATTGACTAATTTCAAAGATGTGCGGACTCTTACCCGAAAGGTCATTGAGGCTTTCCCTGAGAAAGACCTTTTTCAATTTAGTATTGCAAATTTGCGCCCTTTTTCAAGGATGGTAGAGGAGTTTTTGATGATAACCAATTATATCTTTACAGAAACTTTACACGAGAAACATACCTCTTTTTGTGCTGAAGGGCAGTTTCCTACTACCAAAGAGGGCGTATTGGCTTTGTGGGATAAGGCTACTGAAATCATTGATAATGAATGGAAAGAAATAGAAAATTACACACAGCCACTTACTATTTATCAAATGACTTTTAGCTTTACTCAGTGGATACTTTACGCTATCGAAAACGAAACACATCACCGCGGACAGGGCTATACCTACCTTAGAACCTTGCAAATAGACCCTCCTTACTTCTGGGGAAGGGAAAGTTTTCAATAATAATCAATACCTAATGAATACAGATAGCATTATAAAAGAAATTTTGGCTGGGATAGAAGATGTCTTTAATGGATTTGACCTGCCCAAAACGCCCTATGGAAGAAATGAACTTTGGGAAGGAATAACCAATCATTTCAAAATCAAACAATTAAGGGATAAAATAGAGTTTTATACCAGTGATTACGAATATACTTCGGAGTCTATCACCATTGCAGGATTTCACGAAATTCCTCAGGAAACAGTGGAAAACACCATCATTCCCACTTTGGAAGAACAACTTACCCAAATGTTCTTTAATCCTGATTTTTATTATCGTTTTGAATACAAACTTACCTTAGTGTTTGAATTTCAGTTTGGTCTAGGACGCCACATTCAAAAAAAACTGCACCTAGAACACCCAGAGCGCAAAGCCGAACTTAAACAGCGCTTGGATACTTATATACAAAAAGTTATCTATGATGCTACAGAAAAAATGAAAGAGAAAGAAATCCATAGTTTCTTTGACAAACTCTTTGATTTTGAACTCAATGGTTATAGCGAAGACAAGGTGATTGAAATCCTAGAAAAAGGCTTTTCGCTCATAGACCCTAAATGGAAAAAGACAATGGAAGAATATCGGTTTGGGTTGCACTACCACACCAATGAGTGGAAAGAAGCTGTCTTTATGCCTTTGTATTATAATGTTAAAGGAGAAGATTGGTCAAAAGAATATACGCTCAAAAAAGATTTGGAAGTAAAAAATGTAGACCAAGCTAAACTAAATCTATTTGTACAACAAGCCCTTTGGAACATTAAACACCAACGATACAGCTGGGATGTAAGGT
Source organism: uncultured Flavobacteriaceae bacterium (assembly GCA_963520725.1). GTDB lineage: Bacteria > Bacteroidota > Bacteroidia > Flavobacteriales > Weeksellaceae > JABCPE02. Next base: position 5,294 of record CAUQSG010000072.1, on the reverse strand, counting down.
TTGCTTGTGAGGATTTGGAGCGTGCAGCCAAGGAATTAGGTTCTGAAAAAGCGGCTATGTATCTCAAAAAAGGTACAGGAAACCTGCCTGAAAACATCATTCACTACAAGGATGATGATATAGAATGCGATGCCAATGATGTCTTTGCTGAAATCAGTGTGAAAATCAAGCAAGAATCAGCTGCGGCTTACGATAAAGCACTGGATTTCATCATCGCTCTTTTGAAAACTGACTTCCCAAAAAGTTATCAAATTAAACTCATTTCCAAAGCGCCTAAGCAGTTTTTGGACATCAAAGGCATTGCTAAATCATCTACTCATCGTTTCTTTGCTCAAGCACTGCAATACGAAGAATTACATCCTAAACTCGTAACTTATGCTGAGGCGGCTATGAGAGAATTTCAGTGGTATAACGATGTAGAAGAAGGCGAAAAGAGCTGTATGCCTGGCAGTTATGTAGTCTTTGGTTTAGGCTTGATAGGAGAAGAGTATTTCCCACTAGTAAGCAAGTATTTTGAGCTTTTGGATGATGAGCATCAGATGGTGCATAAATACTTCGTAAGCGCCCTGATTGACCGTTATGGAGTGAATGAAAATTCCTTACCACTTATCTGTCAGGGAATTACTTCCGCTCAGTTTGATGTGGTATTCAAGAATTTAGCAAAAGAAATGGAAAATCCAGAGAAAAAACAGCTTTTAATCAATTTTCTCAAAGAAAAAGAAGCCTTTTTTGCTTCCAGCAAAGAAACACATGGCTTTTACAAATTCTACGAAGAACAGATTTACTACGCTATCTACGGCAAACAGTGGAAGAAAAAGATATAAAATAAGGTATGAATAAATCACTGGAGAGCATTACTCATGAAGAATTTCTAAAGCTGATGGAACACCTCAAAAACCTACAAGAATTCACCTTTTTAGAATACATAATGGCACCCGAAGCGGATATTTTTTATTTCAATTTCATGGAAAAAACCGTGAAAATCAAATGGGATTTGGATTATGGTCTTTTTCTAGAAATAGAAGCGCTCTCTACATCGGACAGAGATTTATTTTTAAATATTTTAGATAAAGAAATTTTATTTCTGATTTAACCACTTTTTATAAGCTTCTCTCAGCGCTTGTGCTTGCGCCTTGTGAGGGCTTAGTGTACTCATATCATCATAATACTGGAAGGAGACAGCCTTACTTACCTTAGGAAGCGCTGTTTCTATGGAAAGTTGTTGTTTTACTCTATCAAAGGTTGCTGGCGTAAAAGGATACTCCCCCGTAGGCGAATAAAAGGTTTCCAAGTCTGTCCAGAAAGCTCCTTTGTAGTTTTTGTTTTCCTCAAAAAGTCCTTTTTGAGCACTTTGATAATAAGTATTCAATTGATCAAGTGTTACATGCTTAGCCCCTACTCCATCTTGTAACATAATTATTTGCAGGTGGCTTTTTCCAAGTTCTGCCATAAAATGTTGTAATTGGTTGGGAGAAGTAAGTTTGCTATTCCAAAATGCCGCTATAGAAACTGGCTTGCCACCCCAGCTGTGAAGTGCATCAGCAATAGGATTTACAAACACATCCCTAAAAAGCGCTATTTTTTCATCAGAGCCATAGGCATAAGGCTCTGGCTCGTGAGGGATGTACCATCCCTTGAAAGCAGGATGATTTCCAAACCTTGAATTAATTTCTCTAGCCAAGTCGATACATCGCTGAGCATTAAGCTGAAGCCAAGCCCTATTTGTTTGGTTTTGCCAATAAGTCTCATCAAAGTGAAGTCCTATATGCACTTCTACACCTTGCTTTTGTGCTGCTTCAAAGAGTCGTGCCAAGGTATGACGGCTCTTCTGAGAAGTGAAAGTATTAGCCGAATCAAACCAAGTAATATCGTTATACGCATTCTTGAAAGCGGTATATTGCACTATTACTGTATTGATTTTTAATTCTTTAAATTCAGAAAAAAACTTTTCCCATTGAGAAGCTGTCCAATCATTTTTACCAAAAAGCTGGACAAAAGTTCCTGTAAGATATGGTGTCTCTTTACTAATAGAGGATGTTTGTTCTTCTGTTGTGGTTCTATTACAAGCACTTAGTAGTAAGATACTACTTAGAATTAGGGATAAAAACTTCTTCATAGAGTGCAAATGTAAGGATTAATTTTTAATGCTCAATACATAATGACAGAAGAAGGCGGTTAATTACTAATCATTATCTTTGTCTCTGATTTTGAAAACAAATTATTTAGCCTAAAAAACAAAATAAGAAATCAAATATATCAAGTTAAATTTTACCATAGAATTACCTCGCCGCAGTTTGATATGGTATTCAATAATTTGGAAAAAGCAAGTATGGATAAACCACTGGACAACATTACCCATGAAGTATTTCTAAAACTGATGGAACACCTCAAAAACCTACAAGAATTCACCTTTTTAGAATACATAATGGCTCCTGAAGCGGATATTTTTTATTTCAATTTCATGGAAAAAATCGTGAAAATCAAATGGGATTTGGATTATGGTCTTTCTTTAGAGACAAAATCACTCTCTACATCAGATAAAGACTTGTTTTTAAATATTTTACATAAAGAAATTTTATCTTTGGAAAATTAATGAAAAAACTACTACCTTATTTTATCACCATTATTTTCTGTCTGCCCAATGTTTTTATTCTTTACAAAACCTTTGATGTGCTGGACAACATAGATTTTCTACCCAAGAAAACGGGCTGGGTGAAGGGATGTCGTTATTGGGGAAAGAGAAAGAGAAATCTGGATATTTATCTGGCTTCAGAACAAGAAGTAAAACAAATGAAAGAGCCTAGCAGAGAGGGCAAAGCGGACATTTATCTCAGGGTAAAGAAATTCTCCTTCATCGACCTGCCTGAAATAAAATTTAGAGACAAAATCACTTATTATGAAATAGAAGATGATTTTGTTTACAAGACAAGTTTTTCCAGCAAACCTAAGATTATAGGAGTTGCTGCTGAAGGAAATTCTGTAAGCCGCTATCATCTCTTTGTAGAAATTATGGATTTTTATCAAAATTTGGCTTACTTTACTATATTTGTGTTAAATCTGCTTGTGTGAAAATATTATGAAAAAATTTTCAAGACTGAAAAAGGCTTATCACTGATATTTGTTCCTATTTTATTCTATATTATTATCTTCATTATCACATAATTTCTTATATTTGGATAGAAACATTCAGTTGATAATTTTAAAATATTTCCAAAATGGAAGAGCGATACGAAAACATCCGCGAGATGAACGATATTTTAATAAAAATAGAAGCTATTCTCACCAAAGCTGAAGAAGTACTTGAAGAATGGAAGACTGTTCAGCCAGACTATGACAGACTCGTGGCGTACTACGACAGTAAACAATGGCGCGAAGACTATTTCGACAGTAATGATGGGAAAATCCCTGATGAAGTTCCTCAGTGGGTGCTTACCCAAGATGCAATTTTTGATGCCATAGGTACTCAATTCTACCTCGCTGATGAATTCCAAACCCTCCTAAAAACCATCAAAAACAAAGAATGGAAAAAATAGATTTCACTGCAAAATATAAATTTTAACACTTTAAAATACAAATATTTTTTTGTTTTTAACATTTTTTTTATAACTTTGCCGATTGAAGTTAGTGTGTAAAAAATACAAATTTTAGAGATATGAAAAGAAAAATATTTACTTTAGGCCTATTGTCTCTTGCTTTTTCAGCAAATGCACAGTCATTGTTAGGTGTTCAAGACCAAGCTAGTCTTCATATAAAAGAAGATGCTCTTATCTATAGTGGTGGAGAGTTGAAAACTGTTGCTGATGGCGTGATAGATAATTTTGGTAATGTAATGATTGTAGGTGGTGGTTTTAAGACTGTCACTTCTGCTACAAACAATACCCCAAAAACAACAGGTGGAAACTTCATCCTTCGTCTTTGGTCTAACGCTACAACAAATGGCAGCATTGTTAATGGTGGAACTATCATTAAATATGGGCAGCTTTATATTGACAATCAAACTCCGCAAACTCAGGTTACAGGAATTGTAGATAAAGAATACAAGGATAATGCACATGGTGCTTATCAACAAATGGGAATTCCTTTCTATAAGAAAACTTTTGCTAGTTTATCTTCAGAATTAAACGCAAACCTAAGTGGAAAAAGATGGAATAGAACAGGGGTTTTAGTGTGGAATAACCGTAAAGTAAGATTTGATAATTTTAATCCATCTGACAATACTACTGATATTAAATTGGCAGGACATGCTGTAGAAAATAATGGAGCTACAAGTTATTATGCCATAGGTTCTAGATTTTTCAATGCTTTTACAGGAGGAACACCTAACACTCTATCTACAAATGTTTATACTATAAAAGGGGTGCCTTTTGCAGGTAGCATTACAGCTGCACTAACTGGGGCTGGAGATGGTATTGATTTTGGTACAGGTGGTAAAAATACTAATTACTATAAAGAACAATATAATTCATATTTAGGAGACCATTGGGAACACTCTAGTAGTCCATGGACTGGTAATTATGGTAAAAACATATACCAATTTGGTAATCCTTACCTAACAAATATTAACCTTAAATATATTGGTACTATTATAGATAATTTAATGGGAGTTCGTGTTGACCCTAGTACTTCCGTAAAAGCAACTGGAGCAGAGACTGGTGGTGTATATGTATCTTATAATAATGATGGGGTTGCTATAGGAGATGTTAAACAAGTTATCGTGAGACCTATGGGGACTTTTGAAATAAAATTATCTGGACCTAGTGTTAGAGTTTTAGATTTTGGTCAGTTGAGAAAGTTCGCATATGAGGCAAACACAAGTAATACATCTACATATAATGGTGGGGTTACAGTACAGTCTAAATCTTCAAATAAAGAAGTTTCTCTTTCTGAATTGCCTGAATTGATTACAAATTCTACAGTAAAAACAGGTAATGCTAAATTATCCAATTCTTCTGTTAAGCAGTTAGGTGTAATTGCGTTAGATGCTGATGGAAAAGAATTAGGAAGAACATATTATGTAGTGTATGCTGATGGTGTCTCTGGGCAGCCAACTAAGTTTTCTTCTCAGGTGACTGCTAATAGTAAAACGATTATTGGTACTTTCGAAGAAGCTAAAAAAGGTGGAGTAGATGAAGATTTGATCAATTCATATTGGTTATATATCAATGAAACTAATGAAAATGACTTCAAAGGGAAAGAAGTTCCTATGAGAATATATAGTTCAGATGTTAAATCTTTAGCATTTGAAATATTAGAAAACGCGGAAGATATTGCAGATGGACAAGAGAGATTATCAT
>CAUQSG010000071.1:0-8383 GCA_963520725.1 uncultured Flavobacteriaceae bacterium | reverse complement strand
CCTTCGCAGTTTTCTCTGATGTATTGGTATTCTTCCGCTACACTTTTTACTTTTATGGGATTGGAAATAGAAAGACCCAATTCTCCTTTTTTCTTGTTTTTCTCAGGTGTTTTTCTTGTGTCAATAAAATCATAATCAGATTTATTCATTTCTACACCAATGTGCTCAGCTTTGAATTTAACTTGATTTTTATTTAAAACTTCGTAAGAATAGTGGTCAGTTTTTTTTGTGAAATCATGGAATTCATAGAATTTTCCATTTTCTACCCACCAAGTTCCTGTTTCTTCAAAGCTAGAAACATCACCATTTTCTTCGACTGTGAATTCAAGGGAAAAAGAACCGTTTTTAAGTCTTTTCATTACCCAGCTTTTTTTCACACCTTCCATTTGATTATTTTCTTCTGAACCTGCCCATTCTCCTACTAGCCTGTTGTCTATTTGTTTTCCATCAGGTAATGTACTAAATGTTCCTGAACAAGAAAGCACAGCAAAATAAACTAACAAAGCAAATAAAAATTTTAGATTTTTCATAATGATTAAATTTTTTTAAATCGAAACAAATTTACATTTATTTCTTTATTTTTTTAAGGTCAAAACAAGATTTTTTTAAATAATTAATGCATTTAATTTTTTAAAACTTATTTTTGTGTTTATTTTATTTTTATGATAAAGAGTATTCCCATAGAGCGGATTTTGTTTTTGGACATTGAAACAGTTCCACAAGTTGGAAACTGGAACGAAGTCTCTGAAGAAGAAAAAAAACTTTGGGATAAGAAAACGCTGCGGCAGCGCGGAGAAGATGTCTCGGCGGCGGATTTCTATCAGGATAGGGCAGGAATTATGGCAGAATTTGGAAAAATCATCTGTATTTCTGTGGGAATGCTGGAAAAAGATAATCGTTTGAAAATCAAATCTTTCTATGGTGATAATGAGAAAAAATTATTGGAAGATTTTGGAAATATTTTCAACAGCCCTAGACTGCAAAATATAATCCTCTGCGCCCATAACGGCAAGGAATTTGATTTTCCGTGGATTGCCCGAAGGATGCTTGTAAATGGTTTTCAGCCGCCTGTTCCGTTCCAGACTTTTGGGAAAAAACCTTGGGAGGTTTCGCATTTGGATACTATGGAACTTTGGAAATTCGGCGATTGGAAGAGTTTTATTTCTTTAGAACTCATGGCGCATATCTTTGGAGTGCCTACACCAAAGGATGATATTGACGGCTCTATGGTGGCAGAAATTTATTATCAAGAAAAGGATTTGCAGAGAATAGTGGAATATTGTGAAAAAGATGTTTTAACTTTGGCGAATGTTTTCCGAAAAATGAGGCAGGAAGATTTATTGACGAAATCCGAATAATTAGAGAAAAAGAGAAATTATATGAAATTAACAGATGAACAAATCGCTTCGCTAGGAGAGGAGGTTATAAGGGTGCTAAAAACCATCTACGACCCAGAAATTCCTGTGGATATATACGAACTAGGGCTGATTTATGATGTGCAGATAAGTGATGAGGGCGAAGCAAAAGTGCTGATGACCCTTACTACGCCCAACTGTCCCGTAGCGGAGAGCCTTCCGATGGAGGTGGAGGAGAAAGTGGGTGAAGTAGAAGGAATTACAAAATCCAAGGTGGAGATAACTTTCGAGCCAGAATGGGAAAAGGACATGATGAGCGAAGAAGCTAAATTTGAATTAGGATTATTATAAAAAACACTGATTTTCAGTGTTTTTTCTTTTATGTTAATTTCGTTAAGAAATGCGCTTGTTTTTTTAACCTTTTTTAACAAAGCTTGTTTTTTGCTCTATTTTAGGAGGGTAGCGGTTTAGTTTTGGTTTAAAATATCAAAGAAAAAACATCACAGGACGAAAAAAATATGAAGATTCTATAAATGGGTATAAATTTGCCTCGACTAATTCAAAAATAAAACTATTTGACATGAAACAACTTATTTTTTTTGGTCTAATGGCTTTTACACTTGGAGCTTCATTTGACAAAGAAAAAGGAGTGAAAACGAGTACAGCTTCATATTACCATGATAAATTTAATGGTAGAAAAACAGCAAGTGGTGAGATTTTTGACAATAAAAAACTAACAGCTGCAAATAAAACCCTTCCATTTGGGACAAAGGTAAAAATTACCAATTTAAAGAATGAAAAAAGCGTAATCGTAAGGGTGAATGACAGAGGGCCTTTTTCTAAGAAAAGAGCTTTTGATCTTAGTAAGGCAGCGTTTAGTAAGATAGCAGACCTCAGAAGTGGCGTAGTTTCGATAAGCTATGAGGTTGTGGAATAAGATAATTGTACACTTTTAATTTTTAATCTGTTTTATTATTTTAAAAACACACTTTCCATTTTGGGAAAGTGTGTTTTTAATTTGTATTTTAATGATTGATATTTTCTAGTTTTTCGGGTGTGTGTTTGTATTTGAAAACTATCATAAACATAATCGCTACAGCAAGGGCATAGTAAGCAAAAATCGCCCAAGCACTATACCAGCCGTTCATCTTTGTGACAGGGTCTATGTCGGAGAAAATCTGATAGTGATTTACAATCTCTCCAGCTACAAGCATCCCGATAGTAGAGCCGAAACCATTGGTCATCATCATGAAAACTCCTTGCGCAGATGAGCGGATATTGGGATCAGTTTCTTGGTCTACGAATAGCGAACCTGATACATTGAAGAAATCAAAGGCAACACCATAAACAATCATGGAAAGGATAAACATCCAAACTCCGCTGCCTGGGTCACCCACAGCGAACAGCCCGAATCTTAGGAACCATGAGAACATGGCCATAAGCATTACTTTCTTTATTCCAAATCTCTTTAAACAGAAAGGAATCAGTAAGATACAGAGCGTTTCTGAAACTTGTGAAAGTGATATCAAGGCATTGGCATTATTAGCGCCCCAAGAATCTGCATACTGAGGAATATCTTTGAAACTCGTAATGAAAGGATTGGCGTAGCCATTGGTAATTTGTAGGGAAATTCCTAGTAACATTGAAAATACAAAGAAAATCGCCATTTTTTTGTCCTTGAATAGAGCAAAAGCCTTCAGACCTAAGGCATCGGATAGTGTTTGTTTTTCATCGGATTTATTAGTAGGGCAGTGTGGCAAAGTGAAAGAATAAGCAAACAGCACAATTCCCAAGAAAGCCGATACAAAAAACTGAGCATAAGTATTTTGGAAGCTCACAAATCCTTGTGAATTAGAAAAATTAAGAGTGAAACTACCGTTTTCAAATCCAGCAAAATTCACAAAAAGCATCGCAACAATGAAGCCTATCGTCCCAAAAGTTCTGATTGGCGGAAAGGTTTTTATAGTATCAAAATTATTATTGATTAAAGCAGAATAAGCTACCGAATTAGAAAGGGCAATAGTCGGCATGTAGAACATTACACTCAGAGAATACAAAGTAAAAAGAGTAGTGAAGTCCGTGCTGTCGCTATGCTGCATGCCATAATATCCTGCCGCTCCTAAGAAAATAGCTGCGATGAGGTGGGAAATTCCCAAAAGTTTTTGTGCAGGAATCCAGCGGTCTGCGATAATCCCCATAATGGCAGGCATCAGAATGGATACAAAGCCCTGCATGGCATAAAAAAGCCCAATCTGCTGCCCAAGTCCGATAGAACCTAAATAATTTCCCATGGAAGTAAGGTAGGCTCCCCAAACTGCAAATTGGAGGAAACTTAGAATGATAAGTCTGATTTTAATGTTCATTTCTTTGGTTTATTCTATATTATGATTTCTATTTTTTATTTCTTCTTGAATTTTTAGATAGAGGTCAAAATCCTCATTTTTTACGGCTTCATCTAGTTCTTCCTGTAGTTCCTGCATGCTTTTTACTGGTTCTGTGATGACATCTGGGAATGTTTCTTCTATTTCGTCCTCATCATCTTCTTCCTGTAGATTTAGTAAAATTCCTGCTTCATCCAAGACCTCCTGAGTGGTATATACAGGCGCATCAAACCTTATTGCCATCGCTACTGCATCAGATGTTCTAGAATCTAGGGTGATACTATCCCCAATGAGCCTATTGGTAAAATTGATATTAGAAAAAAATACCCCGTCTACTATCTTATAAATCACAACGGATTCTATGATATAGCGGGTGTCTTCTATAAATCTTGCAAATAAATCATGAGTAAGCGGTCTAGTAAGCTTAAAATCTTTTTCTAGTCCCATAGAGATAGACTGAGCTTCGAAATTACCGATTACGATGGGTAGTTTTATCCCTGTTTCTGGCTCTTCCAGCAATAGGGCATAGGCACCAGACTGAGTCTGGCTGTATGAAATACCTCGGATAAATAGTTTTTTATAATCCATAGGCACAAAGATATTACTTTTGTAGAAAAAATGAAACTTCAAGAAAAAAATCCCACAAAAATCTTTTAAATTTTTGCAGGATTTTAATCAAATATAAGTTTAAAAATTATGTTTTAAGGCATGGTGAAACCTCTTCTAGTGGCTCTTCCGTATTCATCGAGATAAACCACAGAAACAGTTCCTTTGTAATTTTTCAGAATATTTTCTATATCTTTCTGAGAATTAACAGGTTTTCCGTTTATCTCCATGATGATATAGTTGTCCACGACACCTATTTTAGAGAGTTCTCCGCCATCTACGATGTTTCTAGCGATGACACCGCTGTTTAGTCCGTAGCTTACTTTTACTCTGTCGCTTAGGCTTTCAAACTCACCTCCGATTTTTTCAGTTACGCTGAGGTCGGCTTTGCTTCGTAGAGAGGTGTTTCCTTTTTGGTCTTTTAGAGCGGCAGTAGTTTTGTGCTCTTTTCCGTTTCTTATATAAGTTACAGAAACTTTGTCCCCAGGTCTCTTGCTGCCGATAGCTAGAGAAAGGTCAGAGAATCCATCGATATTTATATTGTCTATTTTAGTGATGATGTCTCCAGTTTTGATTCCTGCATCTTCTGCACCACTATTTTTGGCAACATCCGTTACATAGATACCTTTTCCAGATTTTAGGTTGGTTTTGTTTCTTTGGTTGTATGTTTTAACCTGTAAATCATTAGATAAATCTAAAGATCCAACTCCCAAGAATCCTCTCTGAACAAGACCAAATTTCTTGATATCTTCCACTACTTTTTTAGCCAAATTAGCAGGGACAGCAAATCCATAACCTTCGTAATATCCAGAAGATGAAGAGATTGCAGAGTTTATCCCAATCAGGTCACCGTTTAGGTTTACTAATGCTCCTCCGCTGTTTCCTTTGTTGATAGCGGCATCAGTTTGGATGAAACTTTCAATCGGTGTTCTACTCTGCTGGCTGAGAAGGTCTATATTTCTGCCTTTTGCAGAGACAATTCCCGCTGTAACGGTAGAGTTAAGCCCAAGTGGATTTCCCACGGCAAGAACCCATTGCCCCACCTCAACTAAATCTGAGTTCGCAAAGTTAAGATAAGGAAGCCCTTTGTCTTCTATTTTTAGTAGTGCGATGTCTGTACTTGGGTCAGTTCCGATGAGCGTCGCAGTGTAAGTTTTTTTGTTGCTTAGAACTACTTCTAGTTTGCTAGCTCCTGCTACCACATGGTTATTTGATATGATGTATCCATCAGGCGAGATTATAACTCCCGAACCCAGCCCAGAAGGCAGGTCTTTTGGTGCTTCTTGTCTTTGGCTTCTATTATTTCTGAATCCATCTCCGAAGAAAAACTCAAAAATATCCTGATCCATAGATCTTCCAGAGGAAGGCATATTGTTTTGATAGTTTCTTATCGTAACCACGGCAGGAACTGTTGTTTTAGAAGCTTTTACGAAGTTGTCAGAAGACGCTCCGTTCAGCCCTGCTGGTATGGCGTTTTTCCCAGAAGTGGTGAAATAAGAAAAATCGGCGTTATTTTGTTCATCATTAAAATAGTTAATTGCTCCAAAGGTCGTCGCCCCAGAAAGTATTCCTACTAATGCAAAAGGAGCAAGTTTTTTCAATTGGTTTTTCATATAAATGTTGTATTTATTTTGTTGATACAAATTTAATGCAAAAACAATCTTGTTTCATTGGTTTTAACTAAGTTTAACAAGAATTATAAGATTTTTAAAATGGAAACTGTCAATTGGCTGGGAATAGTGGTTATTGTGTCTGGGAATTTTTAGTTTATCTTTGTTTCAAGGAAAGAAATTAAGAAATGCAACAGAAAAAAATCATGTTCAAAATCCAAAATGCTTATCAAAAAATCATTTTCTCTATTCATGGGCACCGAGAAAGGAAGGACAATTTTGAAGATTGGCTGAAAGTAGAAGTAAAGGTGAAAGATGATTTAGAAGGAAAATATTATACACGAGTAAGTGAGTGTATGCTTTTTTTTGAGTTACTGGGTCTTTTAGAATGGTTTGAGCAGATTTCAGCCGATAAAGAGAAATCCACAGAAATTGGTTTTATAGAGCCAGAATTAGCTTTTGAATATCAAAATAAAAAACTTATAGTGCTGCTATGCTATGATATAGCACCTGTTTCCTATGATGAAGAACCATATGAACTCACTTTTCCTTTGGATGATAAAACTCTTGCAATGATTATAAAGGAGCTTGGTGAGGCTGTGGCTTCTTTTAAAAAGGAATAATTATGAAAAAACACGAGTTGTGAGTCCGTGTTTGTATTGTAATTCGTTAAGAAAGAGGCCTAATAAGCGTTTGACGATGATGGTTTCTGAGTAACTTACATGCAGGCTATGGCTTGTTAATATTAGCAATTTTCCTTGTTTGTTTGATTGCGTAATCAGTCGCAATTGAAGTTAATTCTGAAGCTTTCAAAGTGATTTTTCCTTCGACATGCTTTGATAAAGTCTCTGCCAGTTTTTTATATTCCTGTTTTGTAAATATATTCCTTGAAGATTTTGAGTATTCATCAAATATTTTCAAAGAATTACTCAGGTCTTCTTTCCGAATGTTATTTATTTGTGTGCTTATAAAAACTGCAAAAGCCTTCATTGTATGTTCTCTTGGAGCGAGGGTGGATATGTGCATAGCATCTTCAAAAAAGTCAGGCTCTTGCATGAAAAAATCTGGGTATAGAGAGATAGTAAGTAGATTTGCTACATACTTTATTTTTTTATCCTCATCGTTTTTAAAGGACTTTAAAAAATTAAAGCAAAACCATTTACAATTTTCATCCTTTGATAACCCGCCGAACTCTCCAATTGCATTGATGCAGGTTTCCAAAATTTTTTTATCACTTTTATGAAATGTTGCAAACTGGGCTACATGCTCTAGAAAAAGTATATTATCTGAATATAATGCTGATGATTGGCGAAATTTCAAAGCGATATTTAGAATTATTTTTGCTGTTTCAAGAGGATTTTCATTAATCTTTTCTGTCAGAAAAACATTTAATTCATCATACTTTTCTTTATTTCCTAAATCTTTTCTACAAAATTTCATACTATAATTTCTAAGATTTGTTTTACTTCGTATTTCATTCCTGCTGACACCATTTTTTAGCTTGTCTATATAAAAGTTTAACTTATAGAAGAATCATTTAAAAATACTGACCAATCATCATCTTCATTGTCATAGCCTATAATTTTTTCTTTGTATTTGCTCCCAAAAATATATTCTCTTATAAAAGTATCAAAATCAACCTCTATGCCCTCAATCCCTTCATAGACATCAGCAGGGAATATCACACATTGGGTATGTTTATCAAGGAAAAGCGGCTCGTACAAAAGCTGCCCTATTTCATACCAAGAAGGCTGTTCGGCAGGAATGCGATATTGGTTTTTCAACAGCTCCTCTACGCTCCACAGAATGATATCGCCAAAAGACCCGCCATTGCAAAGCTTTAAAAAAGCACTATGCACGGGGGCTATGTATTTTAGCATTTGTGGGGGAATACTTTTAGCACCTTCGGGGATTTCGCCTATAAGTATGGCATCGGGTAATGAGGCTAAACGATTTCTGTAATGGATAATGATAGTTTCTAAGCTCATTTTCAATCAATTATTCTAACCAAATAGTTGGGCATATTTCGGCATCATTAAAATTCTCACCATCAAAGTCTGAGGCGATAAATGAGTGTCCCAAGAATATATCATTATTATCAAAGAAAATTTCTACATCCTCACTGTAAAACAAGAAACTTCGCAAGCTAAGGGCTTCCATAAATTCTTCTTTAGTAAGCTCAGGTTTGTATTCATCATCCTTGTCATCATCGCCAAAACGCAAGTGGTCATTGTAGAGTTCTAAATATTTCTCAGCAATACATTCTTTTGCTTTTTGTGATAGGGAGTCTATCTCACTGAAAAAGGTGTTCATCTGCTGTTCTATCTTTTCAGTGTCGCCTTCATCTTCAAGAATGATTTCCACCCTTAATTCTTCTCCATTGATAACCACCGTCCCATCATAAGAAGTAGGATCATCAGTGTGCTGTGTA
>CAUQSG010000070.1:0-8528 GCA_963520725.1 uncultured Flavobacteriaceae bacterium | reverse complement strand
CCAAAATCCAATGACCTTGGCTGGTGTTCATATTTTGTTCTTTGCTCATGATTTAGGATTTTTCGGCAACGCCCTCTACTCTTTTTGATGAATCTAATTTACTAAGCGTCAAACGAATAACGCTTTCTTTTTTCGCAATGAGATTATGCGGAACACCTCCTGACAAAGTCAATAAATCTCCTTTTTTAACTTCGTAATTCTGCCCTTCTACACCAAAAATAATTTCTCCCTCCAGCAGTTCCACTACAATGGGAAAAGGTGTCTGGTGCTCTTTCATTTCTTGGTTTTCTCGCATTAGGATTCTGATTTCTTTCGTAAAATCTGTCTCCAAAATCGCCTTTATTGCTGGCTTATTTTCATTAAATTCTAAATCTTGATAAATTGATGCTGTCTTCATTTCTTTGATACATTTTTAAATTTGAATTTACAAATTTATACTTTTTTATTTATTTTTAATCATTCTAAATTACTTTATTTATTTCTACTCTTTCTTATTTGATATAAATTCTTATTTTTGCGAAATGTTTAGATATTTATTTTTAAGCTTTATACTTACTTTTCTCGTTTCATGTAGTAGTGATGTTCAGCCCAAACCAAAGGGAGAACTCAGGCTAGAGTATCCTGAGGCTAAGTATATTCAATTCTCTTCGGAATGTTCGTTTTCATTTGAGCATTCAGACTTTGCAAAAATACACCAAGCAAAGCAGGCTTGCTGGTACAATGTAGTCTATCCTACAATGAGAGCCAATATTTTTGTAACCTATTTTCCTATCAAAAATGATTTTAATCTACATATAAAAGAAGTAGAAAAAATGGTCTATGAACACACCATCAGAGCTTCTGCAATAGATACTAAATCTTTTTCTTATCCAGAAAAAAGAGTTTTTGGGAACTTTTACGAACTAAAAGGGCAGTCTGCATCCAATATCCAAATCTATATCACGGACAGCACTCGCCATTTTGTAACGGCTAATTTATATTTTAAATCTAGACCAAGACCAGACTCTCTACAACCTGCGGTAGAATACATCAAGAAAGACTTGATGCATATGATAGAAACCTTCGAGTGGAAACATAAATAATTAAAATACATACACTTACAATCAAATGAATCTTTTGGCAGTAGGAACTGTAGCTTTTGATGCTATTGAAACTCCTTTTGGAAAAACAGATAAAATCCTAGGCGGCGCGGCTACTTATATAGGGCTTTCCGCTTCCGTTTTAAATGCTAATGTCAGCTTAGTTTCTGTAGTTGGTGGAGATTTCCCACAGGAATATTTGGATTTATTAACCGACAGAAATATCAATATAGAAGGAATAGAAATTTTCCCTAATGAAAAAACTTTTTTCTGGGCAGGAAAGTATCATAATGACCTGAATTCCAGAGATACTATGGCTACGGAACTGAATGTTTTAGAAAAATTTGAGCCAAAAATTCCTGAACATTGTAAAAACTATGACATCCTACTTTTAGGAAATCTTCACCCTAGCACACAGCTGTCAGTTCTAAACGGTATGTCTTGTCGCCCTAAACTGGTGATTCTGGACACTATGAATTTTTGGATGAACCACACTTGGGATTTACTGATGGAGGTCATTGCTAAATCTGATGTCATCACGATAAATGATGAAGAGGCGCGACAGCTTTCTGGAGAATATTCCTTACCAAAAGCCGCTCAAAAAATCCATAAAATGGGTCCTAAATATGTCATTATCAAAAAAGGCGAGCATGGAGCATTATTATTCAGTGAAGGAAAAGTTTTCGCTATTCCTGCCCTGCCTTTGGAGGAGGTTTTTGACCCTACAGGAGCGGGAGACACTTTCGCAGGAGGTTTTGCAGCACATCTGGCTGCCACAAAAAGCATTTCCTTTGAAAACATGAAAACAGCTGTGATAGTGGGCTCTGCAATGGCTTCTTTCACGGTAGAAAAATTCGGAACGGAAAAACTTCTGGAAGTCTCTCCTATGATTCTGAAACAAAGAATCAAAAAATTCCAAGAACTTACCACTTTTGAGGTGGATTTGAAAATTTAAGAAATAATTATAATAAAAAATTTAGATTTTCTCACAAAGAAATTTAATTTTGTCGAACTAATTTTAGTAAAAATATGATAAAAAATATCAAAAAGGCATTACTGCTGGGAATCGTACTATTATCCGCTCAAATAAATGCACAGCTGCAAAAAGGACAGCTTGTGGATGGTATCGCTGCGGTGATTGGAAATGAAATCGTTTTGGAATCAGACATCACAGAGCAAGAAAACCATGCAAAACAAATGGGTGAGAAGATTTCTGGTGATAATTGTGAAGTTGTAGAAAGCTTACTAAATAACAGACTTCTAGTATATCATGCAAAAAAAGATACTCTAATCCCGAACAGAAGCAAGGAAATAAAAGAGCAGGTTAATAATAAATATAACCAAATCCTTGGTCAGTTCCCTTCTGAAAAAGCGATGCTGGATACATACAAATTCAGAAATTCGGCTGAAATGAAAAGTATGATAGAAAAAATAGACTCTGACAGCTACTACGGACAAAGTAAATTTGCTAGAATTACGGAAAAAGCAGATATCACACCGAGTGAAGTAACAGATTTTTATAATACTTATAAATACCAATTACCAGAGGTAAAAGAGGAAATCATCTTGTCTCAAATCGTGATGTATCCTAAACTAAACGACAAGCACAGACAAGAGATTATAGATAAACTAAAGAAAATCAAACAAGATATCCTAAATGGAGATGACTTTGAGACTCAAGCTAGAATCCACTCTGAGGATGAAGGCTCTGCATCCAATGGTGGGCTTTACAAAAATGTTTCTAAAGGAACAATGGTAAAACCCTTCGAGGCAGCAGCTCTCAACTTACAAGAAGGCGAAATATCAGATCCTGTGGAAACAGAATATGGATATCATATCATCCAGCTTGTAAAAAAATCAGGAAAAATATATGATGCCAGACATATACTTATAAAAAATACTCCAAATGCAGAAGAAATAGAAGCAGCTAAAAAAGAAATGGAAGACATCAGAAAAAGAATCATAAACGGAAAAATCACTTTCAAAGAAGCTGCCACAAAGTATTCTGATGACAAAAGCACAAAATACAATGCAGGGATAATCCTTGGCGAAGATGGAGGCTACAAACAGGAAAAACTAAACCTTTCTCCGTCCATCTCTTACCACATTGCAGGTTATAACAAAGGAGACATCACAGATGTATTTGAAGATGAGCACAATAGAAAAAAAGCTGTAATATTCATAAAAATAGAAGATGTGATTCCTGCCCACCAAGTAGACCTTGCTACTGATTTTGAAAGAGTGAAGAATATGGCTCTCAACAAGAAGAAAAACGAAATGCTGGAAAAATGGGCTAAAGAGCAACTTCCTGATACTTTCATATCAATAGATAAGCGTTATCAAAAATGTTCTTTCTACCCTAAATGGAACAAAAATTCAACTAAATAAACCAAAAACCACTCAATAATCTGAGTGGTTTTTTCTTTTTATCATAATGGTTTTTTCTTTAAAGCCATATTTTATTATCTTTGTCGCTACACTTTTTTGGAAACTTTATGAACACACCACAACAGACAAACTATACAGAAGATAACATCAGAACCCTCGAGCCTCGCGAGCATGTGCGCCTTCGTCCAGGGATGTACATCGGTAAACTGGGAGATGGCTCTGCGGCGGATGATGGGATTTATATCCTATTAAAAGAGGTTTTGGATAACTCTATCGATGAATTCCGAATGAAATTTGGGAAGAGAATAGATGTTAAAATCAATGATGGAAAAGTCACAGTGCGCGACTATGGGCGTGGAATTCCTTTGGGAAAAATCGTAGATGTAGTTTCCAAAATGAATACTGGTGGGAAATACGATGACGGCGCCTTTAAAAAATCCATCGGTCTCAATGGTGTAGGAACCAAGGCAGTCAATTTCCTTTCTACTTTTTTTCAGGTAAAATCTGTCCGAGATGGGAAAACCAGATCCGCCCAATTTCATGAGGGTAAACTGGTGGAAGTAACAGAAGAAACAGACACGACCGAAAAGAACGGAACGGAGGTTAGTTTCATTCCTGACAGCACTATTTTCCTAAATTATAAATTTAGAAATGAATATGTGGAGCGCATGCTTCGTAATTATACTTATCTAAATTTAGGACTGAAAATCTATTATAACGACTCTGTTTTCGAATCTGAAAACGGGCTGAAAGACCTATTAGAAGAGGAAATAGACGGCGAAATCCTCTACCCTATCATCCACATAAAGGATGAAGATATGGAGATAGCGATTACTCATTCGGATAAATCCCAGTCAGAAACCTATTTTTCATTTGTCAATGGACAATATACCTCGCAGGGAGGAACTCACCTGAATGCCTTTAAAGAAGCTTTTGTGAAAACCATCAAAGAATTTTTCGGGAAAAATTTTGAGGCTGCAGATATTAGAAA
The DNA here is from genome assembly GCA_963520725.1 of uncultured Flavobacteriaceae bacterium. GTDB lineage: Bacteria > Bacteroidota > Bacteroidia > Flavobacteriales > Weeksellaceae > JABCPE02. The sequence continues at coordinate 4,070 of CAUQSG010000070.1, read as the reverse complement.
ATCTATCATCGGCGCGGTGTACATCAATGTTGGAAATCCTGTTTTTGAGTCTCAGACCAAAACCAAATTAGGCTCCACCACTATGGGACAGGATGCGAATGGTAACGAGCTGGAAACTATCCGAACTTTTGTCAATAATTATATGAAGAGCAAACTGGACAATTTCCTTCATAAAAACCCTGAAATTGCCGATGCTATTCACCGTAAAATATTAGTTTCTGAAAGGGAAAGAAAAGAACTTTCGGGAATTCAAAAATTAGCAAGAGAAAGAGCCAAAAAAGTTTCCCTTCACAATAAAAAACTGAGAGACTGCCGACAGCATTACAATGACCAAAAGGCAGCCAGAAAGACTGAAACTCAAATATTTATAACAGAGGGAGACTCTGCATCTGGCTCTATCACAAAGAGTAGAGATGTAGAAACACAGGCTGTATTTTCACTAAAAGGAAAACCTCTCAACTGCTACGGACTAACCAAAAAAGTAGTGTACGAAAACGAGGAGTTTAACCTTTTACAAGCCGCTCTAAATATCGAGGAAAGTCTGGAAGATTTGAGATACAATCAGGTCATCATCGCTACCGATGCCGATGTAGATGGTATGCACATTAGACTTCTGATGATTACTTTCTTCCTTCAGTTTTTCCCTGATGTGATTAAGAATGGACATCTATATATTCTCCAAACGCCTTTGTTTAGGGTAAGAAACAAAAAAGAAACCCGCTACTGCTACACTGAAGCAGAGCGAATAAAGGCTTTGGAAGATTTAGGAAAAAACCCTGAAATTACGAGATTTAAAGGGCTTGGAGAGATTTCTCCAGAAGAGTTTAAACATTTCATCGGGAAAGATATCCGCCTTGAGCCTGTGGTGGTGGGTAAAGACACCACGATAGACCAGCTTTTGGAGTTCTATATGGGAAAAAATACGCCTGATAGACAGAACTTTATCCTTGAAAACTTAGTAGTAGAAGAAGCAATAACAGAGTAAAATTTAATATCAACAATTTATTTTTGTATCATGAGATTAAGCAACAGAAAAAAAGCACCTATATACAACTTTTTACTAACTTTTTCCCTTCTCTTTACCATAATAGGCTGTGGCATGACTTTTTTGAACATCATCAAACTGCCTGTTTTTGGGAAAATGGCAAGCATATCCCTTTTACTCATCGGAGGAGCGGGATTAGTGATTATCTTCCTGAGAGGTCGCCAGATATTTGAATACGATAGTGATGGAGAAGCGCTTAACTTCAAAAACCACTCTATCATTCCTTTTTTAGGAAAAGAAGCAAAAGATGAATTCCCAAAATACAAACTCGTTTCCTTTGAAATCGTAAACGCATTGTTATTCAAAAGGTTATATATAAAAATCACGAGTAAAAAACATAAAGAAAGTATCCTAAAATACGATATTTCCTACCTTACAAGCAGTGAAATAAGGGATTTAAAACTTTCATTACAACGAACAATAAAAGCCAACAAAGAAAACAACAATAACGACAATAAATAGTATGAAACAACATAGTTTATTTAACTTACACGAAGGAGAAGAAAAACAAGACAAGGTTTTACAAGATGTCTTAAAAAACATTTCATTCAAAGGGGCTAACCTTTGGATTTTGGCATGTGCTATATTCATTGCATCTATTGGTCTGAATGTCAATTCCACAGCTGTGATTATCGGCGCCATGCTAATTTCTCCACTTATGGGACCTATCGTAGGAATTGGGGTTGCCCTTGCCATTTATGATTTAACTCTTCTAAAAAAATCAGGAAAAAACCTGCTCACCGCCACTATCGTAAGCCTTTTAGTCTCTGCGATTTACTTTACTCTCAGTCCCTTTAAAGAGGCTCAGTCTGAGATTTTAGCCAGAACATCACCTAATATTTATGATGTTTTGATTGCTTTCATTGGTGGAATTGTAGGAATAATTTCTATCACCCGTGTGGAAAAAGGAAACCCTATCCCTGGGGTAGCTATTGCCACAGCGCTTATGCCGCCTCTTTGTACGGCAGGTTTTGGGCTGGCAACTTTCAATTTTAAATTTTTTGCTGGAGCTTTATATTTATATTCTATCAACTGTTTCTTCATCGCCATTGCTACATTTACTATTGTTAAATTCCTTAAATACAAACCTGTTTCTACTAAAGATGAAAAATTTGACAGAAAAGTAAAATATTCCATTTATATTTTGTTTACTATTATGATTGTTCCAAGTATTTTCTTGGCTTACCGTCTCATTAGTGATAATAAATATACTAAAAATGTAGAAAATTTCATCAAAAACGAATTTACAGACAGAGGGCACACGGTGATTTATAAGAAAATAAATCAAAATGATACGCCAAAAACCATAGAATTAGTTTTACTAAATCAGCGAATGGACAGTATTGAAATTCAAGCGCTTAACAAAAAACTTTCTGACACTTATGAAATCAAGGATACAAAACTCTTGATAAAAAATAATTCATCTAATCTAAAAAGTGAAATTTTAGCTGAAATCAATCAGCAGAACAAGGATTTCTCTGAAAAAGATATCATCATCCAAAATCTTACTGCCGAGCTGAATGAATACAAATTTGATGACCGACAGCTCATCAAAGAACTCAGAATCATTTTTCCAGAGGTAGAAAACATATCTATCGGAAAACTAAATAGTTACGAAAAAGATTCGCGTAAACAAGAAAATACCGTCCTCTACCAGATCAAAGAAAAAGAGAATCTGGATGAAGAAAAGCTGAAAAAGTGGCTTCAAACTAAGCTAAACGACCAAAATATCAGACTGATAAACACAAAATAAATGCAAGAAAACGAACATAAAGAAGAAACTTTAAAAAAAATATCTGGGCTTTATCAAGATTGGTTTCTTGATTATGCCTCTTATGTGATTTTAGACCGTGCCATTCCATCTATTTATGATGGTTTTAAGCCCGTTCAGCGCCGTATCATGCACTCCATGCGCGAACTGGAAGATGGAAGATACAATAAGGTGGCGAACATCGTGGGAAACACCATGAAATACCACCCGCATGGGGATGCCTCCATCACAGATGCCATGGTGCAGATTGGTCAGAAAGAACTCCTGATAGACACTCAGGGAAACTGGGGAAACATCTACACAGGAGACTCGGCAGCGGCAGCAAGATACATCGAAGCGAGGCTTACGCCTTTCGCTCTGGAGGTGGTTTTTAACCCTAAAACTACAGAATGGGTAAAATCCTACGACGGAAGAAACAACGAGCCTGTGGACCTTCCTGTGAAGTTCCCGCTGCTCCTTGCACAAGGCGTGGAAGGTATCGGTGTGGGGCTTTCTACTAAGATTATGCCTCACAATTTCAATGAGTTACTGGATGCTTCTATTCTTTATCTAAAAGGAAAAAGTTTCCAGCTTTACCCTGATTTCCTTACGGCAGGGCTTCTGGATGTTTCCAACTATAACGATGGAAAACGAGGCGGAAAAATCCGTGCAAGAGCCAGAATTATTCAAAAAGACAAAAACACTCTATGTATCACCGAGTTACCTTTTTCTAAAAATACAGGTGACCTGATTGACAGTATTTTAAAGGCTAACGAAAAGGGTAAAATCAAAATCAAAAAAATAGAGGACAACACTTCTGATGAAGTGGAAATCAATATCTTACTGGCTAATGATGTTTCGCCAGACATGATGATAGATGCCCTGTATGCTTTCACGGACTGCGAAGTTTCTATTTCGCCGAACGCCTGCGTAATCGTGGGAGACAAACCAATGTTCCTTTCGGTTTCGGAAATCCTGAAATACAACACAGACCACACGGTTTCTCTTCTGAAAAAAGAGCTGGAAATAGAACTGCACGAACTTCAGGAAAAATGGCATTTTGCGAGTTTAGAAAAAATCTTCATCGAGAATGAAATTTACCAAGAAATCAAAGGTAAAACCAGCAAAGAAGAAGTTTATTCGGCGATTGATAAAGCTTTAAAACCATTTATAAAAAACCTTATGCGTGAGGTAGTTACGGAGGATATTGCCCGACTGACAGAGCTTCCTTTCATGCGAATTTCGCGCTATGATAGAGATAAAGCACTGGAAAAC
>CAUQSG010000069.1:0-8618 GCA_963520725.1 uncultured Flavobacteriaceae bacterium | reverse complement strand
TTACATAGAACCCATACCACACCATCTTATTATGGGAGTTAAACGAGTTTATTTTAAAAAAGGAGAATATACAATAGATTTAAAAAAGTGTGTTTCAAATAATATTGAAAATTTTCCTCATGACTGCTTGATTTATAGAAAAGAAGAGGAAGGAAAAGAGTAGATTTAAGGCATAAAGATAACTTTTTAGTGGCTAAGAACTAAGAATAAAAATTGTTTAACATTTTTTGCAAATCAAATTTATTTCTTATCTTTGATAAAAGACACCTCACAAAATTGATTTTTGAATAAAAACTAAAAACAAATAAGTAAGTATGAAAAATGGGAAAATATCAGATTCTCTAAAAAAATATTTTGGTTTTTCTAATTTTAAAGGACATCAGGAGGAAATTATTTCTACGCTCTTGGAGGGTAGAGATGTTTTCGTTTTGATGCCGACAGGTGGTGGTAAATCTCTTTGCTACCAGCTTCCCGCTCTGATGAGCGAGGGAACGGCAATAGTGGTATCTCCGCTTATCGCCTTGATGAAAAATCAGGTAGATGCTGTGAATGGGCTGTTTTCCAAGGAAGGAGTAGCTCATGTACTGAATTCTTCTCTCAATAAAACCCAGACCAAAACCGTAATGGATGATATAAAATCTGGGAAAACCAAACTGCTCTATGTAGCGCCTGAAAGTTTGATAAAAGAAGAATATTTAGACTTTTTGAAGGAAGTAAAAATTTCCTTTGTGGCTATAGATGAGGCACACTGTATCTCGGAATGGGGACATGATTTCCGCCCTGAATATCGTAATCTAAAGACCATTATAGACCAAATCGCAAATGTTCCTGTGATTGCCCTGACGGCTACTGCAACGCCCAAAGTTCAGGATGATATTCAAAAAACACTGGGAATGACTGATGCTGTGGTCTTTAAGGAAAGTTTTAACAGACCAAATCTATTCTACGAAGTTCGCCCAAAAGTGAATGTAGATAAGGAAATAGTGAAGTTCATTAACCAAAATAAAGGCAAAGCAGGGATAGTATATTGTCTCAGCAGGAAGAAAGTAGAGGAATTTGCCCAGCTTTTGCAGGTGAATGGAATCAATGCTCTGCCGTATCACGCAGGATTAGATGCAAAATCCCGAGTAGCAAATCAAGACAAGTTTCTGATGGAGGAAGTGGATGTGATCGTCGCTACTATAGCCTTTGGGATGGGAATAGACAAGCCAGATGTCCGTTTTGTGATTCATTATGATATTCCAAAATCTTTGGAAAGCTACTATCAGGAAACAGGAAGAGCAGGAAGAGACGGCGGCGAGGGCTATTGTTTGGCTTTTTATGACCCGAAAGATATAGACAAATTAGAGAAGTTTTTGGCCCAAAAACCTGTTTCGGAGAGAGAAATTGGTCTTCAGCTTTTGAACGAAGTGGTGGGCTATGCAGAAACTTCTATGAATAGAAGACAATATTTATTGTATTATTTTGGAGAACAGTTTGACCCTGTAAATGGCGCTGGAGCCAAAATGTGCGATAATTCTGTAAATCCTCCAACACTGAAAGATGTTTCCAAAGAACTGAAAATAGTTTTGGAACTGATAAAAGAACTGGAAGAGAAATTTAAGATAAATGATTTGATTTCAGTGCTTTTAGGGCGAGAAACTCCAGTTACGAAGTCTTATAAATTAGAAAATTCTTCTTTCTTTGGTAAAGGAAAAGAGCAGACGGATAATTTCTGGAAATCCATCATCAGACAGGCTTTGGTGCAGAACTACATCAATAAGGATATTGAGACTTATGGTGTTTTAAAATTATCTCAAAAAGGACTTGATTTCTTGGCTGGAAAAGAGAAAAATCCGTTCATGATAGCCGAAGACAGAAAGTATGACCTTAGTCAAGCCGCTTCGGAGCAGGTTCAGGTGCAGAGTGGTGGAGGTTTAGATGAAAATCTATTTAACCAGCTGAAAGAATTAAGAAAATCTGTTGCTAAAAAGCATGGAATTCCGCCTTATACGGTGTTTATGGACCCTAGTTTGGAGGATATGACGGTGCAGTGTCCTATCACGATAGAGGAAATTACAAAAATCTATGGAGTAGGCGAAGGGAAAGCTAAAAAATACGGAAAGGAATTTGCGGAGTTTATTGCTAAGTATGTGGAAGAGAATAATATAGAGCGTATGCAGGATATGGTTCTGAAACAGCTTGTCAATAAGTCCAACCACAAAGTTTTCATCATCCAAAATACCGATAAAAAGATGGATTTGGAGGATATCGCTCAAGCTAAAAACTTGACGATGGATGAGCTTCTTTCTGAAATGGAAAGCATTGTCTATCAAGGAACTAAGCTGAATATAGACTATTATATTGAGGAAAATATAGATGAAGATCTGGTGGAGGAGTTTATGGATTTCATGAAAGAGTCTGAAAGTGACAGCATGAAGGTACTTTGTGCCGAGTTTTCGGATGATTTGACTGATGAAGAAATCCGAATGCTTAGAATAAAATTCATCAGTGATGTAGCAAATTAAATTAGAAATTTTTAAAAATTTATAAATGGATTCAAAAATATTAGAAGAAAAAATGGAGCTGCTAAGGTGGGTTATCAACCTTAATGATGAGCAGGTGATAAAGAATCTTATCAATTTCAAGAATGAGATTTTCGGGGTTCCTTTTGCTGAGCCTACCGTGTGTTCTACTGTGGTAAAGTCAGGAAGTAGAGGCTTTGGGGAGATTGTTCTGAGTGAAGATTATTTAAAATTCGAGGGAGCAAGTGAAGGATTTTTAGCAGAATTCGATGAAGCATTTTCTTTGGAAGATGCTAAGAAGCAGTCAATTAAAAAAATACAAGGATGGTGGAGAGATTAGAAATAGTATACAGCAGAAAGTTTGTTCATAGTTTGGACAGCCAGTTGAATATTTTGTTCAGAGAAGGTATTCTCAATAGAATAGACAGAGCCGAAGAAATGGTAGGCGAGGTCTATGAATTTATAGAAAATAATCTGGATAAAGCCGTAGATACGCCAGAAAAAGTGCATGTAGCAGAGAAAAAATACCTAAGATACATGATAGATGATAAAATAACTTGGTTCTTTTTCTTTAAGCAAGAAGCAGGGAAAGTTATTATGAATCATGTACTTAACAACCAATCGCCAGATTTCTCGGCATTGTAGATTATGAGTCAAAAAATTTCGGTAATGTTCATTCTGCCCAACCTAAAAATGGGCGGGGCAGAGCGGATAATTACCACGATATGCAATCATCTGCCGAGAGAAAAATTTCAGCCGAGTCTTTTCCTATTTGAAAAGGTGGGCGAGTATCTGGATTTCTTGAAGGAAGATGTAGAAATTATAGAAGCGAATACCAAAAGTATTCGTTCTTCTTTGTTGCCTATTTTGAAAACGATAAGACAGCGAAAACCAGACATTGTTTTCTGTGGCTGGGGCGAAATTTCGGCGTTTGTTTCTCCGTTTATTCCGTTTTTTAGGAAAACCAAATTCATTTCGCGCGAGACCAATGTGGTTTCAAAGCATGTTACCCGAAAGGAAATCCGATTTTTTTACCGATTTTATAATAATTTTCATCAAATCATTACCCAAAGTGATGATATGACGAATGATTTAATTGAGAATTTCAAGATTAAAAAAGAGAAAATATTTAAAATCAATAACCCTGTTGATTTTGATTTTATCAATGAAAAACTGATGATTTCGGAAAAGCCAGAGGGTTTTGACACAGAATTTAAAAATGTGCTGGCGATAGGAAATCTTTCCTCACGAAAGGGTTTTGATAATCTTTTGAAAGTTTTTTCTTTCTTAAAAAATGAAAAAATAAAACTCCATATTCTGGGGGATGGGGCGGATAGGGAACTTCTTCACCAAATGAAACATGATATGCAGCTGGAAAATGTAATTTTCCACGGACAACAGAAAAACCCGTATCAATACCTGAAATTTTCGGATTTGTTTATACTTTCTTCGCGCTATGAAGGCTTCCCAAATGTCCTTTTGGAAGCGGGAGCCTGCGGTGTGTATGCGCTGGCGAATGACTGCCCAGGGGGAATCAGGGAGATAGTAGAAGAGGGAATCAATGGGGAGATTTCGGATATTAATGAGCATCAACAGTTTGCAGAGAAGATAAAAGAAATCCTTTCCACTGAGAAAAGTGAGAAAAACCTTATCATTAATTCCATCAAAAGCCGATTTTCAAAGGAAATAATTTTGGGTAAATACGAGGAAATATTACTGAAAATTTCGAATTAAAAAAATATTTGTAATATTGCGTTAGATTTAATTAAAAATTGAATAGGATTATGATTAAGAGAATTTTTGGATTAGCTGCTTTGGTAGTTTTTTCAGGATTTGCTACAGCTCAAGAGCAGGCTGTAGATAGTGTAAAAGTGGAAGAAGCAGTTGTGGCAGCTCATGATGATGAGGAAGGAAAACCTCTGAAACTACACCATGCAGAGCCTTTGTATATCGACCTTATGAGAGACCTTGGGGCGAGAAAAGGCGAAAGAGAATGGAATGTAGCTATGGGGGTTACAGAAAATAATGGTTACTATGAGCTTTATCCATTAGTAGAATATGAGTGGGCGGTGGCTGATAGACTTGGATTGGAGGTAGAGGTGCCTTTTAATGTTTATACTTCTGCGGAAAAACTACCACATAAATCACCAGGGACAGGTGTAGCAGGTATCAAAACCTCTATCCAGTATACTTTCTTGGTAAATAAAAAAGCCTACACTTCCATGGCGATAGGTTACCTCAATGAAATAGAGCTGAACTCTTTCAGAAACTATGGAAATGGGAAATTTTTCACAGGGAATGTTTATAATCCGTTCTTTGTAGTAGCAAAGGGATGGGGTAAAACTCACAGCATCAGTACGATGGTGTATGCAGGGCCTGTTTTCACGCATCATTTTGGAAGTAATCATGTGGATACAGACTGGCAGATTAACTCGAGTATCCATTATCTAATTCCAAATTCTAGAAACTTTGTTGGTTTGGAGGTGAATAAGAGTATTACTAAAGAGAGATTTAATATGGTGCTTAGACCGCAGATTAGAGTAGCTCTGAATGAAAATACTATTCTAGGTTTGGTGGTTGGAGTTCCTACTAACAGACAATATGAGGGATATAGTGGTTTCATCAGACTTGTTTATGAACCACCTCATAAAAAACACTAATAAAATAAGAATCCTGCTTTTGGGCAGGATTTTTTATTTTTAGATAGATTTTAAAATTATAAAGAAATTTGATTTAAATTTAAATAAAATGTTTAATCTATTAAAAGTTCTCTCATTTCCCAGATATTTCCATTATAGACATTAAGGTCTATTTTGGTTTCTATACCGTCTGATATTCCGTTTTCTGTGAACTGCCATATTTTCCAAGGGTCAGTATCAGAGGGCTGTGGAACATCATTGTAGTTTGCCATCCAGAGAGGACATTCATCAAATTGTCCCTTTAGATAGTCTTTATAAAAATGATAGTATGTGTAGAGAATAGGTTTTTTGCCATAGTGTTTTTCGATTATATCTATCCAAATATGAAGGTCTTTTATGAATTGTTCTCTGGATTTTGTTTTTGGTAGTTTTTCTACATCTAAAACAGGACTCATATCGCCAGAAGAGAGATTTACGCTCCTGATATATGAATCTGCCTGAGTGACAGGGTCTTCATCTGGACGATAGAAATGATAGGCGCCGCGGGTAAGTCCGTTTTTTTTGGCTTTTTCCCAGTAGTGAGCAAAGTGCTTGTCCTTTCCATCGCTGCCCATAGTGGCTCGTAAGACGATAAATTCTAAGGGAATAGCGCCATTTGAGATAGTCAGTTTTTCCCAGTTGATGTGCTCCCGCTCTTGGTAATGCGATATGTCAAGTCCAAATGTTTTGTCTGAATAGTTTTTTATAATTTTATTGATTCTCTGCGTTTCAAAAGGTGAGTTGGTCAGTTTTGGTGCTTGTTTTTCGCCGAAATACATTGTATAATAGTACATTATCTGATTTTTTTTCAGTAATGCAACAAGCCCGACAGCCAATAAAAAAAACAGCCCAAGGGAAATAAACAGATATGAGCGGTTTTTATTTTTCTTAATCTTAGATTTAGATTTTTTTCTCTTTCGTTTTGCCATTTTGCAAATTTAAAAAAAATCCTTGCCTTTCTATGAAATTTAGTTATATTTGTGGATTGTGAGAGAAATGGACGAATGAAAAAGAAGTGACGATAAATGCAAAATTATTTAGATTTATTACGATATATAAAAGAAAACGGAACAGATAAAACGGATAGGACAGGGACGGGAACGCGGAGTGTGTTCGGATATCAGCTGAGATATGATTTGAGCAAAGGATTTCCGCTGGTAACGACTAAAAAAGTTCACCTTAAATCCATTATCTACGAACTTCTTTGGTTTTTAAAAGGAGATACGAATGTGAAGTATCTTCAGGAAAATGGTGTCACGATTTGGGATGAATGGGCAGATGCAGAGGGAAATCTTGGGCCTGTGTATGGCGCCCAGTGGAGAAGCTGGCACGGAGCAGATGGGAAGGTGATAGACCAAATCAGCGAAGTGATAGACCAAATCAAGAAAAATCCAGACAGCCGTAGGCTCATCGTGTCTGCGTGGAATGTAGCAGAGCTGCCAAAAATGGCACTAGCGCCTTGTCATGCGATGTTTCAGTTTTATGTAGCGGATGGGAAACTGTCATTACAGCTCTATCAGAGGAGTGCGGATGTGTTTCTGGGAGTGCCGTTTAACATTGCCAGCTATGCTCTTCTGCTGATGATGGTAGCCCAAGTTTGTGATTTGGAATTTGGTGAGTATGTGCATACTTTTGGTGATGTGCATATTTATAATAATCATTTTGAGCAGGTGGAAAAACAGCTTTCCCGAGAGCCAAAATCTTTGCCGACGATGAAACTTAATCCAGAAATCAAAAATATTTTTGATTTTGATTTTAATGATTTTACACTAGAAAACTACGACCCGCACCCAGGGATAAAAGCTCCTGTGGCGATTTAAAATAGAACATTTAAACTAAAATAGAAACACATAAACAAATGAACAAAATACTAATATCAGCCTTGCTGCTGACTGCTGGATATGCTTTTGGGCAGGTAAAAACAGACTGGGATAGAGATAACCTAAAACAGAAAGTGAAATCCGTAAAGGTAACGATGTTCCTAACAGCCAAGGACAATAAAAATAACATCATAAAAGGAGAGATTATTTCTAATTTTGAAAATAGAAAAACAACATACAACTCCTCCGGTGAGGGTGAAGAAGTCATCTATTACGATGCAAATAATAATGTAACGGAGGTTATCCGCTTGCCGAAAAATGATATACTTCGCGAAAGAATAAAAATTTATAAAAATCCTAACGGATTTGAGGATAAGTATGATGATAAGGGAAATATAATAGAAACCACCTATTCCGATGAAAACGGAAATGTACTTACCAAATCATACTACAAGTATAACGATAAAGGATACAGAATAGAGCATATATACAATAGTATAAATGTAGAACCGCGGTACAGAAGGTTTGTGTTTGAGTATGATAAAAAGGGAAACAAAGTCAGAGATATCGCATTTAACGAAAAAGGAGAAAGAATAGACCAAGTGCGATATAGGTATAACAGATATAGTGATATGGTCAAAGAGAAATCCGATAAAACAGTCATGAAATACCGCTATAAATATGATGATAATAAAAACTGGATAGAAAAAATAACAATATCAGAGAATAAACCACTCATGATAAGCGAGCGAATTATAGAATATTATAACTAAAAAGATAACAAATAATAGAAATTTTAACAATGAAAAAGATTTTATTCTCAGCGATGATGCTTGGAGCAATTTTAGGAAGTAATTTTGCTCTTGCGCAGACCGAAACTTCTGGTAGAAATGCTCCGTATAGAGCTACTCACAACAAGACTACAGAACTGAAACACACCAAATTAAAGGTGAAATTTGACTTTGAAAAAGAGCAAATGCATGGTGAGGAGTGGCTTACTGCATCACCTCATTTTTATGCATCAGATTCTTTGGTGCTTAATGCCAAAGCAATGCTCATTCACGAAATAGCTTTGGATAAAAATGGTTCTAAAAAACCTTTGAAATACACTTATTCAGATGATTTGTTGAGAATAAATCTTGATAAACAATATCAAAAAGGACAGGACTATACTGTTTATATCAAATATACAGCGCGCCCGAATGAGCATAAAGGAAAGGGAAGTGCAGCGATTAACTCTGCGAAAGGGCTTTATTTCATCAATGCTCAAGGAAAAGACCCAGACAAACCAACGCAGATATGGACACAAGGTGAAACAGAGTCTAACTCAGTGTGGTTTCCTACGATAGACAAACCAAACCAAAAGACTACGCAGGAATTATTTATGACGGTTCCAGATAAATTCGTTACCCTTTCTAATGGTATTTTGAAATCTTCTACTAAAGAAAATGGCGGACTGAGAACAGACTACTGGGTGATGGATAAAAAACACGCACCATACCTATTCTTTATGGGAGTGGGAGAGTATGCGATAGTAAAGGATAAATGGAAAAATATCGCAGTAGATTACTATGTAGAAAAGGAATATGAGCCTTATGCAAAACAAATATTTGGGA
>CAUQSG010000068.1:0-8743 GCA_963520725.1 uncultured Flavobacteriaceae bacterium | reverse complement strand
CATCTTTATAGTGTAAGAAATTCCTACATGGAACCATCTTTTAGGAAGTGGAACCAGCGCTACTTCTTCATACTGAGTATTAGTCACATTATTGATTAACCCATAAATGTCCAGCCCGTTTCTCTTGAAAGAAATTTTATAATCCAGCAGATGATAACTTAGGAAATCTAATCTTTGGTTATATCTATAAATGAGCTGGTTAGAGAAATATTTCAAAAATCTGGCTTCTACTTTACCCACCAACTGATGTTTTAGGTTTTCTAGTGCATATTTAGAGAATGCATAGCCTTCGGTCTCTCTCTTATTATCAATATAAGTATATCCCGCAGAATAACTGAACCAATCCACAGGTCTATGGCTAAACTCCACTTCTACCCCTTTCAGATTGATATCTCCTATATTTTTTGATGCCCATTTTTCTGCTGATGTATTTCTTACCCAGTCTATGGCATCGCTAGAATTTCTCATAAAACCACTCACTTTCGCTGTGATTTTAGGGTTTTGATAACGATAGCCCACCTCTGAAGAAATCGCACTTTCTGGCTTTAAATCAGCATCACCTATATTTCCTGCATCAGAGTAATATAGTTCAGTAAAAGTAGGAATTCTATTGACTTTCGCTACATTGGCGTAGATTTTATTATTTTCATTAAAATTAAATCCTACATCTACACCTGGGTAGAAGAAATTCCCTACCGTGTTATAATTTGCCCAAGAAATCCCAGGGACAATCTGCAATTTTTCACTGAAAAAAGAGAAATGATGTTCAAAGAAAACCTGAGTCAAAAAGCGGTTTCTATGCCCCAAGTTATTACTCGCTAAAAATTCTTTTCTAAGCTCTACCCCAAGTCCCGTAGTCCCTATTACAGATTGATAGTTGGCATTTAGCTGCCCTCCTACATTATTCCCAATGTGCATATTTCTGTATGCGGCAGGATTATATCTTCTCCATAGATACATATCCTGTCCTCTACGCCAGTAGGCATTGGCATTCAGCCCCCAGTTTCCCAGCTTCTGTCTGTATGCCATACTTACGATGGATGCCTGTGTTTCTTCGTACTGGTCGGCAGAAGAACCATAGAAGCTATTTGAACCGAATTTCTTTTCGCTGAAACCAGCCTGAATTCCCACTTTCCCGTTTTTAATATCAAGTTGATTTTGATAAAAAACATTTCTAATCTGATAGTCTGTATTGTAACGGTATCCTGTGGAATAAGCCGTATTTGCCTGTAAAGACTGGGAAAACTTCTCTCCGCCCAAATTGATATTTGCGCCCAAAGAATACGCTTCAAAATCTCCACCTTCGGCAGTTATTTTTACTGTTTTTTCTTTGTGTGTTTTGGTAATGATGTTGATAACTCCTGCGTAGGCATTATTCCCAAAACGCCTTGCAGCTGGGCCTTTTACGATTTCTATCTGCTCTACATTAGAGAGGTCTATAGGAATATTGAAACTATTATGCCCTGTCTGGCTGTCGTTCATACGAATACCATTCACCAAAATCAAAACTTGGTCATAAGACCCTCCACGGATAGAGATATCGGACAAAACTCCATTTCCTCCTCTTTTTCTGATATCCACACCTGTATACTGCTGCAGGAGTTCATCTATGCTCTTGGCAGGTGACAGCTCTATTTCTTTATGCTGGATAACTACTATGTTTTCATTGACCTTTTGGTAGGGAGTTTCAAAGAATTTCCCTTGAATAAGCACCTCATCTATTTGTTTTTCTTGAGCAGAAAAAGTAGCTAATGTTCCTAAAAACATTATGCTAAACAACTTTTTATTCATTTTTATTATATTTTTTAAGGGAGCAAATATAACATTATTTTCTAAATGTTGTTACCTATGACTTTTTTCATATTATTTTCCTCTCTGAAAAGCCCTTTTTATCCTTTTATATTTTATATATTTGCTTGGGTTTTAAAAAGTTAGAAAAAGCCATGTTTTTCGCTCAAAAATATGTGTATAAATCATCTGTTGTGCAGGGTTTCGCACAGCATATTTTATGTTTAGATGAATTTGCTTTTTCCCATATATGGGCTGATATTATCTTTCTCAATAAATAAAACCAACTATTTTCTGTAGCTGGTTTCTAATTCCTAATAAAAATTTAAAACTATTTATATATGAAAAAACTATACTTAGATGATTTACGAGTAACTCCAGAAGGCTTTGACAGAGTGTACAATTATGCAGATTTTGTAGAATATATTACACAAAACGGCTTGCCTGATTTTATTTCTTTTGACCATGACTTAGGCGAAGATGAGTCTGGATATGACTGCGCCAAATATCTGGTGGAATACTGCATAGAGCACAATCTTTCGCTCCCAAAATTCTCTGTTCACAGCCAAAATCCCGTAGGTAAAGAAAATATAGAAAGATTACTAAATAATTTTTCTGCAAGTTTCTAAAACCAAATTTTAACTAAAACAAGCAGCTGTCCGAAGAGCTAACCCAATAAAAGGCGACATCCGAAAAGCCTAAAAAAGAGTAGGAATAAAACAATTAAAAATTTTAATAAAATGAAAAAAAGTGTTTTAATGGGTGCATTGTTAATATGTATAGCACCAAGTGTTTTTGGACAAAAGAAATCAGCTTATGAAACAAAAAAAATAGCTATAGAAAACAAATATCTACAGCAGATGGGAGTACCTCTGTCTGATATTACCCAGCTTAGAAAGAAAGGAGATTTCTTTATCAATGCTTTATTTGCCGAAAAGCTAAGTTTATATGGTAAAAACAAAGGTACAGCACAGCAAATGGCTCTTGTATCAAAAATGGCCGATGAACTAAAAGCCGCAGAAAAACTAAAAACAACTGCAGAAATAAAAGCAGAGAAAGATAAAAAACAACAAGTTGAAGAGAAAAAAGAAGCTGAAAAACTGCAGAGAGAAAAATTATCAAAAGAACTAGAAGAGAGAGAAAAGATGGAAAAACAAGAAGCTATTATAAAAGCTCAAGACATCAATTATATCAAAAATGAGACTAAAGAAAGTTTTCTTGAATGGGCAAAAAAAGGAGAATTTGAATCAAGCAAAGAACACAATGAGCGAATTCAAAATGAAAAAATAAAGAAATTACATCAAGAAATTGCAACACACTTTATAAATAATGAAAGGCAGATATATATAAATTTAGGGACATATAATGCTGATGATAAGATCTACCCTATTACTATAATTAATCACTTTCCCGAAGTTTCGATAGAAAGCAATATCCCCTTTGAAAAGGAGGAAGCCATTGAACTTAATATGGCTATAGGAAACAGAGATTATGTTTTTCCAATCGATCCTGATGATTGGTTTTTAAAAGACGGCTTCCTTTTTCCTATCAATATAGAAATATATTATAATGAATCTAAATCTAAAAAAATCTCTGATAAAGGAAACAATCCTCTTTTTTCAGAATATGTTTTTAATACCCATGAGTTAGGATTATCGGAATACTTCCCAGAAAACTATGTATTTACATTAGATAAAAATATTTTCAAAGAAATAATGGAGAAAAAAGAATATTAGATAGCATTAATATCTAAAAAATATTAAAATTATTTAACACACTAAAACATATGAAAAAGAAACATTCATTCTTCATGAAAGATGAAAATAATTCAGACAGAATAGAAGGTCTTGTTGAGGCTTTTTTATCTTGGACACTTCAATGCTGTGATGCTGATAATGCTATAAAATACAATAATTATAAGTCCCATAAATATTGTAGAAAAATAGCATCTGTATTACTCTTTGGCAATCCAGATAGTTTAGATGACAATGTTTATAAGATAGAAAGAGCCAAAACATGGAGACAATGGGACAGAATAGATCTATGGGCAGAGTTTGAGATAACCAATATTGAAACTCAAGAAAAGAAAAAATATGCTCTTCTCATTGAGGTGAAAGGATATTCATAGCGATCAATTAGCACGATATAAAACTATTTTTGAAAATCATTATAAAGATAAAGGTTTTAAATCAGAATTTATTTATTTCAGTTGTAAGGATAATCTAAACGATACAGAAAAAAAAGATTGTATGGAAGCAGGCTACAGAGCCTACACTATGGATCAAGTATTTGATTTAGCAAATCCAAACAAAGATTGGGATTATACAGGTAATGCTCTTTTTGATGAGTTTTGGTTCACTACTTGGTAAATTTTTAAAGAGTTTTTAGATTTTTAGAAAACATGATAAAAATCATTATTTTTTTAAGTTCTTCAAAAAATCTTTTGGCATGCTTATTGATTTACTAAAAATGTTTTTAATTTAAATTTTATTTTACCATTATGAAAAAAATGATTTTGCCTGTTTTATTAACAGGGCTTTTCGCAGTGAGCTGTTCAAAAAAAGAAGAAGCTAAAACTGAAACTCCACAAGCTGTAGAAGCTGACAGCGCTCAGCAAGCTCAACCAGAGGAAGCTGCTAAAGCAGAAGCTCCTAAGAAGCATGTAGGTGAGTTCTCTGGAAAACTTCCATCTGCTGACGGTCCTGGTATCGAAATGAAATTAACTCTAAACGAAGATGGTTCTTTCCTTTTGGATGAAACTTATTTAGAGAAAAAAGATGGTCAGTTCAACGCTAAAGGTTCTTACGAAGTAAGCGCTGATGGTGCTTTCGTTACTCTTAAAGAAGAAGGAAACGATAAACCAAGAGTTTTCTTAGTAGAAGAAGATGCTGCTTACCTTGTTGAGAAAGTAGGTGATGCTAAAAAGCCTGAATACAAATTGGCTAAAAAATAAGCTAACACTGTCTTAAACCAAAAAGAAAAGTCGGAGAGAACTCCGACTTTTCGCTTTTAATATTTTTCTGATTTATTAGCTCAGACCGCTGATATTTCCCTCTGCATCTATGGTCATTCCCTCTGCCATAGGAACTTCTGGAAGTCCTGGCATACGCATAATATCACCCAAAATAGGAATCACAAAACCCGCTCCCGCTGCGAACTCAAAACCTCTCACTGTGACATCAAAGCCTGTAGGCCGTCCTATTTTTTTCTCATCATCACTCAGTGATTTCTGCGTTTTTGCTATACATACAGGCAGTTTATCAAAGCCGAGATCTTTTATAATTTTAAGGTCTGCTTTTGCTTTCGGTGAATAGACCACGCCTCCTGCTCCATATATTTTCTTTGCTACCGCCTCTATTTTAGCCTCTATACTTTCTTCTAATGGATACAAAAATTTGAAATCAGACTTCTTTTCCGTTGCTTCCACTACTGTTTTCGCCAAATCTCTCATTCCCTCTCCACCGTGCATAAATTCATCCGCCAAAACAGCATGAACTCCTAGTTTAGCGCATTCATCTTTCAAAAACTTGATTTCTTCCTCCGAATCCGTAGCAAAATGGTTAATCGCTACCACAGGCTGAAATCCGTAATTCTGAGCGTTTTCTATATGTTTACAAAGATTTCCGAAACCTTTTTTCAGGTATTCTAAATTCGGGCTTCCGTACTCATCTTTTTTCGCTCCACCATGGTATCTCAGCGCCCTGATAGTCGCCACTATCACATACGCATCAGGTTTCAATCCTGCATATCTGCATTTAATATCAATGAACTTTTCTGCTCCCAAATCTCCACCAAAACCAGCTTCCGTAACGACATAATCACCGAGAGAAAGCCCCATTTTAGTAGCGATAATAGTATTTGTCCCCTGTGCAATATTCGCAAAAGGGCCACCGTGAAGAATAGCAGGATTTCCCTCCAAAGTCTGAACCAAATTAGGTTTAATGGCATCTTTCAGCAGGATTGCCATTGCGTTTTCTGCCTTTAAATCTCTTGCAAAAACAGGCTTTTTATCATAAGTATAGCCCACAAAGATATTCCCTAAACGCTGTTTCAGATCCTCAAAATCTTGGCTCAGACAGAGAATTGCCATCACTTCGGATGCAGGCGTGATATTGAAACCTTCTTCCCTTACTACACCGTTTTTATCGCCCATTCCTATGACAATCTGGCGCAGAGCTCGGTCGTTCATATCCATCACTCGCTTCCAGACGATGGTTTTTGGGTCTATGTTTAGATTGTGTTTTTTACTTTGTAAGTTATTGTCTATCAATGCCGAAAGAAGATTATTCGCCTTTTCCACTGCCGAAAAATCTCCTGTAAAATGCAGGTTGATATCCGCCATTGGGATAACTTGGGCATATCCTCCCCCAGCGGCACCGCCTTTGCTCCCGAAAACAGGCCCTAAACTAGGCTCACGAAGCACCAAAACTGCTTTTTTACCGATTTTATTCAGTCCATCACAAAGCCCCACCGAAACAGTGGTTTTCCCCTCTCCTGCCGGCGTGGGATTAATAGCTGTCACTAAAATCAATTTTGATTTTTTAATTTTTTCTTCATCGATGTATTTTAGAGGAATTTTGGCTTTGTGTCTGCCATAGTATTCTAAATCTTCCTCCGCAATAGCAATTTTATCCGCGATTTCTCTAATGGGTCTGATGTCCGCACTTTGTGCAATCTGTATGTCTGTTTTCACAATAGTTTTGTTTCCTACAAATCTATAAAAATTTGATTTAAAATTAAAAAAAATTTATAGCGAATTAAAATATTAAAATCCCTAAATTTGTAGGCTGTCTATTTTGAAGAATTTTTGTATTTTCGCCAAATATTTTGAATTCACTATGTCTTTACAAATTACTAATCTAACTAAAAAATTCGGTGAACAAACAGCACTGAATAACATCAACCTCAGCATTGAAAAAAACGAAATCGTGGGACTTCTCGGGCCAAACGGAGCAGGAAAATCCACGCTGATGAAATCCATCACAGGTGTAGTGAAAATAGATGAGGGCGAAATTTTGTTCAACGATAAAAATATCACTCAATATCCGATAGAAAGCAAGAAAAACATCGGTTTTCTGCCAGAAAACAATCCGCTTTACCAAGAGATGTTTGTGAAGGAATATCTGAATTTCGTGGCTGATATCCACAAAATACCAAGCGAAAGAATAGATGAAGTCATCGAGCTGGTGGGCATCACACCTGAAAAATCCAAAAAGATTTCTCAGCTCTCCAAAGGGTATAAACAGAGAGTCGGGCTGGCGCAGGCGATTCTCCACCAGCCAGATCTACTTATCTTGGACGAGCCTACGAACGGACTAGACCCTAACCAAATCATATAAATCCGAAATGTGATAAAATAAATCGGTAAGGAGAAAACCATCATCCTTTCCACACACATCATGCAGGAAGTAGAGGCGCTCTGCTCTCGTGTCATCCTCATCCACAAGGGAAACATCCTGCAAGATACCTCTATAGAGGAGTTCAAAGGGCGATACAGCAATCTGGAAGAAGCATTCCAGAGCTATACTAACGGATAAAATTTTTTCATTTTTTATTGTAAAATAGTCTGTCAGTTTTAGGGACAGGCTATTTTTGTTTCTAAAATATCCATCTTTTCTAATTTCATAGAGTTCAAAAAAATTCGTAAATTTCCAATGTTTTTTTTATTTACTTTATAAAAAATCATAAAATCATGGGACATTCACACGAGGGACACTGCCACCACCATAGTGTAAGCAGTCTGGAAAATATCAATAGAGCCTTTTACATCGGTATCGGTCTGAATCTGCTTTATACTATAATAGAATTTGCGGTCGGTTTTAGAATCAATTCTTTGGCCTTAATCTCTGATGCGAGCCACAATCTGAGCGATGTCGCCAGCCTAGGGATTTCGCTGGTCGGTATCATTCTTGCCCAAAAAGCCAGCACGCACAGCCTGACTTACGGCTACAAAAAAGCCTCAATCTTGGCTTCGCTTATCAATGCTATTCTGCTGGTATTCATTGTCTTTAAAATCATCATAGAAGCTGTGGAACGGCTAAGTACACCTCCACAGATGGAGAGTAACGGCATCATCATCACCGCTGCGATAGGCGTGGTTATCAATGCTGTTTCAGCGTTTCTTTTTTATAAAGGACAAAAGCACGATATCAACATCAAAGGGGCTTTTCTGCACCTGATGGTAGATGCTTTGGTTTCGGTGGGCGTGATTGTCTCTGGGGTGATTATCTATTTCACAGGCTGGAATATCGCGGATGTGGTGATTAGTTTCATCATCGCTGTGGTGATTTTGATTTCTACTTGGGGACTTTTGACGGAAAGCATTAAACTCAGCCTAAACGGCGTGCCAGAGGGCATCAATCCTAATGAAATCCAAAAACTGATAGAGGAAATCCCTGCCGTAGAAGACACCCACCACCTCCATATATGGGCGATGAGCAGCTCCGAAAACGCCCTGACCGTCCATCTGGTGGTAAATGAGGGTATAAGTTTCCAAGAAATGGAACAAATAAAAAAAGAACTCCGCCACAAGCTGGAACATCACAACATCCAGCATTCTACCTTTGAAATAGAAAGCTCTGGCTGTAAATGCGACCAAGAGTTTTGTAAATAACAAAAAACAGCCACTCACACGGAACGGCTGTTTTTTATTTATATTTGTTGAACTTTTATCAAAAGGATAATTTATGGAATTAAGTAAAAAAGAATTAGAAATTTTCGAAAAAATAAATCTATACGAAAGACATAGTAATATAAGTAATCAGTATAGATTTGAAGAAACATTTGAAAACTATTCAAATGAAAAAGTTATAGAAATAGTAAAAGAATTGGGATATTCTGCGAAATACAAAAAGAAAGAAAATTTTTTTCAAATAATTGAAATTATAAATGAGATGAAGTTCTATTTTCATTTTTCATTAAAATAGGGTTTAGTGGAAGTTATTATGTATTGGGA
>CAUQSG010000067.1:0-8762 GCA_963520725.1 uncultured Flavobacteriaceae bacterium | reverse complement strand
TAATTTGCTCAATATGGAAGGTGCAAAACTTATCTGCCAGCAGCTGGGCATCATGGAGGAGGAGTTTTATGAAGCGATAATGAGTTTCAAAGGAGCTTCCAAGCGATTGGAAAAAGTGGAAAGAAAAGATGGCGGGATTTTGTATAAAGATTTTGCACACGCGCCATCCAAGGTAAAAGCAACCGTGGCAGCTTTCAAGGAGCAGTTTAAGAAGGAAAGAACTTACGGATTTTTAGAGCTTCATACTTATAGTTCGCTGAATCCCATATTTTTAGAACAATACAAAGGAGCAATGGACGGGCTGGATACAGGAGTGATTTTCTATTCGGAAGAAGCCTTGAAAATCAAGAGAATGGAACCGATTTCGCCTGAAATGATTAAAGAAAAATTCGGTAATTCAGACCTGAAAGTCTTTACCAATGCAGAAAGTCTCCACGAATACTGGAACACGCTGGACAAGACCCAAGGCGCTTACCTAATGATGAGTTCAGGGAATTTCGGAGGATTAGACTTAGTTAATTAGTTTTCAATGAGATATGCCTTTTAGGCTTATTCAAAATTTTATCAATAAACACAATGGAATATAACACAAACCGCACAAAGTTGCTCATGCCAGAATATGGCAGAAATATCCAGCAGATGGTAGAGTACTGTAAATCACTACCTTCCAAGGAAGAGCGTAATGAAGTGGCGAAAACCATAGTAGAATTTATGGGACAAAGAAATCCTCATCTCCGCGATGAGGAAAATTATAAGCATAAACTCTGGGATCATCTGTATATTTTAGCAGATTATGATTTGGATGTAGATGCGCCGTATCCTTTCCCAACGAAGGAGGAGCTTGCCCAAAAGCCCAATAGAATGGATTATCCTTCTTTTGAAAATGAATATAAATTCTACGGAAAGAGCATTTTACAGCTTATAGATAGGGCTATAGAGCTGGAAGAAGGCGAGGAGAAAGAGGCTCTGATACAGGTAATTGCCAACAATATGAAAAAATCCTATAATGTCTATAACAAAGAACATGTGCAGGACGAAGTGATTTTCAGGCATTTGAAGGAACTTTCTCAGGATAAACTAGATTTGACAGGAATAGAAACTTTGGATAAAAGTAAAATCTATCACTCCAACAGAAACAAGAGAAATAATCATAAAAAAAGAAACCATCATTCACAAAAAAATAAAAAAAGATGACAGAAGCATTTCAGATAAGAGGAGGAAAAAAACTAAGCGGAGAAATCACACCACAAGGAGCTAAAAACGAAGCGCTGCAAATACTTTGCGCCGTGCTTTTGACTTCTGAGCCTGTGAGAATCAGTAATATACCAGACATCAAGGATGTTAATCGTTTGATAGAAATCCTGCAAGATTTTGGGGTAAAAGTAATTAAAAACGGAAAAGGTGATTTTACTTTTCAGGCTGATAATATCCATTTTGACTACATTAAATCAAAGGAATTTAGAAAAGATGGAGCAAAGCTCAGAGGCTCTGTGATGCTTTTAGGGCCGATGCTTGCGCGTTTCGGTGAGGCGTATATGCCTACACCAGGAGGAGACAAAATAGGAAGAAGAAGGCTGGATACTCATTTTCAGGGTTTTGTGGAGCTGGGAGCAGAATTTAATTTTAATGAAGAAGAAAGTTTTTACACCCTTACAGCTAAGGAATTAAATGGGAAATTTATTCTCTTGGAGGAGGCTTCGGTGACGGGAACAGCCAATATCATCATGGCGGCTGTTTTGGCTAAGGGAACGACCCAAATTTACAATGCAGCCTGTGAGCCGTATCTTCAGCAGCTCTGCAAGATGCTCAATAGAATGGGAGCGAAAATAACAGGAATAGGCTCTAATCTGCTGACCATAGAAGGCGTGGAAAGCCTTGGAGGAACGGAGCATGTTCTCCTTCCAGATATGGTGGAAATTGGTTCTTGGATTGGGCTGGCAGCGATGACAAAGTCAGAAATTACCATCAAGAATGTGAACTGGGAACAGCTCGGCATCATTCCTGATACATTCCGAAAATTAGGGATAAAATTAGAGCGAAAAGGAGATGATATCTACATCCCATCGCAGGAAAATTATAAAATACAAAAATTTATTGATGGGTCTATTTTGACCGTTTCTGATGCTCCTTGGCCAGGTTTTACGCCAGATTTACTTTCAATCATTTTGGTGGTGGCTACTCAGGCGAAGGGAAGTGTTCTTGTCCATCAGAAAATGTTCGAAAGCCGTCTGTTTTTCGTGGATAAACTAATCGATATGGGAGCACAAATTATCCTTTGTGACCCACATAGAGCCACAGTAATCGGGCTTAACCACGAAACGCCTTTGAGAGGAACTACATTGATTTCGCCAGACATCAGAGCTGGAAATGCCCTTCTGATAGCGGCTCTTTCGGCTGAAGGGAAAAGTATTATCCACAATATAGAGCAGATAGACCGAGGCTACGAAGATATAGAAGGCCGACTAAAAGCCATAGGCGCGGATATAGAGCGAATAAAAATTTAATTTAATCTTCAAAAAAAACGAGCGATGAAAAGGTTTTTTATCAATCAAAATTATTTGTCAGATAAGTTTTGGAATATTGAATATGAAGGAGAGGAGCAAATCGTTCATTATGGAAAAATAGGAACTGCTGGGCGAGAAATGACAAAGAAATTCGCGAGTGAAGAAGAATGCCAAAAGGAAAGCGAAAAACTCATCACTCAAAAGATGAAAAAAGGCTATGTAGAAGTTTCTCCAAACGAAGAAATCCCTGCTAAAATAGAAATGAGCGAGGAGGAAAAAGCTGAATTTTTGTTTTGGGAAGCCATTGAAAAAAGCTATAAATACAACAAGAAAAAGTGGGATGCCTACGATGTAGAAGAGCATCTGGAAAAGCTGACAAGTTATCTGGCGAAGCATGGAAAAGAGCGTTTGGTATCTTTTGAAAAAACTATGCAAGAAAAACTGATGGAACTCTATACCGCCCAGATAGCAGAGCTTTACATCATTTTAAATTGTGATTTTGAGAAAAAAGATGGTGTTTATAGCTTTGAGGAAGAACCTTATGTTTCTGCCGATGGATTTATCTATTTCCGATGCTGGCTTTTGCTGAAAGGGAAAGAATTTTTTGAGGATATAACCAAAGACATCAATGCTTTCATCAGTGGGAAATATCATTTTGATATAGGGGACACTTGGGCAGAGGAACTGCTCTATGTGAGTGATGATGCCTATTCTGAAAACCATGAAAACGAAGATGAGAGCGAAATAAGGGACATTGTCTATGAAAAATATCCGCATATTAATTATGATAATATAGTAGAAATAAAGGGAGAAATCGCTGGGGGTAAAAAATTATTTGAGAAATATCCCGCTCTTGTGAAGGAGATTTGTGATTTGAGATAAGTGATTGAAAATTAGTTAAAAATAGAATTTAAATACATAAAAAATGAAAACATACGCAGGAATACCAGAAGAAAATGCAACATTAGAAAATTCAAAAGTAATGCTTGTAACAGTTCCCTATGATGGAACTTCTACTTGGGGAAAGGGAGCGGATAAAGGCCATGAACTTTTCTTAGATGCATCAGAAAATATGGAACTCTATGATATAGAGACTGCTACAGAGCCATATTTGAAGGGAGTTTATTTGGCTGGGGAAGTTACAGAGGACTCTTCGCCAGAAGCCATGACAGAGGCTGTTTATCAAAAAACAAAAGAAATGCTTCAGCATGACAAGCTTTTCACACTTTTTGGTGGGGAGCATTCTGTGTCCATCGGTTCTATCCGTGCAGTGGGAGAGAAGTACGAAAACCTTACGGTGCTTCAGCTGGATGCTCATACAGACCTAAGACCAGAGTTTCATGGTTCTACTTCTAATCACGCTTGCGCTGTTTTTGAGGCTAATCAAAAGCATAATTTGGTTCAGGTAGGAATCCGTTCGTGTGATGTGGAAGAAATGCAGTATGTCCCAAAAGGACAGTGTTTTTGGGCGCATGAGATTGCTGAAAATCCAAACTGGATAGAAGATGTCCTTAGTAAAGTTTCTGGTAATGTGTATATTACGATAGATTTGGATGCTTTTGATCCATCTATTGCGCCATCTACGGGAACGCCAGAACCAGGAGGATTGGCTTGGTATCCTACTTTGAAATTATTAAAGAAGGTTTTTGAGAAATGTAATGTAGTTGCGTTTGATATCGTGGAGCTGATGGATTCTGCTAATCCAAAACCTACGGCATTCTTGGCAGCGAAATTATACTACAAAATGCTGGCTTACTACCATTTGTCTAAGAAATAAATGAGACTGAAACCCTCTTCGGAAAGGTGGAAAACCTCTTGGTTTTTTAGTTTTAATCGATAATTTTAAATAATAACATCATGAAAAGAGTAATCGCACTAGTATTTTTGGCTTTACTGTTGATGAATTGCAGTAAAAATCAAGTAGTCGTGGGGAGCAACAATATCATTACCCAAGAAAAACAACTTTCTGCGTATGACAGAATAGAGGTTTTGGGTAGCTATGATGTTATTTTTACCGATGGAGAGGTCGGAAAGATTAAAATAAACGCTCCTGACAACATCCTTCCGCTCATACAGACAGAGGTGTCTGATGGACTGCTGAAAATAGGCGCAGAAAAGAACAGATACAAGGTAAAAGAGCCTATCATCATTTATGTTCCTGTGGATTCTCATTTGAAACAAGTGGACATAAAAGGTTCCGCGGATATTTACTCCGAAAAAAATCTGGAAACAAAGGCTTTAAATGTTGGCATATACGGCAGCGGTGATGCGCGTTTGCAGGTGGATGCTTCTTCTCTTGCTTTAAAAATAGATGGTTCAGGCGATATCCGAGTAGGTGGGAAAACTGATAATTTATCTATCAATATCAATGGCAGCGGTGATGTAGATACTTCAAAACTAACCGCCGAAAAAGCCGCCATCAGTATAAGTGGTACGGGCGATGTTTCCACCTATGTGACCGAAGATGTGGATGTTTCCATAGCAGGTGCGGGCGATGTTACCGTTAAAGGAAATCCGAAGAAAGTAAAGCGGATAATCAACGGCTCTGGTAGAGTGAGTGTAAAATAAACAAGTGGCAGCAAATTATTTACATTTATTAGTTTAGTATGAAATACTTAGAGCATCCATATTTTGGGAAATTAAATACAGAAGGGCTGGATGATTATGATATATTGTGGGAAGAAAATATTCCTTACAAAAACGAAACTGTAAGTGTAGGTTTTTGGTTCTGTGGAAAGGATAATTTGTCCATAGAAAGGCTGGATTCATTTGAAAAATTCCTAAAAGACTTCGATGCAATAGATGGAAAAGCCCGTAAAGCACTGAAAGCTTATATAGACGAAAATTTTGAGTATTTTAGTTCTTATTTAGAAAAATTGGAGAATATTCCTAATTTCGTTGCAGAGATGCAGATAAAATCCGTTGGGCTGTGGTATTCCATTGATGAAGCTTCGACAGGTGAAGTGATAATAGACTATATGATACACCCAGAGGAAAGCTATCAAGTCCTTGCTGTGAAGTGCAGTTTAGAAGGGAAAATCCTTGCTGTTGATTGGGAAGGGTAAAGGATAGAAGAGGGATATGAGCAGGAAATAGGAATTTATTTATATTTGCTAAATAGAAGAAATAATTTTAAACAAATAATTTATGAAACAATTAAAACACGCGTATTTTGGAGAATTAAATACAGAAGGGCTAAATGATTATGATATATTATGGAAAGAAAATATTCCTTACAAAAATGAGTCTGTAAGGGTAAAATTTTGGTTCTGTGGAAAGGATGATTTGTCCGTAGAAAGGCTGGATTCATTTGAAAAGTTTCTAAAAGACTTTGATGTAGTGGATGAGAAAGCCCGTAAAGCCCTAAAAACCTATTTAAAAGAGGAGCCTGAATACATGAATTTTCATGTAGAGGAATTGGAAAATATCCCTGAAAATGTAGATGATTTCGTTACAGAAATGCAGATAAAATCCATTGGACTTTGGTATTCTATTTATGAGGGTTCAATAGGTGAAGTGATAATTGACTATATGATACGCCCAGAGGAAAGCGATGAAATCCTTGCCGTGAAGTATGACTTAAATGGGGAAATTCTTGCTATTGACTGGGAAAGTTAATTTATAGAGTAGAAGTTTTACAAAGTAAATAACAGGAATTTATTTATATTTGCTAAACAAAAAGAAAATAATTTTAAACAAATAATTTAATATGAAACACTTAAAGCATGCGTATTTTGGAGAATTAAATACGGAAGAGTTAGATGGTTATGATGTATTGTGGGAAAAAGAAATTCCTTATAAAAATACATCTGTTGAGGCTGAATTTTGGTTCTGTGGAGAGGATGATTTGTCTTCAGAAAGGCTGGATTCATTTGAAAAATTCCTAAAAAACTTCGATGCAATGGATGAAAAAGCCCGCAAAGCTCTAAAAGCTTATTTAGAGGAGGATTCTGAATACTTGGATTTTCATGCAGAGGAATTAGAGAACATTCCTGAAAATGTGGATGATTTCGTTGCGGAGATGCAGATAGAAACCATTGGACTTTGGTATTCTACTGAAGAGGAAGATGGTGTGGATGTGATGGTTGATTATATGATACGCCCAGAGGAAAGCGATCAAATCCTTGCTGTGAATTTTAGTTTAGATGGGAAAATTGTTACTATTGACTGGGAAAGTTAATTCATAAATAAAAATCTACAAGGAGGCGGTATAAATAGCCTCCTTTTTTAATAAAATGATAGAGCGTATTATAGATTTAGACCATCAGTTGTTGATTTTTATCAATCAGACAGGCAGCACAGAGTGGGATAGTTTTTGGCTGACCATTACGGATGCATGGAACTGGATTCCGTTTTATGTGCTGATTCTTTTTTTAGTATTTAGATATTTTTCTAAACGAGAGGTGAAATGGATTTTGATTTGTTTCTCGCTGACATTTTTGTTCACTGCTTTGATGACCACAGGGACAAAGGAACTGGTGCAGCGGCTTCGTCCTTTGCATAATGAGGAGCTGATACCTTATCTCAGAATCATCACTACGGAAAAAGGATACAGCTTTTTTTCAGGGCATACCAGCAATAGTTTTGCTATCTGCACTTTTCTTTATTTGGTGTTGAGAAGTGTTTTGCGATGGGCGTTTTGGGTTTATCTTTGGGCGGTGCCTTATGCATTCAGCAGGATGTATCTGGCGGTTCATTTCCCTACGGATGTGGCTGTGGGACTGGTAATAGGTGTTACTATGGCCATTTTGGGATATAGATTTTTTGAGAAGAAAGTCAGTTTTGTTGATTTGGATGATAAATAAAATTTAATTCAATTCAATATAAAAATTAAACCCAATATGAATTCCAAAAATCCTTTAATAAAAGAACTTTTCGCCTTACAGGACAAGGAATACAGGGATTTCACCGCGAAACTCATTCCCAATGTAGACAAAGAAAAAATCATCGGTATTCGTGTTCCTATTCTACGGAAATTTGCCAAAGAATTTTATAAAGATAAGTCCGTGGTGGAGGAATTTTTCAGCGCCCTGCCGCACCATTATTATGAAGAAAATCTCCTGCATGGCTTTCTTATAGAGCAAATAAAAGATTTCCAAAGCGCCGTGGAACATACAGAGGCTTTTCTTCCATTCGTGGACAACTGGGCGGTTTGTGATACCTTTTCTCCCAAAATCTTCCAGAAATATCCTAAAGAAGTCTATGAATACATCATAAAATGGATAAAAAGCGATAAAACCTATACGATAAGATATGCTGTCGGGCTGCTGCTTTCCAACTATCTAGATGAGTATTTCCAAAAAGAGATGCTTCAGTTGGTTTCCGAGGTGAAATCCGAGGAATACTATGTGAATATGATGCTTGCTTGGTATTTCGCAACGGCTCTTGCAAAGCAGTATGAAACCGCCATGCCACTGATAGAAGCGCAGACCTTGCCGCCTTTTGTGCAGAACAAAACCATTCAAAAAGCAAGAGAAAGTAGGAGAATTTCCACCGAAACCAAAGAATATCTGTTGAAATTTAAACTATAAAAACATTAAAACCCATATTATCATGAAGAAAATACTTTTATTTATTAGTTTTATGATTTGTTTTCCTTTGTTTGGACAAATTACCATCACGGGAAGAGTTACGGATGAGAACGGCATGCCTTTTCCTAATGTGAAGGTATCTTCTGACAGCCAGTCTCAAACTTTGACAGATAAAAACGGTTTTTATAAACTGGTAGTAGGGCAGTGGGATGTTGTCTTCTTTGAGGAAGGTCATCACTGCTATCCAGTTGTAGAAAAAACACCTAAACAAGAAGTTAATGTAAAGCTGTCTCACCGAGAAAAAGACATTGTAGTTTGTTTTACTCCTCCAAAATGCAGAATATTATTTATACTTGATGGAAAACCCCTAAAAGCCGAAGATGTACAAAATTTCAAACAAGCACTTAGAAAAGGCGAGTTTAAATACACTTTAGTAAAAAAGGAGGCTTTATCTGTATTTTGTGAGAGCAATGCAGCCATAGCAGCAGCTCAGACAAAAAAATATATCAAGAAAAAGCAAGTTAAAAAGAGGAAATAATTAAAAACTATAAAACGCTGGGTAAAGTTTTGGTTTCGTCCTCTATGGTGTAATTTAGGGATTTAGCCAATACAAAAATATCCTGCAGGTTGGAAATCAGCTGTTGTTTTCCTTCTTCTTTTAGCTTGGTCTGATTGATGCTGTTAGTCATATTTTTCTTTGCAGATTCCATGATGTTGTTTAGGTCAG
>CAUQSG010000066.1:0-8975 GCA_963520725.1 uncultured Flavobacteriaceae bacterium | reverse complement strand
ATATAAACCGATAGACACGGCAGACTATGCGCAGAGAAAAGAATTTCTAAACCAGCTGAAAACCAAAAACGAAGCCCTGATAAAATCCCTAAAATCCAGATACACAGGAAAAACGGGAAAAGAACTGGAAAAATTCTACCGAGAGTTTTACAAAGATTTTGAGAAAGAGATTAAAGACAAGGACTATTCCTTTAATTCTAATTTTAAAATTAAGCTGGAAAAAATCCTATTAAACCTAAAAAAGAAAAATCCACAAATCCCAGACAATCTGAACATTTTGGTTGCCAAAAACAACACTCCGAACGCCTATTGCCTTGCTGATGGGACTTTCGTGGTAAATATGGGACTTTTTAATGTGCTGGACAATGAAGCGCAAGTAGCGAGCGTCCTCAGCCACGAACTTGCCCATTACTTACTAGACCACACGCTGAAATCTTTGGTCAATGAAATCAATGAGGACAAAGACAGCCGCTCCATAATGGAAAACCTGAAAAAAGTATCGGTAAATAAATCCAAAAAAGCCTTTGATATCGTAAAAGATAATCTCTACAAAAAGCGCGGAATCAAACGAAAAAGAGAAGTAGAAGCCGACTCGCTGGGATATGTCCTTTTCCGAAATTCTGACTACGAAAACACCGAATTCTACAACACTCTGAGCAACCTCAGCAAATATGACACGATTTCGCCGCGAGAACTAAAAATAGAAACTTACAAAAAACTCTACAACCTGCCCAGCCAGCCCTTCAAAGACAGCTGGATGACAAAGGAAGATTTTGGGAATTATAATTACGACCATTACAAAGTAAAATTAAACAAAGATTCTCTCTCCACGCACCCTGAATTAGCCCAAAGGATGGAATTTATCACAAAACAATTCGCTGAACTTAAAAACAAAAAAGAAGCAAAAAAGGGCGATGAAGAATTTGCCAAACTCAAAAATACTGCCCGAATGGAAGTCCTGCCCAACCTATGGTATTCCGAACAATATGGGCGAGGAATCTACGCTGCTATGCAGTTTTTACAGGACAAAGAGGAGGAAAACTACTATCACGAATGGCTTGGGAAATTGTTTGATAAAATCTACACTGCACGAAAAAATTACAACCTAAACCGCTATCTGGACAGAATAGAACCCAAAGAACAGAGCGAAAGCTATCAGCAGTTTTTGAGTTTTATGTGGAATCTAAATTTAGCAGAAATCAAGAATATTGCAGATTATTATAATAAAAAAGGAGCTTCTTAGAAGCCCCTTTTTTTAGTTAAAAATTTAATCTCTCCAAACGGATTTTATTGAATTTTTCTTTCTCATTGTATTCACGGAGGAGAATATAGCCCTCTTTCCCAATGTAAGGCACTACAAAATAATTGTCTTTCTCGGAGATTTTTACATTCTCTTGATTGAATTTACCATCGATAAGCGTATTGATGTACAAATTCCAGTTCTTTTCCTTCGTTTCTTTATCTTTTTTAAAATCTCTGAAGAAAAACGCCACATCTTTGCCGGCGTTTAGATATTGAGAGAAAAGATAATCGGCATTTATGCTCCATTTGGTTTTATCTTTTTCAAAAACTCTCACTTCTTTCAGCTTAAAATCCTTATCTGTAAAGGCATACACCATGTCTTTCGTCGCTGAAGCAGAATAAGCCCCCTCTGGTCTCCATTTTTCAAATAAAATCCCTACACTGCCGTCTTTTAGGAAGAAGAAATCTCTTTCCAAAAGATAATATCCCATTCCGACATGGCTGAATTTATTGATTTTTTGTATAAATGGCTTAAAGTCTATGAAATAAATGTTTTTAACATCTACTCCAAAGGTTCGTTTATCTAAAACAAGCCTTGTCAATCCCACAGACAATAGCGCTTTTTCCTTTTCATAAAACCTTCCAGAGATGATTATTTTATCATCAAATGTTTTATCATTATCCACCAATCTTCCACTGGAATATAGAGAAGTAATTTCATCCATAGTCTGTTCATTCAAGCCTGTAATCGGTGTTTTGGCTTTTATATTTCCTGTCTTAATGTCCAGCACTTGGAAGAAATAAGAAAATTCCTTCTTGTTCTTTACTTTTAGAATAGTGTAGATATGTTTATCATCTTTTTCAATAATTCTGATGGCTTCATATTTTCTTTCAGTTCCATCCGTATTATACTTGTATTCCCAAAGCAGTTTTTTATTGTCATCGTATCTTTTTAAGCTATGATTTTTGCCATAAGTTTCGTAGTCATCATATTCCATAACGATGAAACCACCTTCTTTTATTTCATAAACACTAGATACATAAAGAAATCCTTTTTCTCTTCGCTCTTTTCTTTCTTCTTTTCTTTGGTTTCGTACATTTTCTGGCTCTGTTACTTCTTTGAAAGCATTATTCTCATATTCGTAATATACTTTTTGTTTGATGGTGTTATCCTTTAGATTCACCTCCATTGTGCGCGGATAGAAGAAGTCCCTTCCCTTTACTGCATCATAATCAGCTCTTGGATAAAGAACCAAATTTCCTCTAAAATCAATTGCTCCGAAATAGTTTGCCGCCGTGATATCTCCTTCAAACTCTTTGTTAGAAACTGGATTTAGGTTTTTATCCAAAAAGACATATTCAAATTTTTTCGTTTTATCACCAGACTTGCCATAGCCGTAGATCGCCACATATCCATAGAGATTTTCATCTTGGTCAAATAGTGCATTGAGTCCAAGATAATTTCCTTTGGCTAAAGCAAATAAATCCCGTGATTGTGAAAAAGCAGTGAAAACACCGCAGAAAATCAAGAATGTAAATAAAATTTTTCGCATAATTTTTTCTTGCGAATGTACACATTTTCCACCAAAATAGAAAGATGAGTTTTATCAATAAAAAAGCCATCCCGTAGGACAGCCTCTCTTATTTTAAAATGATTTTTATTTCTTCGGTGGATAATTTTTCAATATTTCAGCGATGATTTCTGGAATTTGCTTTTGTTTTGACTTCGGCGAATCTACATTAATTCCACTTCCTTTTCCCTGCCAAACGAGCTTCCCTGTCTTTGCATCCACAAAGTTAAAAACTAGTCCTCCTTGGTTGTATTCATTAGTATAAGTTCTCCCTATACCCATTCCCCAGCCGAGCCAGCTGCCCCAGCCTCCCAAATACACATTAGGCGTCACATAGGTATCTCTTACCAGCTTGTGATTTGCCTTTACCTGAATCACCAAATCTGCTGCTTCATTACTTTGGGATAATCCCTTCTCTGCCAACTGTTTCTGTAATTCATCAGTCACTCTGCTTTGGTCTATATCATTCAGTTTCAGCTCTTCCAAGTTTACAGAATAAGTCTTGTACTCAGAAAAGTTAGCCTTCGGGTCATAATCTGAAACTACTCTAAATGGGCTGCAAGATGCTATCAGAAGCCCCATCCCTACTGATAGGAATAAATACTTTATTCTGTTCATATCTTTATTTTTTTAGTGTTATACAAAATTTATTTTATTTTTGTTGAATGATAATAGTGTGCCAAACTTTGCTCAAAAATACAAAAATTTTAGGAATTGCCATCTTTCCCTTTATTATTTTAAAAGATAAAAGGCTGAAAAATAACCACACCCTTATCAACCACGAAAAAATACACCTTCGGCAGCAGCTGGAAATGGGCATTATTCTATTTTACCTTTGGTATCTCACTGAGTTTTTATATTGGTATATCAAACTGAGAAATGGAGAAATGGCGTATGAAAAAATCAGTTTTGAACAAGAGGCCTATCGCAACGAAAATTCTCTCAACTACCTAAAAAACAGAAAATTTTGGGAATTTTTAAAATATTTACCTTAGTGTTAGTTATTCTTGCCTTTATTTTTTAGATTTGTGATATAAATAATTAGTATTTTGGAACAGCATATTTTTATCGCATTTTTATTGACTTTATTTGCAGGATTATCCACTGGAATTGGGGGGCTGATTGTCTTTTTCACTCAGCAGACAAACAAAAAATTATTATCTTTTTCCTTGGGACTTTCCGCTGGAGTGATGATTTTGGTATCCTTTGCAGAATTTTTAGTTCAATCCAGAGAAATCCTTACCGAAGAGATGGGAAATACAAAAGGGTTGCTAACCATGTGGTTATGTTTCTTTGGCGGAATTTTATTCATTGGCATTATAGACCGTTTAATTCCCTCATTTGAAAATCCTCATGAAATTCAACACTTAGAAGATATGGAAAAACCGATAAAAAAAGGTTCTAAGCTAATGCGAATGGGGATTTTGACATCATTTGCAATCGCTATTCATAACTTTCCTGAGGGGATAGCCACCCTCATTGCAGGAGTTGAAAATCCCACATTAGGTATAGCCATTGCAACTGCTGTAGCCATACATAACATCCCCGAAGGCATAGCAGTAGCTGTCCCCATCTACCAAGTAACTAAAAACAAGAAAAAAGCATTTCTGATGTCCTTGTTCTCTGGTCTAGCAGAACCTATCGGAGCTATTGCAGCATATCTTGTTTTAATGCCATTTATTACTCCTGTTTTGATGGGGCAGATATTTGCCATAGTAGCTGGAATTATGGTTTTTATATCTCTTGATGAGCTATTACCTGCTACCCATGCATTTGGAGAACATCATCTTTCCATTTATGGTTTGATTTTTGGTATGGCTATTATGGCCCTAAGCCTTATAATGATGGCTTAAAAAATTTTTAATCCTTTAAAAAATTCTCCAAAATCTTCTCCCCACAAGGTGTCAATACACTTTCTGGGTGAAACTGCACTGCATGGACATCGTATTTTCTATGCTGTAATGCCATGATGATGCCCTGTTCATCTACAGCCGTGATTTGTAACTCTTCAGGGAAATCATGAGAATCCACCGCCCAAGAGTGGTATCTTCCTGTAATGATTTCAGAAGGCAAACCGCTGAATATCTTTGCATTATCCTCAATAATAGTCGTAGAAATCCCAACTCCATGATAGACATTATTCAAGTTAATCAGCTTTCCACCAAACGCCTCTGCAATCGCCTGTAAACCAAGACAAACGCCTAAAATAGGTTTCTTTGGCGCAAATTCCTTTATCACATCCAGCAAAATCCCTGCTTCATTAGGCACGCCTGGCCCTGGAGAAAGGATGATTTTATCATATTTTTCTACTTCTTCCAGTGAAATTTCATCATTTTTAAAAACATAGACAAACTCCTTCCCTACAATCTGCTCCACCATCTGAACCAAATTGTAAGTGAAACTATCATAATTATCAAGCACCAATATTTTCATGCAATTTTTAAATAAAAAGACTTTGGCAAAGATAAGCCAAAGTCTCTTTTAATATGGTTTAAAAAAGTAATTTTTAAGGATTTGTAGACCAAAGAGCCGCCGAAGCCAGCATTGCTCTCTTGTTCAGCTTTAATAAATCTACCACCAGCTCTGCGAAATCCTCTGGCTGAAGCACCTTTTCAGGGTTTCCATCCGTGATTTTCAGGTCTGTTTTAGCCATATCCGTTGAAATCGTACTTGGTGTAAGGGTCGTCACACGAATGTTCTGCTTACGAAGTTCAAACATCATAGATTCTGACATTCCTATCAATCCAAATTTAGATGCAGAATATGCCGAAGTAAGTGCATTTCCTTTCAGACCTGCTGTTGAAGAAATATTCACCACATCGCCAGATTTTTTCTCCACCATCCCTGGCACCACAGCTTTCACCACATAGTAAGGCCCAAAAAGATTGGTCTTTACAATGTCTTCCCACTGCTCATCATCCATTTCTAAAATTCCTCCGAAAGCCGCTATTCCAGCATTATTGATAAGAATATCAAACTTCCCGAAATCATTTTGTAATTTTTCTAACGAAGCAAAAACTTGCTTTTTATCAGTTACATCAAAAACTGAATAAGATGATTTCACACCTTTGCTCTCTATCTCAGCAACTACGGATTTTAGATTGTTTTCATTTCTACCTGTAATGGCTACATTTACACCTTCTGCCGCCAAAGCCAAAGCTACGGCTTTACCTAATCCTCGCCCTCCACCTGTTACGAGGGCTGTTTTTCCTTTTAAATTTTGCATAATATTTTAATAAGCTGCATCAGGAGTAGTTACCCTGATTAGTTTAGAATTAACGAACTCATATATTCCCTCTATGGACTGCTCTCTACCATATCCAGAGTTTTTCGTTCCTCCGAATGGAAGTTCTGGCGAAATCCCTGTCACATGGTTGATATAGACCATTCCCGTATCTATTCTTCGTGCGATTTTCACTGCTTCCTCTACATCCGTTCCGAAAACCGTTCCACCAAGACCGTATTTAGTATCATTAGCCAAATCTACGGCTTCGTCCATATTTTTCACAGAATAAATCATTAGTACTGGCCCAAATATTTCATCTGAATAAGCGTCCATTCCTTTTTTGATATCTGTCAAAATAGTAGGCTGCATAAATGCTCCTGGACCTTCTATTTTTTTACCTCCTGCCACTAGTTTTGCTCCTTGTGCTACGGCTTTTTCTACTTGAGATAAAACATCTTCTCTCGCTTTTACACTACTTAAAGGTGCCAACTGAGTTTCTGGGTCAAGAGGATCTCCCACTTTAGCATTTCCAAATAGCTGTGTAGCTTTTTCAAGGAACGCTGGATAAAGGCTTTCTGGAACGATAACTCTCTTCGGAGAAACGCACACCTGCCCTGCATTCCATAGTCTACCATTCACAGCAGTTTCTACAGCTTTGTCTAAATCAACATCTGGCATAACGATGAAAGCATCACTTCCACCAAGTTCCAAGATTGATTTTTTCACATTTTTCCCTGCTGCAGATGCGAAACTCGCTCCTGCTGGTTCGCTTCCTGTAAGAGCAGCTCCTTTTACTCGTGGGTCGTCCAGCAGTTCTGATACTTTAGAACCAGGGACATAAATATTAGTATAAGCTCCCTTAGGCGCGCCTGCTTCTAAACGAATTTTTTCCATCATTTCTCCTGCCTGTGGCACATTAGATGCGTGTTTCAGCACTATGGTATTTCCTACGATAAGGTTAGGCGCAGCAGAACGAGTAGTCTGATAGAAAGGGAAATTCCAAGGCTGAACGCTCAAAATCACACCTATCGGCTCATAAGACAAAAATGCCTTTCCGTGTGGTGTTTCCAAAGGCTTATCCGCCAATAGTTTTTCTCCATTTTCTGCATAATATTCAAAAATCCCAGCACAAAGTTCCACCTCTGCGATACCTTCTCTGTGAAGTTTCCCCATTTCGATAGAGCATAATTTACCCAACTCTTCTTTGCGCTCACGCATGATTCTTGCAGCGTTATAGAGTACTTTTGCTCTTTCTGAAAAAGATTTTTTACGCCATTCTTTAAAGGTTGCATCAGCCTGTGCGATAATTTCTGAAACCTCACCAGATGTCATCTCTGGATATTCTTTTAATACCTCGCCTGTGGCAGGATTTATAGTTTTAATACTTGACATAATCTTAAAATTTTTGATTGTGTAAATATAAAAAATTCTATTCACACAAAAATTGATCTATGTTATGATTAGCCTTTTATTAAAAAATCTTTAACAGAATTGTTAAAATCTTGCGAATTATCTACTTGAAGCCAATGCCCTGCATTTTTAATTTTAACAATCTGGCTGTCTAGGAATTTCTCACGAATTAGGATTTCATCTTCTGGAAGGATGTAATTAGATTTTTCGCCAGCGAGGAATAAAGTTTTCCCTCCGAAAACTCCTTTCGCTTCTATATTTCCGACCAAATCAGCATATTTATCGGAAAGAGTCTTTAGGTTAAATCTCCAGCTCAGTTTATTTTCCTGCTCCCAATAGAGATTTTTGAGAAGGAATAAAAGCATGGCTCTGTCCGTAATGTATTTTTCCAACTGAAGTTCCACATCTTTACGAGCTGAAACAGCCGAAAAATCTACACTTTGCAACGCTTCAAAAGCCGTCTGATGATGCGGTCTGTAAGCCCTTGGCGCTATGTCTGCTACAATAAGTTTATTTACCCTCTCTGGATAAGAAATCGCAAACTGCATTACTGCCTTGCCCCCAAGAGAATGCCCCAGAAGATTAACCCTATCTAATTGATAATGATTGATATAGTTTAAAATATCCTCCGCCATTACTTGATGAGACATTTCATCCGAATGAAAACTTTTTCCGTGATTACGCAAATCTACCAAATGGCAAGGCATCCACTGACCAAATTCTCTTCCGAAAGTCCCCCAATTATCTGATATTCCGAACAATCCATGAAAAACCAACAGAGGAATTTCCTGAATTTCCTGTCCGTAAATTTTTGAATTTAAAATCATTTTTCTTCTTTTTCAAAAATTGATTACAAAGCAAAAACCTTGTAAATCAACCTTATTCGGCTGGTTCTATTTTATTTTTCTTGGAATAAATCATAATCGCCACACCTGCCAGCATAAATGGAATACTCAGAACCTGCCCAGTATTGAGCCCTGCAAATGTGATAACCTCATTTCCCTGCGGTTCTTTCAAGAATTCTACAAAGAAACGAATACTCCAAAGTATCACAAAAAACAGCCCAAACAGCCATCCCTGCTGATATTTTTTACGAGTAAATTTATACAAAACAGCCAATAAAATAAATAAACAAACATACCCAAAAGCCTCAAAAAGCTGAGTAGGATATCTCGGAACTATGGCTCCATATTCCATGCTTTGCTGTAGAAAAAGTATCGCAAACGGCGAAGTTTCGCTCGCTGGTTTTCCGATAATTTCCGAATTGAAAAAATTCCCCATTCGCACAAAAGCCCCTCCTAATGCAATGACAATTCCTAATCTGTCATAAACCCAAAAAGGATTTTTCTTAATGATTCTATAGCTATAATATAATGTAGTCAAAATCAATGCGATAGTAGCTCCATGGCTCGCCAGCCCAGAAAAACCTGTAAACTCGAGCGTAGGTTTTGTCCTGATGGGCAGGAAAACACTCCAAAAATCAGTCACAAACAAACTCGGTTCATAGAAAACCACATGCCCTATTC